>NZ_JAJUFV010000096.1 GCF_029263575.1 Microbacterium sp. | reverse complement strand
TCGTCCGCTCGTTCCCGTTCCTGCTTCTCGTGGTCTTCCTCATCCCGTTCACGAGGGCTGTGATGGGCACGAGCTTCGGCACGCAGGCGGCGACACTGCCGCTGTGCTTCGTCGCCGTCGCGATCTACGCGCGCCTGGTCGAGCAGATCCTCCGCGAAATCCCACCCGGCATCTCACGAGTCGCCGTCGCGATGGGCACCACTCTTCCGCAGGCGGTGTTCCGGGTGTTGCTGCCCGAGGCGCGCTCGGGCCTCGTCTACGCACTCACCTCGGCGGCCATCAGCCTGCTGTCGTACTCGACGGTGCTCGGTGTCGTCGGAGGCGGCGGCATCGGCGACTTCGCCATGCGCTACGGCTACCAGGAGTACAACGACGCCCTCATGTACATCACGATCGCGATCATCGTCGTCTGCGTGCTCGTCATCCAGGCGATCGGACACCGTACCTCCGAGAAACTCGATCACCGCTGATACCCGACTGCAGTTCACACAGAGAGAAGGAACAATGAGAACCTCGCGCCTCGGCGTCCTCGCCGTCGTCACCGCCGCAACCATCGCGCTCGCCGGGTGCAGCGCATCAGGCGGTGATGAATCGGATGCCGTCGCCGACGCTCCCGTCGTGATGAAAGTCGCCGCGGTCACTGCACCGATGACCGACGTCGTCGAGGCCGCCGGCGAGGCGATCGAAGACGGCTATGAGATCGAACTCGTCGAGGTCTCTGACTACGTCACAGCGAACACGATCGTCAACGATGGCGACGCCTACGCGAACTTCTCGCAGCACGTACCGTACATGGAAGAGTTCAACGCCGAGAACGGTGGCACGCTGGTCGAAGTGCAGCCGGTCTACAACTTCGTAATCGCGTTCTACTCCAAGACGCTCGACGACATCGTCGACCTGCCCGAGGGGGCGACGATCGCGGTGCCGAACGACTCGTCAAACCTCGGACGCGCCCTCAAGCTGCTCGACGCCGAAGGCGTGATCGCGCTCGACCCTGACGTCGATCCGTACGCGGCGACTCTCGATGACATCGCTGAGAACCCGAAGAACGCCGAGTTCCTCGAGGTGCCGATCGGATCGCTGAACGCCGCATACGAAGAAGCCGATCTGGTGTTCCAGTGGCCGTCGCACATCGCGGCCCTCGGGCTCAACCCGGAAGATGACGGCCTCATCACCGAGCTTGACGACCGGTTCGCGCTGTACGTCGCCGTTCGCGAAGCGGATGCCGAGTCTGCAGCCACCGCGGCGTTGAAGCGGGCCTTCGCCAGTGACGAGGTGCGGGAGGTCATCGAGTCCAATGGCACCATCGACGTCGCGTGGTGAGTCCTGTCGTCACCGAGCACCTGTCGTCTCACGACAACGGCACGGCGACACGGGCCCACACAGGTTTGGAGAAACCCCACACCGCACTTTGTAGCCCGTTGTAGCAGATCTACGATCGAAGTATCTGCACTTCTCTCTGAGAGGACCCCTCATGGTTGACGCCGACGTTCGCACCACCACGACTCCCACAGCCGATGATGCCGCGCGCATCGACGTCGAGAGCGTGAACAGTCTGCTACTGGGCACCTGGGCCGACACCCGCCGCACCGCGCGGGAGATGATCAAAGACCCCGCGTTCTGGCGGCAAGACGACCTCGGCATGGACGAGCACCGCGAGCGCGTGCTCAGCCAGTTGCACCTGCTCGTCGAGAACAACGCCGTGCACCGTGCCTTCCCGAAGAAGTTCGGCGGCGAAGAGAACAACGGTGCGAACATCTCCGGCTTCGAAGAGCTCGTGGCGGCCGACCCCAGCCTGCAGATCAAGGCCGGTGTGCAGTGGGGGCTGTTCGGGTCGGCGATCTTGCAGCTGGGCACGGAAGAGCACCACGACAAGTGGCTGCCCGGCGTCATGGATCTCTCGATCCCGGGCGCCTTCGCGATGACGGAGATCGGTCACGGTTCAGACGTCGCCGCGGCCGCCACCACGGCGACCTACGACCCCGAGACGGAAGAGTTCGTCATCCACACGCCGTTCCGCGCGGCGACGAAAGAGTTCCTCGGCAACGCGGCCCTCCACGGCGTGGCGGCCACGGTCTTCGCGCAGCTGATCACGAACGGCGTGAATCACGGCGTGCACTGCTTCTACGTGCCGCTGCGCGGCGACGACGGAAACGACCTGCCCGGCATCACCCGCGAAGACGACGGCCTCAAGGGCGGTCTCAACGGCATCGACAATGGCCGCCTCGCCTTCGACCAGGTGCGCATCCCGCGCACGAACCTGCTGAACCGCTACGGAGACGTGGCCGCCGACGGCACCTATACGAGCCCGATCGACAGCCCCGGGCGCCGTTTCTTCACCATGCTCGGCACTCTGGTTCAGGGGCGTGTGTCGCTCGACGGCGCAGCGTCATGGGCATCGGCTCTCGGGCTTCACATCGCGATCACGTACGCGACCGAGCGCCGCCAGTTCGAAGGAGCCGACGGCCAAGAGGTCGTGCTGCTCGACTACGGTCGCCACCAGCGTCGCCTGCTACCACGGCTGGCGACGACGTACGCTCAGATCTTCGCGCACGACGAGTTCGCTCAGAAGTTCGATGGCGTCTTCTCGGGGCGCACCGACACCCCTGACGATCGCGAAGACCTCGAGACGCTCGCCGCGGCGCTCAAGCCGCTGTCGACCTGGCACGCCCTTGACACCCTGCAAGAGGCTCGCGAAGCGTGTGGCGGTGCCGGCTTCATGTTCGAGAACCGTCTGGTGGGCCTCCGGCAAGATCTCGACGTCTATGTCACGTTCGAGGGTGACAACAACGTGCTGCTGCAGTTGGTCGGCAAGCGCCTGCTCACCGACTTCGCGAAGCAGTTCAAAGACAAGGACGCCGCGGCGCTGGCGCGTTTCGCGTTCGAGCACACCGCGGGCAAGGTGTTCCACGGCGCGGGGCTTCGCCGCTTCGGCCAGAACATCGCCGACTTCGGGTCGACAGCCCGCTCCGTCGAGAACGGGCTTCGCGCCGACCAGCAGCACGAGATGCTCGCTGACCGCGTGCAGCAGATGGTTGCCGACATCGCCGGGCGCCTGCGCGCGGCGGGCAAAGACAAGGTGCTGGGCGAGAAGCTGTTCAACGAGAACCAGTCCGACCTCATCGAAGCCGCCCGCGCACACGGCGAGCTGTTGCAGTGGGAAGCCTTCACGGATGCCGTGAACAGCATCCCCGACGCCTCGACGAAGAAGATCCTCACCTGGCTGCGTGATCTGTTCGGCCTGCAGCTGGTCGAGAAGCACCTGGCCTGGCACATCATCAATGGCAGACTGTCGACGCAGCGCGCGGCGGCGGTGTCGAGCTACATCGACCGGCTGTGCCTGCGCCTGCGCCCGCACGCCCGCGATCTGGTGAATGCGTTCGGCTATGAACCCGAGCACGTGCGTGCCCCCATCGCCAGCGGCATGGAAAAGCAGCGCCAGGACGAAGCCCGTGCGTACTACGCCGAGCTTGAGGCATCCGGCAACGCACCGCTGTCAGAGAAGGCGATGAAGAAGGCGGCTAAGAAGCGCTGAGCCGGCCGGGGGAGGGACCATGCGTGAGGACACGCAGAATCGGCGGTCGCCGTGGGCAATCGCCTGGGCAGTGTTGCGCGGAATCGGCATCGCCATCAGCTCGCTGGTCGGACTTCTCGTCACGCTGGGCGCGGTCGCGGCAGCACAGGGCTTTCTCGCCCGCGAACGATTCGCGAACCTGAAGCCCGAGTTGACGATCCCGCACAGCGGCACGTTCGCGGCAGATCGAGAAGGCACCCCGATCGAACTGGGCATCATGGGCGATTCCCTTGCCGCCGGCTACGGCGCTGATGACCCGGCGAGCACCCCGGGTGTGCTGCTCGCCGAAGGGCTCGTCGAAGCGGGCGAGCGACCGGTCACCCTCACCAACGTCGCCGAAGTGGGCGCTGAATCGACAGCGCTCGAAGCGCAACTCGCTCGGCTGCTTTCCCTGTCGACCCCCGACGTCGTGGTGATCCTCATCGGAGCGAACGACGTCATGCATCTCAAACGACTGACGGATGCGCTGTGGCCTCTGGCCGCGACGGTACGCCACCTGCACAGTGGGGGCACAGAGGTCGTGGTGGCGACCTGCCCCGATCTGGGCACGGTGCGCCCGTTCATGCCCCTGCTGCGTTTTCTCGCCCATTGGTACAGCCGTGTGCTCGCGACGGGACAGGCCATCGTGACCCTCCGGGCGAGTGGCCGCACGGTCTCTCTTGCCGACACGCTTGGCGCGATCTTCCGGCGCGACCCGGCCACGATGTTCTCGCTGCATGATCATCTGCACCCGTCGAGCCGCGGATACGCCGAGGCAGCACGGGTGATTCTGCCGAGTGTGCGCGTCGCCGCCGGCGTGCCCCTGCCCGAAGATGCCAACGTGCCGCACCGCGTCTATCAGAAGGGGAGCCGACGACCCCTGGCCTGGCTGGCGTTTCGCGCATCGCGCCGGGTCGGCGACCGGCTCGTCCCGGTATCATGACCTCTCTTCTCACCGGTGCTGACGGCCGCGCACGTTGCGCCTGGTCGGGAACGGATGCCGAATATCAGCGCTACCACGACGAGGAATGGGCAGTGCCGTTGCACGGCGACCGGGCGCTGTTCGAGAAGATGTCGCTGGAGGGGTTCCAAGCCGGACTCAGCTGGATCACGATCCTGCGCAAGCGCCCGCGTTTTCGCGAGGCGTTCGCCGGGTTCGACCCCCGGCAGGTGGCCGCCTTCGGCGAAGCCGAGATCGAGGCGCTGATGCAGGATGCGGGAATCATCCGCAATCGCGCGAAGATTCTGGCGACCATCGGCAACGCGCGTCTGGTGACCGAGCTCGCTGACGGTGAGCTCGACGAACTGATGTGGTCGTTCGCGCCGGCGCGCGGCATCCGTCCTCGCTCGTTCGCGGACGTACCTGCGGTGACCCCGGAGTCGACAGCCATGAGCAAGGCGCTGCGCAAGCGGGGATTTCGCTTCGTCGGTCCGACGACGATGTACGCCCTCATGCAGTCGACCGGCATGGTTGACGACCATATCGACGGATGCTGGCGCACCTGAGCTGGCAGCTCATCGCATGGGGAGTGCTCCCCGCGGCACGGTTCAGACGCGGCAGTTAGGATATACGCGGTGTGTCGCGCTGAAATTCGGTGCGATGTGACGTAAATCCAGGGGGAATCAGGGATGAAGGCGCTGTCATGGTTGCGGGCGAAACCGAAGACCGTGGCATCCGTGGCGACTGTCTCCATCGCAGCCGTGGCGCTCACAACCCTGGCTTTTGCCTATGACGGCAACCCGACCACGAAGGTCGACCTGAACGACGGCAGTGTGTGGATCACGAAGTCGTCGGCGCTGATGGTCGGTCACTTCAATAATGAGTCGACGTTGCTGGATGGCGGATTGCGAACCAGCGGTGAGAATTTCGACATTCTGCAGGATGCCTCGACCATCCTGGTCGTCGACGACGGCAACTCGACCCTGACTTCGGTCGATCCTGCGCGCGTTACCCTCGGTGACAGCGCGACGATCCCGGCGTCGGCGAAGGTCGAGCTGGGTGCGAAGACGACGGCCATTCTCGATTCCGAGTCCGGTGACCTGTGGGTCGTTCCCGTGGCGGGGATTTCGGGTTTCGAGGTGCAGGGCAGCGATCCCCTGGTCGAGCTCGGTAAGAATTCCGATGTCACGGTCGGCGCTGACGGAACTGTGTATGCGGTCTCGGGCGAACACGCTGAGGTTGTGACTGTTCCCGTCGACAACGAGGGTGAGCCTGGCGAGCCGCAGACGGCGTCGTTGGGTGAGATCGATACGTCGATTGCTCCGACGATCACGGCGGTGGGTCAGACGCCGGTGGTGCTTTCGCCGGCTGATAGTGCGGTGATGTCGCCGGGTGGGTTCCGTACGGAGATCACGGGCGCTGACACCGCGGTTCTTCAGCTGGCTTCGTTGGGGACGGATGCCGTGACGGTCGCGACGTCGTCGCAGTTGTTGCAGGTTCCGCTCGATGGCAGTGAGCCGGCGGCGACGGATGCCGGCGGGCAGGGGACCCCGGCTGCCCCGGTTTCGCTGCTGGGCTGTTCGTATGGTGCGTGGGCGGGTACTGGCACGTTTGTGCGCGAGTGTCCGAATGAGGCGAATGATGTTTCGGCTGAGGTGCCGGGTGTCAAGGATTCGGCGTCGCTGACGTTCCGCGTGAATCGTGACGTCATCATTTTGAACGACACGGTCGGTGGTGCTGCGTGGCTGGCGAACGAGAGTCTGAAGCAGGTTGATAACTGGAATGATCTGACGCCGCCGGAGGGTGAGACCGAGGACGAGGAGGAGACCACCGAGGAGACGGTGGAGACGACTCTTCCCGAGCGCACGCCGGAGAACACGCCGCCGGTGGCCGAGGATGATGATTTCGGTGTGCGTCCGGGTCAGACGACGATGCTCCCGGTGCTCGATAACGACAACGATGCCGACGGTGATGTGCTGGTGGCGTCGTTGGCGCAGAAGCAGCCGTCGATCGGCACCGTGCAGCCGATCTATGATGGCGGATCACTGCAGATCGCCGTCGAAGAAGAGGCATCGGGGTCGGCATCCTTCACGTATGCGGTCAACGATGGGCGTGGCGGTGAGGATACCGCGTCGGTGTCGCTGTCGGTGAAGGACTGGGATACGAATACGGCGCCCAAGCCGAAGCGGACGACGAAGTTGGCGATCGAGACGGGCGGCACGATCTCGTACAACGTCCTCCCTGACTGGATCGACCCTGAGGGCGATGACATCTATCTGAAGGATGTTGTTGCCGCTCCGGGCGATGAGGTCGAGTTCAGCACGGACGGGCAGCTGACGTATCGAGCGACCGCGAGCGTGCAGGGCCGCAAAGAGGTCGCCGTCACGGTCGCGGATGCGCTCGGCGAGGTCGCGACCGGAACCATCCTTCTGGACGTTCGCCCGTCGGGTTCGACGCTTCCGAAGACGAACGCTGATCACGTGATGACGCGGGTGGGTGAGCAGGTCACGGTGTCGCCGCTGGCGAATGACTCGAGTTCGGGTCGTGAGCCGTTGCGTCTGACGCGTGTGAACGGTGATGAGACGCCGGGGGCGACGATCGTCCCGGACTACCCAAACAAGACGTTCACGTTCAGCGCGCCGAAGAAGGGCGTCTACTACGTCCAGTACGAAGTGGCCGCCGGCCCGAACGGCGTACCCGGGCTAGTGCGCATCGATGTCGCCGACGCTGAGGATCAAGACCTGCCGCCGATCGCCGTGCGCGATGTCGCACTGCTCCCCACGGGCGGAGAAGTGCTGCTGGGTGTTCTCAATAACGACACCGACCCCTCGGGCGGCATCCTCGTCATCCAATCGGTGACGGTGGAACCGGGCAGCGGGCTGAGCGTTTCGGTCTTGAACCATGAGACGCTGCGTATCGGTGATCAGGGTGCGTTGGATGAGCAGGTGACGATCAGTTATCGCATTTCGAACGGTTCGAAGACCGCCGAGGGTGAAGTGGTCGTGATTCCGATTCCGGCGCCGGATCAGATCTTGCCGCCGATCACGAGTCCTGACACGGCGGTGGTGCGTGTCGGTGATGTGGTGACGATCCCGGTGCTCGATAACGACACGCATCCGAATGGTGATGCGTTGACGTTGGAGCCGGAGTTGATCGAGCCGTTCGTCGACCCGGAGGATGGTGAGATCTTCGTCTCCGAAGACAAGGTTCGCTTCAAAGCGGGCGATGAGGCGAAGACGGTGTATGCCACCTATGAGGTGTCGGATACCCGGGACAATAAGGTCGGCGGGTACATCACGATCCAGATCCTTCCGATTCAGGAAGACAATGCGGCGCCCAGGCCGCGTGACATCACGACGCGTGCGTTGAGCGGGACGACGGCGAATATCGCGATCCCGCTGGATGGCATCGACGCGGACGGTGACTCGGTCGAACTGCTCGGGCTGGATTCGAATCCGAAGAAGGGCCGCATCACCGAGGTCGCGCAGAACTACTTCGTCTACGAGGCATTCGCCGACTCCACCGGCGTCGACACCTTCTCGTACCGGGTGCGCGACCGCCTCGGAAAAGAAGGCACCGCGACGATCCGGGTCGGAATCGCCCCGCCCGAGGGCGTCAACCAGGCGCCCTACGCGGTGAAGGATGCCGTCGTGGTGCGCCCGGGTCGCGAGATCGCCGTGCCGGTCATGCTCAACGATTCCGACCCCGAGGGCGACGAGATCGCGCTCGTCGAAGACGGACTCGTCTTGCCCGATGACGATGATCTGACAGCACGCGTGTCGGGTGACCGTGTGCTCGTGCAAGCTCCCGATCACGCGGCCGAGACGTCGTTGCAATACACGATCAGTGACGCGCGTGGCGCGACGGCGGATGCCGTGGTGCAGATCACGGTCGATGAAGACGTGCCCCTGCTCGCACCGATCGCACGCGACGATCGAGTGCTGCCCGAAGACCTGACGGATCGCTCGCTGACCGCCGACGTCGACATCCTCGGCAACGACGAGGACCCGGATGGCACGACCGAGGCGCTCGATGTCGCCGTCGGTGCCGGCGGCACGCTACTGGATGACGGCAAGGTGCGGGTCGCCATCGGCGAGGAACGGCAGTTGATCCGCTACACCCTCACTGACCGTGACGGACTGGAGACATCGGCCTTCATCTTCGTGCCCGCGGTGAAGGACCTGCGTCCGTCGCTCATCTCGACCGAGCCCGTCGAGGTTGTCAGCGGTGAGACCAAAGAGTTGCCGTTGGATGAGTACGTCAACGTTGCCGGCGGTGGCTCCGTGACGATCACCGAGCACTCGAAGGTGAGCGCGGTGCACTCCGATGGCTCCGACCTCGTGAAGGACGGCTCCACGCTCGTCTACACCTCCGCGGAAGGCTACTTCGGCGAGGACGCTCTCACGTTCGAGGTGACCGACGGCACGGGCCCCGACGACCCCGAGGGCCGTAAATCAACTCTCACGATTCCGATCACGGTATTGCCGCCGGCGAACCAGCAGCCCAGTTTCACCGGCGGTGAGCTGAATGTCGCCCCGGGTGAGGATGCGACGAGCCTCGACCTCGCGGCGCTGACGACAGACCCCGACCCCGAAGACGAGGGAAACCACGACTTCTCGATCGTGGGAGATGTCGGTGGCGGACTCAGCGCACGCATCGAAGGAGCGAAGCTGTTCGCTGAGGCCGAGGCGAACGCCAACAAGGGCACGAGCGAGCGGGTGACGGTTCGCATCACCGACGGTGAAACAGAGCCTATCGAAGGCACGGTGATCTTGAACGTCACCGCCTCGACCCGTGCCCCGGCAACGGCCAACACCGACACGATCGACGAAGCTCATCAGGGCGAAACCATTACGGTGCCGGTACTCGAGAACGATTTCAATCCGTTCCCTGAGACACCTCTGGAGCTGCTCAACGTCGTGCCAGAGACCGGCGTCGGAACGGCATCCGTCGAGGGTGATCAGGTTCGAGTGACCCCGGGAGCCGACTTCGTCGGCACCCTGGTGCTGCGTTACACCATCGAGGATGCGACGGAAGACCCGGACAGGCACGTTGACGGTCGGGTCGTGTTGACGGTGCAGGGTGTTCCGGATGCGCCGGGTCGGCCGCAGGTGACGAGTGTGCAGGATCGTACGGTGGTGGTGTCGTTCTCGGCGCCGTCGAACAATGGTGCGGAGATCACGCATTACACGGTGTCGAGTACGTCGGGGAGTGCGTATAGCAAGCGGTGCGATTCGACGACGTGCACGTTGGATGGTTTGACGAATAACGTGGAGTACACGTTCCAGGTGGTGGCGACGAACCGTGTGGGTGATTCCGAGCCGTCGGGTGCGTCGGAGGTTGCGCGGCCGGATGCTCGGCCGGATACGCCGGTTGCTCCGACGTTGGTGTTCGGTGATAAGTCGCTTGATGTGGCGTGGAAGACGCCGTCGACGCCGGGCTCGCCCGTTGAGTCGTACACATTGCAGATCTCGCCGGCACCGCCGTCGGGCGTCATCGAGAAGTCGGGTGTGACAGGAAACTCGATGACGTGGGAGGGGCTGGAGAACGGTACCTCGTACCAGGTGCGGGTGAGAGCTCACAACCTGGCCCCGGATCCCTCGGCGTGGAGCAGCTGGTCGCTCGGAATGGTGCCCGCCGGCCCGCCGGCCCAGCCGGATGCTCCGACCACCGCAGAGCTTGCACCGGTTGGCGATCAGGCGCAGATGGATGTGCGGTGGAGTGCGCCGAGCAACAACGGTGACGCGATCGCGGGGTATCAGTTGCAGGTGCTTCGTGGTGGCACGACGGTGAAGACGATTCCCGTTGCTGCTGGTGCGACGAGCCAGGCTGTGGTGGTTGATACGTCGGAGCAGGGGTACACGTACATCCTCCGCGCTGAGAATAAGGCCGGCTGGGGCGAGTGGTCGGCGCCGTCTGCGGAGCGTCGTGGGGCGACGAGGCCAGATGCGCCGACGCGGCCGACGATCACCGCTCATGACCGGTCGATCGAGATCACGTCGTCGTATACGTTGACGGCGGATCAGCGCAATGGTGCCAGGGCCGGTGAGATCACCTACCAGTACCGGCTGAACAGCGGGGGCAGCTGGCGGAATCTCAGCAACGGTCAGACCACGATCGGTGGGTTGACCAACGGTAACTCGTACACGGTGCAGATCCGTGCGCTGTCGAACACCGGCACCGGCAGCTACACCGGCGCCGCCTCCACCGTCTCGAACGCGGCGACGCCGTTTGGCATTCCACCGCAGCCGAAGGCGAACGCGACCAACAATGGCTCGAAAGTCACGGTGAGCTGGGGCAACAACGGTAACAATGGCGCGCCCATCACAGACACTCGGATCCGGATCACCGGTCCTGGCCAGTCCGGAACGTGGGACAACTCCGTCGCGGCGAGCGGTTCGAGGAATGTCGGGACCGGGTATTCGAACACCTACAAGATCGAGGTGCAGGTGAGGAACAAGGCCGGATGGTCTGCCGTCGCCTCTGACTCCGCGAAGAACGATCCGAAGCCCGAGCCGCGCGTCTGGGTGACTCAGGGGGCGACTCCAGCCGGTGAGACGTGCGTCAACGGATGCCGTCAGTTCATCGTGCACTGGGAGAACCTCAACATCGGAACGCAGCAGGTCAGTTGCTGGAACGACACCGGTCTGATCGGTACCGCATTCGTTCACAGGATCAACTTCGACGGCTCGGGGACGCAACAGCTTTCGTGCTGGAAGGGCCGTGACGGTGTGCAGGTATGGGTCGATATCCGAAATTGGGGTGACGGCGTCGACACAGAGAAAAGGTACTGGGGCAAATAGGGCCCGCTCTGTGCCGACATGGACATCAGATAGAACGACAGAGGAACGAACGACGATGACAATGACCCCCGAGCAGGCAGCCTGGTTCCAGGGAACCTTCCATCGCCTCGTCGAGAACATCGACAAGGCGGTGCAGGGCAAGCACGACACCATCAGCCTCGTGCTGGCAGCGATGCTCGCCGAAGGCCACGTGCTG
>NZ_JAJUFV010000095.1 GCF_029263575.1 Microbacterium sp. | reverse complement strand
GAAGAAGCTCGAGGACGCTGACCGGCGGTTTCGGTCGCAGCATGAGGGCAAGCCGCTCGGTGAGGTCAAGCCTCGGGTAGCGGCGGCGTTCTCTCAGATCGGTGTGAAGCTGCAGCCTGGCCAGATCGCCGATTATGCGAAGGCGGTTTCGGTACGGGAGCCGTTCAAGTGGGTGCTGAAGTGAGCGCGGTGATTTGCCCGAAGTGTGAGGAGCCGGCCGATCTCGTGGAGAATCCTCCGCGCTATACGCTTCCGAAGCACCGTGGCGTGTGTCGGTCGTGCGGCCACGAGTGGCAGATTCGCGGCGAAGCTGACGTGAAGCGCTACACGCAGTAGCCCGACAGTGAAGCCCCGGTGACCTCGTGTGAGGGCCGGGGCTTCGCGTTGGATATTGAATCGCGAGGATCCAGCGAATACTCTCGAGCGTGGCTCGCCAGATTTCGCTCGCTTCTAACCGATTTCTTCAGCGTCGACGATATCCTCAGCAGGGGCCTGCACGATTGAGGGCAGCTCGAGAAAATCTCCGTATGCGTTGGTTGCCTCGGCGAGCTCGTGCGGCGCGGCGTACATGGTGACAGCGAGCACGATGGTGTTCGCCAGCACTCCGAGCTTGCGGAACACTGAGTGCCCTGCGGGCGTGGATGCCTGCCTTGCGGCGGATGCATTCCTGACGATGACGCCGATCATGGCATCCGCTTCGTCTAATAGTCCGTCTGCTCCATGGACCTTGTACGCGTTGACGGCGTCGATGATGCATTGCGCATGCCGTCGGATTTCTTCACGGAAGCGCAGTGGTAGTCCGTCGTCATCGGCGAGATCATCGATGATCTCAGTGGCGAGATTCCGGATACTGCCGAGGGTGGCCTGGTCAATCACTTTCTGGGGCTGTCCTTGCGCGAGTATGTGACTCGTGATCTCTAGGCCTACGATGACGTCGTCGCCGAGTCGATCCCACAGTTGCTTGACGCTTCCCGTCGGCGTACCGAGCAGCGGGAGAGCGCCTTCGATCTTGTCCATATGCTGCAGAAGCAACGTCGGCGGGGCGATCGGCGACTCGAGTGCTGCGACGTCACGGCGAATGGCTACCGGCATCGACATGATCTCCGCGACTGCCGCGAAGTATCCGGCGGTGTCCTTCTCGTCCAGCTTGAGGTGCGTAAGCAATGCCTGCTTGTTTTGAATCGTCTTGTTCTGGCCGGCCTTGGCAGCTTGGGCCTTGAGCGTTTTCAGCACCATGGCCAGCCGTCCCGCAGGTGTGCGGAGGAGATCGTCGTTGTCGCTCACGTCGTTAATCTATCGGCATCGACGGGCAACCTTACGACCAGAAGTCATAAGTGAGCTTCATCTGCGTCCCCCTCGTCCGATAGACCGCAGATAGAAATTCACCTCGTCAAGGTCCTGCCGCACGTCACCCGACGACTGCAGGGTGAGCTGGCCGATAAGCGGGCCCATGCTCAGTTCCGCCCGGACTCCCGCCCCCCGCGCGAGGAGTTCGAGGAAGAGTCATGGACTCAAGTCGAAGGAGGCGGGCTTGAACACCCCATCTACATACGTGAAGCGGTCTCAGCGGACGGACGCCGCGTCATCACCGGCATCATGTTGGGAGCCACAATCCCGCAACACGAGATCACCGCGACGTCGCTCCGGAACGTGCGGATCGGCGCGATGCTCGAGCAGCTTTTCAAAGGCTTCGACGATGCGCCCCCGCCAGACCCGGATGACCTCGACGCCCAGATCGTGTCGGGCCTCATGCAACAGACCTACGACCTCGGTGCGCCGCGGCTCGCAGCCGAGAGCCGTACAAGCGGACGGGGAGCGAAGCACGACGCCCTCAAGTCATTCGCAGACCGGTATCGAGTCGAGTTCGAGCGAAACCCGAGGCGCGCGATGACCGCGACGGCAGAGGCGCTCCACATGTCCCGGGCGACTGCAAACCGCTGGGCACGCAAGTGCCGCGATGTCGGTATGCTTCCCGAGGCGCCGGAGTGATTGCCGCGCATCCGTTGAGCTTGGCCCCGAACGCGCAGTCGATCGTGCTGCCCCACGATCGATGGCGATCTGTGCACACGTGGAAGCCGCCCCACATGGAGCGACTTGCAGCGCACGCACCGAGTGAGGACCCTCGGTACTTTGCTCTCGTGAGGGAGCCCGAGAACGAAGCCGATCGCAACGCGATCCTCGTGTACGACAAGGCCGGCGCGCTGGGGTACCTCCATCGCTCCATCGCACGTTGGCTCGCACGACCTATCGAACGCATGAACGTGCCAGTCATCGTCGAGGGGCGAATCTGGCGCGGGACGGCCGCCTATGTTGGCCTCGACTGGTCGACCTTGGGTCATGATGGTTTCTCTGTGTGGTTCTACTTCGACATAAGGTCATCGTAACCTGAAGTGTGGCCGTGGCCGTGGAGTTGGGCGGTACTCTGGCCTGATGGGGAAGGCGAGTAGGCGCAAGGGCGTGCGCACCGGCGTCGTCTTCGATGGTGCAGTCGAAGGTGAGCTTGACGTGATGATCGAGCTGGCGCGGGAGAGGCTGCCGGTCAGTGTGGAGGCGCTTGAGGAGTTCCGTGATCTGCACGGCGGGATGAATCGCTCGGAGGTCGCTGCCCGGTACTCGTACTCGTTCTCGGTGGCTCGTGCTGCTGGGGAGGTTGTGGGGTTTGCTCTATCTGTCCCGCTGACAATTCCAGGGCACGATACTGCGGCGAGGGACGCGGGGAACCTACGGTTCCTGGCTGTTTCTCCCCAGTGTGCAGGGCGATCCATCGGTGAAGGTCTACTTCGGCACGCGGCGTCGCGGCGGAAGGCGTTGGGCGCGCGCGTGGTCATCGCAAACATCCCCGCGCGTGCGTTGTCGTTGTATGAGCGCTCCGGGTGGACGGTCCTGCCGCCGGAGAGAGGCTACGCGTGGCAGGCCCCTGACGGGCTGCTGCTCGCTGAGTATGCAGCTGGTGGGCCGCCGTTCGTGCACCTTGCGTACAAGCAACTGGGGACGCTCGCCTACAGTTTTACCTTCGACCACATCAATGCCCCGCCGATTGGGCGGGCTTCCGCTGCGTTGATGATGGGGAACTACGAAGGCAACGTCGATGAGTCGAAGCTGAGCGTGCTTGCGCGCCAGCAGCTCGCGGTGGTCGCGGGAGAGATCGAGAAGTCGCGATGATCGCGCATCAGGCGGCTTCCTGGCCTGCCTTGCGTCCGCGTCCGACGTAGTGCTTCCCTGCCCAGAAACCGACCGTCGGCTTCGCGGCTTTCGCGTATTGGCGGCAGAGGAGCGCGACGTCGCAGGATGCGCAGATCGGCTTGAGTACTTCGATGTCTGCGGGGGAGAGGTTGTCGGCAGTGAACAGGTCGATGCCGTTGCAGCATCTGCGGGAGACACCCGTTGAGACAACGGCATGTAGGCGGCATCCGTGGACATAAGGTCACTGTAACCCTAAGGTCTGTCCAGTGACGTCACTGGCTGGCGAGTGTCGCCTCTCGCGGCTACCGTTCAACTATGAAGACGAAAGCACAGGCACTCCGAGATGTGGGGCTGGTCGTCGCTGAAGTCGCCGCGATCGTATGCACCCTCACGCCCGAGCAGGCTGCAGAGCGGGCGTGGCATCAGGGCGGGCCATCGCTTGCTGTTCTCACCGAGCAGATCCGGGCGACAGGGCTGTGTCGAGAAGAGCCGTCATGAAGACGCGAGAGCAGGCGCTCCGTGACCTCGGACTGATGGTCGCTGAGTTCACCGCAGAGTTCCGCACACAGACACCGGAGGAAGCCGCGCACCGCGCATGGCGTCCAGACGGGCCGTCGATGGAAGAACTCACCGAGCGATGCGCGGCGCTCCAGCAACGTCTCGCAGGCGAGGTAGATTCGAGCTCCTGCGGACTCCCTGCGGACTAAACCAGGAAAACCCCTGGTCAGAGGGGTCTACTACCGGTAATTGATGAACTGCAGGTCGATGTCGAGATCACTGCCTTTGAGTAGGGCGATGACGGACTGAAGGTCGTCGCGGCTCTTGGATTGCACGCGCAGCTCGTCGCCCTGAATCTGGCTCTTGACGCCCTTGGGTGCCTCGTCGCGGATGATCTTCGAGATCTTCTTCGCGTTCTCCGAGGAGATGCCGTCCTTGAGTGACGAAACGATGCGGTATTCCTTGCCGCTGGCGTAAGGCTCGCCCGATTCGAGGCTCTTGAGTGAGATGCCGCGCTTGATGAGCTTGGTCTGCAGCACGTCGAGCACGGCCTTGGCGCGCTCTTCGGTGCTCGATTTGATCAGGATCGACTCACCGCTCCATTCGACCGATGAACCGGTGCCCTTGAAGTCGTAGCGCTGATCGATCTCTTTACGCGCCTGGTTGACGGCGTTCTCCGCCTCCTGGTGGTCGACCTTGCTGACGATGTCGAACGATGAATCTGCCATGGCGCCAGTCTAGCCAGCAGCGTCACGGAAGGCTGTTCTGAAAGCGCTTCCAAAGCGGCGAACAGGTGAAACCTCAGCATTACAGCTTCGTATCGGCCGTGTTTGACATTGCGAGAAGGCGGGTTGCGAGGCATACTGTAAGCGCTTGCAGTCTTGCAGGCGTCACAGCATCGAGAGAGGCACACACCAATGAAGGTGAACAAGCGGGGCATGATCGCGCTCACAGCGATGGCCGCAATTTCTTCCCTGACACTCGCGGGCTGCGCTGGCAGCGATGGCGGATCGAGTGACGGCGGCTCGGACGCCGTCGAGTACACCGGAGAGATCACGGTGTGGGTCGACGCCGACCGCGCCGATGTTCTGCAAGATGCCGCAGACGCCTTCACCGCTGACACCGGGGTCGAGGTGACGATGGTCCAGAAGGAATTCGGCGAGATCCGCGACCAGTTCATCCAGCAGGTGCCGACAGGCGAAGGCCCTGATGTCGCCGTCGGCGCGCACGACTGGCTCGGCACTCTCGTGACCAACGGTGTCGTCGCGCCGGTCGAGCTCGGCGATCGCGCGGATGAGTTCGAGCAGGTAGCCATCGACGCGGTCAGTTACGAAGGCCAGACATACGGCGTCCCCTACGCGATCGAGAACATCGCGCTGCTGCGCAACACCGACCTCGTCCCCGAGGCCCCCACCGACTACGACGACATGATCGCCAAGGGCAAGGCCGCCGGCGTCGACTACGCCTTCCTCGTCGGTCTCGACCCCGAGGCCGCTGACCCGTACCACCTGTACCCGTTCCAGACCTCGTTCGACGCTCCGGTGTTCGGCACCGACGCCGATGGCGCCTACGACCCGGCAGATCTGCAGATCGGCAACGACGGTGGCACGGCCTTCGCCGAGTGGCTCGGCGAACAGGGCGCGGCCGGCATCCTGAACACGAACATCACCGGCGAGCTCGCCAAAGAGAACTTCGTCTCGGGCAAGTCGCCCTTCTTCCTGACGGGCCCGTGGAACGTTCCCGCCGCGGTCGACGCAGGCCTGAACGTCGCGATCGATCCGATTCCGTCCGCGGGCGGCAGCGACGCCCAGCCGTTCGCCGGCGTGCAGGGCTTCTTCCTCAGCTCCGAGAGCGAGAACCGCCTGGCCGCCAACGAGTTCATGGTGAACTACATCGGCTCACAAGAGGTGCAGGTCGCGCTGTACGAGGTCGGCGGTCGCACCCCGGCCCTGACCGCAGCCTACGAAGCCGCGGTCGAGTCCGACCCGATCACGGCCGGCTTCGGCGAGGTCGGCGCGAACGCCGTTCCGATGCCCAGCATCCCCGAGATGGGAGCCGTGTGGGAGTTCTGGGGCGTGACCGAAGCCGCGATCATCAACGGCGGTGACCCGGCCGCTCTCTGGTCGAAGATGGCCGCCGATATTCAGGGCGCCATCGGCTGACGAATCGAGCCCGCGAGGTGGTCTTCACAGCGAAGGCCGCCTCGCGCCTCGTCCATTTCGCTGAGCACACGACTCAGCTGAGCATGCAAACCAGCTGAGCACACGAACCAGGGATGCAGATGACCACGCCGACCACCGAATCGAGCGACACCGCCGAGAAATCCAGCCAGAGCCGCAACGCCCGTCGCGCGGCGCGCCTCGCCGAATCCGCCGGCGTCGGCTGGAAGCTGATGCTGTTCAAGGTGGTCATGCTCGGGCTCATCGACGCCCTCGCGCTGTATGCGATCTTCGTCCTGATCCAGAGCGGGCAGTGGCTGCCGGCGAGCATCGTCTTCGTCGTCACGGCCTTCGCCAACTGGGTGTACTTCAGCCGTGGAAATCTCCCCGCGAAGTACCTGATCCCCGGACTCATCTTCCTCTTCGTCTTTCAGATCTTCGCCGCCGGATACACCGGTTACATCGCTTTCACGAACTACGGCACCGGCCACAACAGCGACAAAGACAGTGCTGTCAACGCGCTCATGCTCTCCGCTCAGGAGCGCGTGCCCGACTCGCCCGCCTACGACCTCACGGTGGTAGAGCAGCTCGGTCAGTTCTCGTTCCTGGTGACCGCTCCCGACGGCGATGTCTTCATCGGTGGCGACGAGCGTCCGCTGCAGCCCACCGACGACGCCGAGATAGACGGCGGCACGGCCGTCTCGCTGCCCGGTTACAACACGCTCGGCTTCGCGCAGATCGTGCAGAACCAGCAGGCGATCGCCGACATGGTCGTGCCGATCAGTGACGATCCGAACGACGGCGCTCTGCGCACCCCCGATGGCTCGATGGCATACGTCTACGTCTCCAATCTGGTCTACGACGAGGCCGCCGACACGATGACCGACTCGCGCACGGGCGTCGTGTACTCCGACATCGGCACCGGCGCATTTACCGCTGACGACGGCACCGAGCTCAAGCCCGGCTGGCAGATCAACGTCGGCGTCGACAACTTCGTGCGCGCCTTCAGCGAGCAGTCCATTCGCGGCCCGTTCCTGTCGGTGCTGGTGTGGACCTTCGTCTTCGCCTTCCTCTCGGTGTTCACCTGCTTCGCACTCGGCCTGTTCCTTGCGATCGTCTTCAACGATCCGAAGATGAAGTCGAAGAAGTACTACCGGGTGCTGATGATCCTCCCGTATGCGTTCCCCGGGTTCCTGTCGGCGCTGGTGTGGGCGGGCATGATGAACCAGGAGTTCGGCTTCTTGAACGTCGTGCTCTTCGGCGGCGCCGAGATCCCGTGGCTCACCGATGAGTGGCTGGCGAAGATCAGCATCCTGCTGGTGAATCTCTGGCTCGGGTTCCCCTACATGTTCCTGATCTGCACCGGTGCGCTGCAGGCGATTCCGGATGACGTGCAAGAGGCCGCACGCGTCGACGGCGCGAGCGCGTGGCAGGTGTTCCGCTCGATCAAACTGCCGCTGCTGTTCGTCGCGGTCGCGCCGCTTCTCATCTCGTCGTTCGCGTTCAACTTCAACAACTTCAGTCTGATCTACATGCTCACCGGCGGCGGTCCGCGCGATGCCGGAGCCAGCGTGAACGTCGGCGCGACAGACATTCTCATCACGCTCGTCTACAAGGTCGCCTTCGTCGGCTCGAACGCCGACTACGGCCTGGCGAGTGCGTTCTCGATCATCATCTTCATCCTGGTCGCGACGATCTCGGTGATCGCCTTCCGACGCACCAAGGCGCTCGAGGAGCTGAACTGACATGACCACGACACGTGCAGAATCAACGGCCGCCATCACGACGGCGGATGCCGGTGTGCCGGGCGCCGCGAAAGAACCCCGTCGTCCGTTCAAGAAGTACTTCCGCGAGACCGGATGGCGACACCTCGTCGGCATCGCCATCGGCGCGTTCGCGCTGTTCCCGCTGCTCTACATCATCAGCGCCTCGCTCAACCCCGGCGGAACACTGCTGACGGCAAACGCGCTGTTCAGCAACTTCAGCTTCGACAGTTACGCGACGCTCTTCCAGAGCCCGCAGCATCCCTACGGTGCCTGGTTCATGAACACGCTGATCATCGGTCTGGTCACCGCCGCCGGCACCGTGCTGCTCGGCGCGCTGGCGGCATATTCCTTCTCGCGCATGCGCTTCACCGGGCGCCGATTCAGCCTGACCGCTCTGCTGGTCGTGCAGATGTTCCCGCAGATGCTCGCGATGGTCGCGATCTTCCTGTTGATGGTGTCGATCGGCGACATCTTCCCCGCGATCGGCCTGAACTCGCGGATCGGGCTCATCATGGTCTATCTCGGCGGCGCGCTGGGAGCCAACACCTATCTGATGTACGGATTCTTCAACACGGTTCCGGCATCCATCGACGAGGCGGCGAAGATCGACGGCGCCGGTCACGCGCGCATCTTCTTCACGATCATCCTGCGACTGGTCGCGCCGATCCTCGCCGTGGTGGGGCTGCTGAGCTTCATCGGCACCTCCAGCGAGTTCATCCTCGCCAGCGTCATCCTCATCGATCCCGAGCAGCAGACGCTCGCGGTCGGACTGTACAAGTTCGTCTCGGACGAGTTCTCGAAGAACTGGAGCGTGTTCGGGGCCGGTGCGGTGCTCGCCGCTGTACTGCCGGTGGCGCTGTTCCTCGCTCTGCAGAAGTACATCGTCGGCGGACTCACCGCCGGTAGCGTGAAGTAAGACCACAACCAGAGGGCTCTGTCATGGCATCCGGCCGTGCAACCACGTCGACAAGGCGGCGGCTGCCGCATCCGAAGAAAGGCATGACATGGCCCTCCTCTCACCGCACCACGACGGCTCACCACTGTACGTCTCCGATCTCGCTCCCGAACTCGGCGACGTCGTCACCGTGCGCCTGCGCGTGCCGGAAGGATACGGGCCGCTCGTCGCCGTGCGCACGCGCTCGAACCCTGATCACGAGCCGGAATGGACGGATGCTGTTCGCATTGGCGTCGTCGACGGCTGGGACTGGTGGGAGGCGCCGATCACGGTGCGCAATCGCCGCCACGGCTACCGGTTCGTTCTGCAGCACGCCGACGGTGCTGTCGAATGGCTCAACCAGACCGGCACCCACCGTCTGGAGACGCTCGACGCCGAGGACTTCGCTCTCGTCGCATACCCGGCGCCGCCGGCATGGATCAACGAAGCCGTGATGTACCAGGTCTTTCCCGATCGGTTCGCGCGCTCGGCGCAGGCCGACGAGCACCCCACGCCGGACTGGGCGATCGCGGCGAGCTGGGACACCCCGGTCGACCCGGTCATGCCTGGCCGCTCGCAGCAGTTCTACGGCGGCGACATCCCCGGCATCATCTCTAAACTCGACCACCTGGTCTCGCTCGGAATCAACCTGCTGTATCTGACGCCGGTGTTCCCCGCGGCATCCAACCATCGCTATGACGCCTCGAGCTTCGAGGGCATCGACCCACTGCTCGGTGGCGAAGAGGCATACATCAGACTCGTCGAAGAGGCTCACGCCCGCGGCATCCGCGTCATCGGAGACCTCACCAGCAATCACTCCGGCGACCGCCACGAATGGTTCCGCGCCGCGTACGGCAACCCGGGCGCCGTGGAAGAGAACTACTACTACTTCACCAACGACGACAACACCGAGTACGAGTCGTGGCTCGGCACGCCCACACTGCCGAAGTTCAACTGGGAATCGCAGGAGCTGCGCGAGCGCTTCATCAGCGCCGAGGACTCGATCGTCGCGAAGTGGCTGAAGCCGCCGTATAACGCCGACGGCTGGCGTATCGACGTGGCGAACATGACCGGACGGCTCGGCGACGTCGACGTCAATGACGAAGTACGTCAGCTGCTGCGCGAGACGATGCTGCGGGTGAACCCCGACACGGTGCTGCTGGGGGAGTCGACCAATGACGCCGCGAGCGACCTGCAGGGCGACGGATGGCACGGCGCGATGACCTACCCGTCGTTCACCCGTCCGCTGTGGGGGTGGCTGAGCGAGCCGCACGGCGAGCCGTACCTGAACGCCCAGGGCGAATCCGTCACCGAGCCCTGGTTCTTCGGGCAGCCGATCGGCGGCATCCCGCGCTACACAGCGGCGGACTTCGTCGGTGCGGTCGTGCGCTTCACCGGCAGCATCCCGTGGCGGGTGCGCCTGGGGAACATGCAGCCGCTCGACACCCACGACACGGCGCGCTTCGCGACGAACGCGGCGCCCGGAACCACCGCGCTCGCGCTCGGTCTGTCGATGACGCTGCCAGGGCTGCCGGTCGTATTCGCCGGTGATGAGTTCGGCCTCACCGGAACTGACGGCGAGATGAGCCGCACGCCGATGCCATGGGGGAGCGAGACGGAGCCGGCGACCGCTGAGGTGCTCTCGACATATCGATCATTGATCGCGCTGCGGCGCGAGCATCCAGTGCTAGGAGCGGGTGGACTTCGCTGGGTGCATGTCGACGACGAGACGATCGTGTTCGTGCGTGAAAGCGCTGCGGAGACGGTCCTGGTACTGGCAACGCGCGGGGGGGCGGACGTTTCGCTCGATGCCGGTGCGGTCCCGGGGCCGTCGGCTGCATCCGCGCTTTTCGGCGATGCGACACTTGCCGTGGCGCCCGATGGGTCTGTCGCGCTCGCCGCGGAGGGGCCCTCGTTTGCGGCATGGAGCCTGCCCGGTGTCGTCGTTCCGGCCGAGGGCTGAAGAATGACCACCCTCGAACGGTACGGGCATCTCAGTCGCGCGCTTGCTGACGCGGTGCGCGCGCGGGACGGGATAAGCGGTCTGGTGCTGCTCGGGTCGGCGTCCGATGAGGCGCGGCACCGGCGCGACGAGTGGTCCGATCACGACTTCTTCGCCGTGGTCGAGGCTGGTCGAGGTCCCGAGATCCGCCCGGATCTCGGCTGGCTCCCGGATCAGGACCGTCTCGTCTTGACGGCGCGCGAGGGCGAGATCGGCTTCGTCGCCGTCTACGACGACGGACATGTTTTCGAGTTCGCGTTCTCCGAGGTCGAGGAACTCGCCGGTGCGGTTGCGGGGGACGCGACCGTGGTCGTCGATGATGCGGCAGGGACGACGGCAGCGCTCATCGACCAGGCTCGTGAGCGGGCGGCATCCGCCGATCGGTTCGATCCGGATAACGATGCGCGGCTCGTTCTGGTGAAGCTGCTCATAGGTGTCGGCCGCATCCGCCGCGGCGAAGTGCTCAATGGAGGGGCCTTCATCAGGCAGTGGGCGGTGCAGCATCTGGTGGGCGTGATTCGTGGTCGCTTCCCTGACTCGTCGAGCTCGCTGCGCGACGCCATCGACCCGTTACGACGCTTCGAGCAGGACTTCCCGCAGTGGGCTCAACGGATCGCTGACGCTGTCGCGCGACCGCCTGAAGCTGCAGCCCGTGCGGTGTTCGACATGCTGGGGGAGCTGCAGGAGGGGTGGCCGGATTTTCCGACCCGTGCCGCGAATGCCGTAGCCGGGCGCCTCGGCTGGCGGTAACGGCGCGCTGATTCTGCGACGGAGGAATCGGCGCGTGGTTCCCCGCGGCGCCTGAGGTGAACGCGACCCAAACAGGCGGCGCGTTCGCTGCCCCCGCTGCGAACAACCCGCTTGTGCCCGCGGCGTACGACGTCGTCTGGACTGGAATCTTCGGGGTCGGTGTTCTTCTCATTACGGCATCCGGGCTCTGGCTGCTCTGGCGTCTGCGTCGGCGTTGATCCCGCCCGCTGT
>NZ_JAJUFV010000094.1 GCF_029263575.1 Microbacterium sp. | reverse complement strand
GTGCCCACCGCCGCGCACAGCGATCTCCAGCCGCGCCTGCGCCGCCCAGCGCAGGGCGCGCCGCACCTCCGCCGCATCGCGCGGACGCAGCACGATCGACGGTGATCCTTGGGCCAGCGCCGTGCGCGCTGCCGCCGGATAGTCTTCATCGCCGGGCCGAATGATGTCGCCCGTGAAATCGGGGGCCAGTGTGTCGCTGTCGATCATGTTGGTCTCCTTCTGTGAACGCAGTGTCGGTCTCACAGAAGAGGACGCCAGGAGTGCGGCAGATGTGACCGACCGGGGGAAATCGTCCCGATCTTCATCCACCGATCGGCGCCCGCCCCCCCTTGCAGTCCCGATAGCCTGGCTGAATGGGAGATAGTGACGAGAGAGCGAGGAAACGGCTCTCTCGCACCCCCAATCGCGGTCTGACCGTCGCCGCGCTCGCCTTCGCCGGCCTGGTGTCGGCGTTCATGTTCACACTGGTCGTTCCGCTGCAGGCTGAGTTGCCGCACCTGCTGAACGCGTCGCGCGAAGACACCACGTGGGTCGTGACGATCACCCTGCTGGTCGCCGCCATCGCCACCCCGATCTCCGGGCGTCTCGGCGACATGTATGGCAAACGCCGCACTGTCATCGCACTGCTTGTGCTCCTGGTCATCGGCTCGGTCGTCGCAGCCCTCTCGGCATCCATCGTCGGAGTCGTCATCGGCCGCGCCCTGCAGGGAGCAGTCACGGGCGTCATCCCGCTCGGCATCGCGATCATGCGCGACATCCTGCCGACGAACCGGCTCGGCACCGCCGTCGCGCTCATGAGTGCCACCATGGGCGTCGGCGGAGCGCTGGGCATGCCGCTGGCCGCGTTCCTCGCCATCAACGCCGACTGGCACTCGCTGTTCTGGCTCGCCGGGGGCCTGGGCGTCATCGGACTCGCCCTCATTCTCTTCTTCGTCCCCGAAGACGTTCTGCTCTCGCCCGGACGTCTCGATCTGCTCGGCGTCCTGGGCCTCGCGATCGGCCTCACTGGACTGCTGCTGTATGTCTCACGCGGGGCTGAGTGGGGCTGGACCTCACCGATCGGATTGACCCTGATCATCGGCGGCGTCGCCGTGCTGCTGCTGTGGGGTTGGTATCAGCTGCGCACGACAGACCCACTGCTCGATCTGCGCGTCGCCGCGCGGCCCGCCGTGCTGCTGACGAACATCGCCGCGATCGGGATGGGATTCGCGCTGTTCTCATCGAACGTCACCTTCCCGCAGATGCTTGAGCTGCCGGTCGCCACCGGGTCTGGGTTCGGCCTCGACATGCTCACCGCGGCGTTCATCATCGTGCCGTCCGGGTTGGTGATGATGGTGATCTCGCCGCTGTCGGGCTGGTTGGAGCGCACCATCGGCCCGCGGCCGCTGTTCACCGCCGGCGCAGCCGCGATCGTGATCGCCTACGTCTTCGTGCTCGTGTGGTCGAGCGAGTGGGTGCACATTCTCATCGCCAATGCGATCATCGGCGTCGGCATCGGCTTCACCTTCGCCGCGATGCCGATGATCATCATGCGCTCGGTGCCGGCGAACGAAACGGGAGCGTCGAACGGTCTGAACGCGCTGTTCCGGTCTGTGGGCACCTCCAGCGCCTCGGCCGTCATGGGCGGGGTACTGGCCGCGATGAGCGTCGAGGTCGATGGCGTGGCGGTGCCGACGCGTGAAGCCTTCGATGTGTGCTTCTGGCTCGCGATCGTGGCCGGGATCATCGCCCTCGTCCTGTCGTTGTTCATTCCGCGAAATCGCGCGATCGAACCTCGACCGTCGTTGCCGAGCTGAGCCGATCTCAGAGCGTGAAGCCGTCGGGGTCGCCCGGAAGCGGCGGTCGCAGACGCCCGGGAATCGGCCACGGCAGAAGCCACGGATCGGATGCCGGTCGGCTGACATCTCCGAAATCATCGAGCTTGACCACGATGCGGCCGGGAACGCCATCGCGATCGGGCGTCACCTCGACCATGCGCACACGGACGGGGTGCTCGGCTTCGCCCTCGAGCATCCACGGGTCGGCGAGCCAGGCAAGCCCGTGCTCTTCCAAAGCGGCCTCGGCGTCGAGCCAGTCGACCGGGCCCGCGACAGGCCGCCCGAGCAGGTCAACGGCCGTCCACTCGTCGTCTGAGGGGTGAATCCAGCCGAGCAGTTCACCGTCATCGCGGCGGTGCGGGGTCCAGTCGTGCATCCGTTGAGGATACCCCGCCCGTGAGGCTGCATTCCGCGGATGAGATCCGCCGCATTCCGCGCAGGCGCGTCCGCGGAATGCAGGCTCGTTCGCTGGAGTGACGTTGCTGCGGCAACCATCCCCGACACAATAGAAAGATGGCAGCTCCATTGACACGCATGACCGCGAAGCAGTCACGGGCGTGGCTTGCGCTCATCAGCACGGCAGAACTGCTGCCCGCAGCGCTCGATGCGCAATTGCAGAGCGATGCCGCGCTCACCCACTACGAGTTCATGGTGCTCAGCGCGCTGCAGCGCAGCGGATCGATGCGGCTCAGCGATCTCGCCGCCGCGACGAACGCCACACTCCCCCGCGCGTCGAAAGTGCTCCGTCGCCTGCAACAGCGCGGATTCGTCGAACGCGAAGAGAGCGAGCGCGATCGGCGCAGCGTGCTGCTCACGCTGACCAGACAGGGTCGACGGCAGGTCGTTCTCGCCACACCCGATCACTTCGCAACGGTGCACCGGCTCGTGCTCGACCACCTCGATGACGACCAGCTGGATGCTCTCGCTGGGGCCCTCGAACCCGTCGTCACCGCACTCGATCCGAGACGCGAGTTCGGTCCGTTCTAACCCGCTGCCGCGCTAGTGGGTGTATTCCATGAGCTCGAGCCCGAGCATCCGGAATGCATCGTGCGCACGCAGTCGATGCGTGATCGACAGGTCGTCGAAGCACACGACCATCGCATACGCGATCCCGGCACGCGGCCCCGCGAGCACACCGGCCTCAGCCCGGACACCACCGCCCCGGCCAGTCTTGTTGATGAACAGCAGCCCGTGCTCGTCGTGGTCGTGCGCAAACGGATCGAGACCGGTCGAGGCTGCCACCAGGCTGAGGTCCTGGTTCAGGCTCAGCCACTCAGAAACCTGAGCGCTCACCGCCGCGTCGACGACGCGCGAATTGACCAACGCAGAGAAGAGCCTCGCGAGCTCACGGGTCGTGCCGACAGCGACGTGCGGGGCATCGTCTGGCCCGCGCCGATCACGGAACCGGTCAAGCAGCGCCGTGTGCGTGAGACCGAGCGCCGCAATGCGATCACTCACCCGCTCGTGTCCCACTCTCTGCAACAGCGCGTTGACGGCGATCGGGTCACCCGCGGTCGCGGCCAGCACAGCCAGGTCGCTCAGTGGAAGCGCCGGCGCCCGCAGATTGCGCCAGACGCCAGAGCTGACCACCGGATCCGTCGACGAACGATCGACGATCTCGAGCGGATCCAGCGTTCCCGCCTCGAACCCCGCCGCCACCTCGACCAGCAACGGCACGACACCCAGCCCGGCGATCGGCAGCGTGACATGGTCGTCGCCGGCGAGTACCTGATTGCCGTTGTCGAGGTCGGTCACATACACCGACACCTGGGCGCCGGCCTCGGCCAACTGTTCAAGCGATCGCAATGTCGACACGAACGAACGACGCCCCACGGCGGCACGCCTCGGGGGCCGTCGGGAGCTTCGATGAGCTCGCCGCAGCGTTGTCGCCTGCGAAGCACCATCGACGGGTTCAGGGAGCGAGGCAGCGCCCACGCGTTTTCCTTCCCAGGAAGGTGTCGGGGGGAGAGCCACTGGAAGCGCCCCCCAGCAGCCTTGGCTATCGTAGCCCGATGACCGGGCCCGCGTCACCGTCTGTGGAGAAGATCACCAGATCGTCACACGCTCATCACCGGGCAGATACAGCTCGTCGCCCTCGGTGACGCCGAACGCCTCATAGAACGCGTCGATGTTGCGCACGATCTGGTTGCACCGGAACTCATTCGGCGAGTGGGGGTCGATCGTCAGCAACCGAATCGTCTCGGCGTCACGGCTCTTCTGCTGCCAGACCTGCGCCCAGCTCAGCAGCAGTCGCTGCACACCCGTGAGGCCGTCGATGACCGGCGCTTCGGCACCGCCGAGCGACAGCTCATACGCCTTCAGGGCGATTCCGAGGCCGCCGAGATCGCCGATGTTCTCACCGATTGTGAGGGCGCCGTTGACGTGGTTCTCGGCCGGCAGTCCCTCAGGAACCAGCGCGTCGTACTGCGCGATCAGCGCCTTCGTCCGCTCCTCGAACGCTGCCCGATCGGCATCCGTCCACCAGTCATCGAGCTTGCCCGAACCGTCGTAGCGGCTGCCCTGGTCGTCGAAGCCGTGCCCGATCTCATGACCGATCACAGCGCCGATCCCGCCATAGTTGGCGGCGGCGTCGCGAGACGCATCGAAGAACGGATACTGCAGGATCGCCGCAGGGAAAACGATCTCGTTCATCGACGGGTTGTAGTACGCATTGACCATCTGCGGCGGCATGTGCCACTCATTGCGGTCGATCGGCCCGCCGACCTTGGCGATGTTCCGGTCGTGTTCGAAGATGTTCGCCCGGCGCACGTTGCCGAAGATGTCATCCGCGTCGATCTCGAGTGTCGAGTAGTCGCGCCACTCCTCAGGGTGGCCGATCTTCGGAGTGAACGCGTCGAGCTTGGCGAGCGCACGCTCGCGGGTCTCGGGGCTCATCCACTCGAGCGTCGTGATGCTCTGACGATAGGCCTCGATGAGGTTGTCGACGAGCTCGTCCATCGCGGCCTTGGCCGTCTGCGGATAGTGCCGCTCGACGTAGACCTTGCCGATGGCCTCACCCATCGCTCCCTCGGTGAGTGCGACGCCGCGCTTCCAGCGCTCCCGGATCGTGGGCACGCCGGTCAGCTCGGTGCCATAGAACGAGAAGTTCTCCTGCACGAAATCGTCGGTCAGGAACGGCGCGGCCACATGGATCACCTGAGCGCGCAGCCATGCCTTCCAGTCGTCGAGTCGGTCGGCCGTGAGCAACGAGCCGAGCCCCTCGAACGCGCTGGGCTGGCTGACGACGACCTCGGCGAAGGCATCCGATCCTTCCGCGCCCGCCGCGACGGCATCCCGCCACGGCGTGAGGTCGAGCCCGACGAGTCGCTGGAAGTCATCCCACGACATGAGGTTGTATGTCTTGACCGCGTCACGGCTGGCGACGTTGTCCCAGTGATGCGATGCGATCTCGGTCTCCAGCACGAAGGAGCGCTCGGCATCGCCCGCGGCATCCGACAGTCCGGCCAGCGTGAGCAGACGCTCGAGGTGTGCGCGATACGCGACGCGCGTGTCGGCGAAGTTCTCGAGGCGGTAGTAACTCTCGTCCGGCAACGACAAGCCCGACTGCACGAGAATGGGCACATAGCGCTCGGGGTTTCCCGGATCTCCGTTGATGTAGAGACCGATCAGGTTGCCGCGACCGTCACGCTCATAGGCGCCAGCGGTAGCCAACAGCGCCGGGATGCTGTCGATCTGATCGATCTCGGCAAGCGTCTGCTGCAGCGGCTGCGTGCCGGCGGCGTTGATCCGGTCGGTGTCCATGAAGCTCGTGAAGAGGTCACCGATCTTACGCTCGAGCGTGCCCGTCGGGGCATCCTGCGACTGTTCGATGATCGTGCGGACGTCTGTCTCAGCCTGCTCGGCGAGCATGTGGAACGAGCCCCAGCGCGCCTTGTCCCCGGGAATCTCGGTGCGATCGAGCCACGCGCCGTTGACGTAGCGGTACAGGTCGTCCTGCGGGCGGATGTCGGAGCTGAACTCGTCAGTGGCCAGGCCGGTGGGGAGAACATCAGTCATATAACCACCCTATGCGCGGTCGGGGTCGTTACTCCTCCGTACGCGAAGCCCGGCGAGCGCGACGCCCGAAGAGCCCGCGCGGCGCACTCGGAGCGGGCTCGGCCGGAGTCGCAGCAGCGCGAGCGGTCCGCCGCTCGCTCCACGCCGCGACCTCCGCGTCCACATCGCGAGTCCTGGTCACGACAGGAGGCCCGCCCATCAGCTGGCGACGTGCGGCGATCACACGAGCGTTGAAGTCCTCCAGCGCATCGCGGACGTCGCTTTCGCGAACGAGGCGATCAAGATTCGCATCGAGCTCGCGGTCTTCGTTGCGCAGAAGGATTGCGGGAGGTCCGAGACCGGTGAGGTTCTCGGTCTCGATCTTGCGGCGAATCCACCAGTCAGGATCATGGTGTGCGCCCAGCCCCTCAAGAGGTTTGCCCGCGCCGGGCAGATCGTCGAATTCACCCCGACGAATCGCGATCTGGATCGCCGTCTCCACGAACTCGTGCTTGTTCTCTGCGGTGAGATTCATCGGCGCCGGTTCAGGCTCAGCATCCGGCTCGTCGCTCTGCCGCGCCCGATATCGGGCCGCGGCGTCTCGATGGTCTGTCATGGTCCACCTCCGGATGCCGGTATTACCAGCCTACGCGCGTTCACAACTCAGCAAGAATCACACTGCCCGAGACGGCGGAGACTGAGAATCCGCGGTTCCGTCGTCTGCGCACGGTGATCTTTGCTGAGTTATGCGCGCGGAATCGTAAACTCGTGGGGTGACCGCCCGCCCTCTCTCCCTCAATCGAGAGATCCTGCGTCTCGCCGTCCCCGCCCTCGGCGCCCTCGTCGCCGAGCCGGCCTTTCTCATCGTCGATGCCGCGCTCGTCGGGCACCTCGGCACCGTGCCACTCGCGGGTCTCGGTATTGCGAGCGCGGTGCTTCAGACGATCGTCGGATTGATGATCTTCCTCGCCTACTCGACGACACCGGCCGTCGCGCGCAAGTTCGGCGCGGGGCAGAAGCAGGATGCGGTCTCCGTCGGCATCGACGGCATGTGGCTGGCGCTCGGACTCGGTGCCGTGCTCGCCGTCATCGGCTCTGTGTCGTCTGGCTGGTTGGTGTCGCTGTTCGGCGCATCGGCCGAGGTCGCTGAGCAGGCCGACATCTACCTGCTGATCAGCATGTGGGGGCTGCCGGCCATGCTGATCGTCTTCGCCGCGACCGGCTTGCTGCGCGGCATGCAGGACACCGTGACGCCGCTGTGGATCGCCGGCGCCGGCTTCGGCGCGAACGCGCTGCTGAACTTCCTCTTCATCTACGGTTTCGGATGGGGGATCGCCGGTTCAGCCATCGGGACCGTGACCGCGCAGTGGAGCATGGTCGCCGCCTACGTCGTGGTCGTCGGGCGGATGGCTCGCAGGCACGAAGCGTCCGTGCGCCCTCAGCGCGATGGCGTGCGCGGATCGGCCCGCTCTGGCGGGTGGCTGTTCCTTCGCACGGTCAGCTTGCGCGTCGCACTGCTGATCACTGTCGGGGTGGCAACCGGCATCGGCACAGAAGAGCTGGCTGGCTGGCAGGTCGTCTTCACGATCTTCTCGGCCGCGGCCTTTGCGTTGGATGCTCTGGCCATCGCGGCTCAGGCGCTGATCGGCAAGGGCATCGGCGCAGGCGACGACGCTGGCGTGCGCCGAGTGCTGGCGCGCACCGTCGCGTGGGGCGCATGGTTCGGGGTCGCCGTCGGGCTCGTGATCGGCGCGCTCTCCGGCGTGATCGGCCTCGCCTTCACCGGTGATGCGCAGCTGGCCGCGCTCATCCAGCCCGCGCTCATCGTGCTCGCCGTTGCACAACCGATCGCCGGCATCGTGTTCGTGCTCGACGGCGTGCTGATGGGTTCCGGCGATGTGCGCTACCTCGCGATCGCTGGTGGACTGAACCTCGTGCCGTTCCTGCCTGCTCTGTGGATCATCTCCGCCACCGGCGTAGACGAGGTCGCCGGGCTCACGTGGCTGTCGGCCGCGTTCTTCGGTGTGTTCCTGTTGGCGCGGTTCACGACCCTCGGCTGGCGGGTCAAGACCGGGCGCTGGCTGCGACAGGAAGCGTAGAGCGGCTCATTCTGCACACGCGCGCACGGGCGCGGGTTATCCACGATTCGTGGACGGGGCACCGGCCGGAATCATCGACCCCTGGCATCCCGGTCTCATAGCGACGACAATTGAGGAATGCTGACCATGAACGAACCGCAGGTATGGACGCTCATCGGCGTCTTTGCCGCAGGCCTGTTCGGCATGATCACGCTCATGTCGACACTGTTCGTGCGCATCATCCGCACCGAGATCCAGGGAGTTCACCGGCGGCTCGATCGCATCGACGCCGACGTAAACGCACTCATGCGGCACACGTTCGGCATCCAGCGCGACTGACCGTCAGCGGGCTACGCCCACCGCCGGCACCACTCATACATGATCACAGCGCCGGCCGCGCTGGCGTTGATAGAACGCGTCGAGCCGTACTGAGTGATCTCGATATGTCCGGATGCCGCGGCGATCGCCTCTTCGGTGAGCCCGGGCCCTTCCTGTCCGAACAGCAGCACGCAGCGCTCGGGAAGTTCAGCGCGATCGACAGGAACGGCGCCCTCGACGTTGTCGACGGCAATGATGGGGATGCCCTCTGCCGCCGCCCACGCAGCGAACGCGGCGACATCCTCATGGTGAACGACGTGCTGATAACGGTCGGTGACCATGGCGCCGCGCTTATTCCATCGCCGGCGACCGACGATGTGCACGGTGTCGGCGAGGAATGCATTGGCACTGCGCACGATCGAGCCGATGTTCATATCGTGCTGCCAGTTCTCGATGGCGACGTGGAACGAATGCCGTTGCGTGTCGAGATCAGCGATAATCGCCTCCATCCGCCAATACCGGTACCGGTCGATGACGTTGCGAGTATCGCCGTTCTCGAGAAGCTCGGGATCGTACTGCTCGCCGACGGGCCACTCCCCCTTCCACGGCCCGAGTCCGTGTGTGGTGCGCTCTGGTGTCTCGGTCACTACGCCAGCGTAGTCGGCCAGCGTAGTCTGGAGCCGTGGCATCTCCGGCAGCAGACGACTACCTCAAGACGGTGTACGCGCACACCGAATGGCAGGATGCGCCGATCACGCCGTCGGTGCTGGCCGCGAAGCTCGGCATCGCACCATCGAGCGTGACCGAGATGGTCAAGAAGCTCGCCAAGTCCGGCCTCGTCTCACATGTGCCCTACGGTGCCGTGCGATTGACGCCAGCGGGCGAGAAGCGCGCGTTGACGATGGTACGTCGGCACCGCCTCATCGAGACCTGGCTGGTGCAGGAGTTCGGCTACACCTGGGACGAGGTGCATGACGAGGCCGAGGTGCTCGAGCACACCATCAGCGATCGCCTGCTTCGCGGAATCGACGCTCGGCTCGGATCGCCGCGCTTCGACCCGCACGGCGATGCGATTCCGGATGCCGATGGCACAGTCATCCGGGAACCGTTCGTGCTGCTTGCCGAAGCATCCATCGGGCATACCGGTCGAGTGCTGCGCGTCAGCGATCGAGATCCCGAGCTGCTGCGCTCGCTGGAGGCGCTCGGGCTCGCGGTCGGATCCGTCGTCGGCGTCACCGAGCACGGCATCGAGGTCGCCGGCGTCGAGGTCGATCTTCCCGACGGTGCCGCCGAGATCGTGTGGCTGTCGTCAGAAGAACGTGTGGGCGAGGTCGACGACGACGTCTGAGTCGACCGATTCGACGACGGGCAGCACCGTCCACTTGTCGAACGACGTGCACGGATGCGACAGCCCCAGCCGCACGACATCGCCGATGGCGAGCACGTCACGCTCGAGGTGCACATAAGTATGCTGATCGTTCATGGCTGATGCAGATGCCCCGCCCAGCGGCTGCCATGCCGATCCGAGCCGCGCGCTCTTCGCCCGCGGCACCGGAAGCCCCTCGTCGAACGGGAAATCTCGCTTGCCGCCGTCAATCAGCGCGAGCTGCGGCTCCGGGTGCGATGTGACCCGGCCGACCCCGAACATGCCCACCTGAAAACGTGGCTTCTCTGAGCTTCGCCGACCCTCGTCGAACGGCGACATCCCGCGATAGAACCCCTCGTCGTGCACGATGTACGCCCCTGAGCGCAGTGTGAAGTGCGTGCGCCCGCCACCGGCTCGCTCGCCTGCCCCGGCCCGCGCTCCGGCGCGGGCAAATGCGTCGGCGACGCGGTCGAAGAACCCGCTGCCGCCGGCGGTGACGTAGATGTCGCCGCTGTCGTAGAGGTGCCCGATGCGCTCGTGCAGCTCGATCTGCGTGGCCAGGTACGCCTCGACGGCTGCCAGCGCGGCATCCGACCGGTCGTGCGCGAGGCATCCCTCGTAGCCGGCGACACCCGCCAGCCTCAAGACGTCGGATGCTGCGATGCGCTCGGCGATCTCGATCGCCTCTGCGATGGTGCGCGCACCCGTGCGCCCGCCCTCGGCTCCGATCTCGACCAGCACATCGACGGGGCGCGGCGTGTGTGCGTCACGCAGCGGAGCCTCCATCGCCTCGACCGTTGCGAGAGAATCGGCCCAGCTGATGAAGCGGAACTCCTCGTCTGCGAGCTCGGCGGCGAGGTAGCGCAGCGCATGCTCGTCGACGGCGGCGTTGGCGAGCATGATCGACGAGAACCCGAACGTGCGCGCCGTGCGTACCTGTCCCATCGTGGCCAGGGTGATGCCGAGCGCTCCGGCGTCGAGCTGGCGCTGCCACAGGGCCGGAGCCATGGTGGTCTTGCCGTGCGGCATGATCTCGAGCCCGCGCTCGGCGCACCAGGTGGCCATGGTGTCGATGTTGTGGCGCATGGCGGCGTCGTCGAGCACGATCAACGGAGTCCAGAACTCTGACAGGCGAGGACTCGTGGCGAGAAACTCAGCCGTCGTCATCCCCACCGCACGATCGGGCACACCCAGATGCCGCGCAGTCAATCGAATATCTCCGAGCATGTTCACGGTGTCCTCCTCTGTTGTGCCTCTGTCGCGCATGGTGCTGGCGATGATACGCCGGTCGGTCTGCGTCAGAGCGCTGGCATCGGCACACGCAATAGGCTGAGCACATGGCACACCGCGATGACATCGAATGCTGGCTCACCGACATGGACGGAGTCCTCGTGCACGAGAACGAGGCGATTCCGGGCGCCGATGAGCTGCTGGCCGGCTGGGAGAGCTCCGGCATCCCCTACCTCGTGCTCACCAACAACTCGATATTCACGGCGCGTGACCTCTCGGCCCGCCTGCGCGCTTCCGGCCTGAATGTTCCGGAAGAGCGCATCTGGACCTCGGCGCTCGCGACTGCCGACTTCCTCGCGCAGCAGCAGCCGGGCGGTTCGGCGTTCGTCATCGGCGAGGCCGGCATCCTCACCGCCCTGCACGACGCGGGATTCGTCATGACCGAGACGAATCCCGATTTCGTCGTCGTCGGCGAGACGCGCACCTACTCCTTCGAGGCGATCACGAAGGCGATCCGTCTGATCAACAGGGGCGCGCGTTTCATCATCACCAACCCCGACGCCACCGGTCCGAGCGTCGACGGTGTGCTGCCGGCCACGGGCGCCGTCGCCGCTCTCATCACCAAGGCGACCGGCCGTGAGCCCTATGTCGTCGGCAAGCCGAACCCGATGATGTTCCGCTCGGCGCTGAACAAGATCGGCGCGCATTCGAAGAAGACCGGCATGATCGGCGACCGCATGGACACCGACATCGTCGCCGGCATCGAGGCGGGCCTGCACACCGTGCTCGTTCTGACCGGCATCAGCGATCAGGCTGAGATCGAGAAGTATCCGTTCCGCCCCAGCGAGAT
>NZ_JAJUFV010000093.1 GCF_029263575.1 Microbacterium sp. | reverse complement strand
GTCGCGTGACCGCGGATGTCGAGCTCGCCGAGTATCTCGTCGACTTCGTCGCTGAGAAAATCGGGGCAGATCAACAATCCCGGAATGATCTGCCCGCAGCCGATCGACATCAGACGTTTGCGCAGTTGGTGACGGACCGCACGCTGTGTCTCGGGAACCGAGAACGCCACCACACACCACATCTCCCCCGGCGACATATGCCGCGGAGCGAATATGCGTCGGTCGCCGCGCTCGAACATGCGCTCCGCGTCGGGGTTCAGCGCGTAGCCCGTGGTTCGTCCGCGCGCTGCGCCGATCAACACGCCCCGCTGTTTCAGCCGGGTGATGGCAGAGCGGACGAGCGGCTCGGATGCCTCGACCTGCTGCGCGAGCCGAACCATCTGCGCCGTCGACATCCAGCCGCCGACGCGGCGCAGGTAGAGTCCGACGATCGTGAGCACAAGAGAGGGAACACTGCCCGTGCGCGAGCTGAGATCATCGACCGGCACCGTCATCGCTGCATCCGCTCTGTTGATGTCACTTCTGTGCCGCCGCCGCGCGAGCGAGCTCCTCCGCGAGTATACGAATGCCCTCGTCGACCTCTGCGAAGGTCGTGCTGAGCGGGGAGAGACCGATACGGATGCCATCGGGGGCACGAAAGTCGGGGATCACACCCTGTTCCCAGAGCACCGGCGTCAGATCGCGGAACGCCGGATGCGCGACAGTCAGGTGACTTCCGCGGTGAGCGCCGCGCTGCGGCGATTCCAACCGCGCCCCGTGCGGGAGCACATGCACACCGAGCGACTGCTCGGCGAAGTCGGTGAGCCGGATCGACTTCGCGTAGACCGCGTCGATTCCGGCGCGCTCGATCAGATCGAGCATGGCGTCCATCGCGAGCATCGCGAAGATCGCCGGTGTTCCGCTGACGAAGCGACGGATGCCGAGCGCCGGGCGATAGCTGGGCCCCATCTCGAATACGTCTGCCGTGCCCATCCATCCTTGGATGGGCTGCTGTAGCCGCGACTGCAGCTCGGTGCGCACATATCCGAAGGCGGGCGAGCCCGGACCGCCGTTGAGGTACTTGTACGTGCATCCGACAGCCAGATCTACGTCCCACGCATCCAGCTCGGTGGGAATGACGCCCGCGCTGTGGCAGAGATCCCAGATCGCGATCGCTCCGGCAGAGTGGATGATGTCGGTGATCCCGGGAACGTCGGCGACCCACCCCGACCGATAGGCGACGTGACTCAGCAGCACCGCGGCGGTCTGGTCGTTGACGGCTTCGCGAACCTGATCGGCGGTGACTCCGCTGGCCGGGTCGGCGTGGATCCAGCGGACAGTGCGCCCGGTCTCAGCGGCGATCCCCTCCACGATGTATCGATCAGTGGGAAAGTTGTCGTCATCGATGACGATCTCGGTGCGCTCAGGGCGCGCCGCCACCGCGGCACGCACGGCTTTGTACAGCAGCACCGTGGTGGAGTCGCCGATGAACACCTGCCCGGCGGTGGCTCCCAGCGCGATGCGGCCGAGCCGGTCGCCGAGAGCGACGGGGCGTTGCATCCACCCGGCGTCCCAGCTGCGAATCAGCCCACTGCCCCAGTCCTTCTCGATGAACGCCGTGACGAGGTCGGGTAAGGCACGGAGCGGGCGCCCGAGGGAGTTTCCGTCGAGATAGGAGACGACCTCGCCGCTCGGCACGAACTCGTCGACGAAGGCGCCCAGCGGGTCTGCATCGTCGAGGTCACGGGCGCGTGCTGTCAGGGTCGCCGGGTCAGCGGTGGGGTGGGGGTCGGTCATCGGAGGCGCTCCTTGAGGTGTGAGGCGTGCACAGGCGTGGTGTGTGCGAGCCATGCGGCGTTGTGATCGCTGAGGTCGCTGGGTGCGAGTGAGACGGTGGCTCCCCAGCGCGGCAGCAGCGAGGGCGCCGTCAGAGCGTGCACCAGGTCGGCCGGGCTGACACCGGCGTCGGTGAGCGCGTCCAGCTCGGGCTGGTGGATCATCACCGTGTCGAGGCCGTTGCCGGCGTCGGTGCCGTAGACGACCGTGCCGCCGTGCTGCACGAAACGGGTGAGGTTGTCGAGCGCGACGGTGAGGTCGTGTTCTGCGCCGCCTCTGCTGTGCATGCCGAGCGTGCTGATCCAGGTCATGTTCGCGGCCATCTGCTGCACGGTGTCATCGTCGAGGCGGTGCGTCCAGGGGGTGTGCGCGAAGACGTCGACTCCGTGGCGGTGGGCTCGCTCGGCCTGCCCTTCACCCTCGGCGTGGGCGATCAGCCGCAGGCCTCGCCTGTGGGTTTCGTCTGCGATCGTCTGCAGCAAAGCATCCGACAGCACAGGGCCCGCCATCGAATTCGCGGTGACTTTGATCGCCTTCGCGCCTACGGCGTGCTGGCCGCGGACGGCAGCGACCGCTTCATCGGGCGTCGCGAGGGGGATAGATGCGGATGCCGGAGCCCAGGAACGATCGGAGGGATATCCCCCTGGCGCGGTGAGGAACGCGCCGACGAAATGCAGCTCGGTCGCACACGCGGCCTCGCGGGCGTCCGCCGCCAGAGTTGCGACCACCCGGGGGGCTCCCCCAAGGTCCAGCACGCGAGCGACACTCCCCGGCCCGGAATCAGGAAGCCGGGCCAGTCCGAGATGCGCGTGCGCGTCGGTGAGCGGCGGCAGCACCGCGGCGTCGAGCTCGTAGATCGGCTGATCGGCGTGCTCGGTTTCGGTTGCGGGGCGCACGCGCTCGTCGCTAATCGCGTAGACCATGTCTTCGCGCCAGTGGTTGCGCATCCAGCCGAGCGCTGCCCGAGCGTAGACCGTCGCGGACATCACTCAGCCCAAGGTCGTGCGCACGGCGTACAGCTCGGGGAAGAAGGTCAACTTCAGGGCGCGCTCGAGAAAGCTGACGCCGCTGGAGCCGCCCGTGCCGGCTTTCTGTCCGATCGTGCGCGTGACGGTCTTCAGGTGTCGGAACCGCCAGAACTGGAAGTTGTCTTCCAGGTCGACCAGCTCTTCGCAGGTCTCGTAGATCTCCCAATGCTCCTTCTCGTCGGCGTACACGTCGGCGAAGACGCTCACGAGTCGCTCGTCGAACGTGTGTGCCCGTGTGACATCGCGTTCAAGGATGTCGACCGGGATGGCGTACCCGTGGCGGGACAGGTACCGGAGGAATTCGTCGTACAGGCTCGGGCGGTGCAGCTCAGCTTCGAGGAACGCGCGATTGTCGGGTTCAGCATCGAACACGCTCAGCATGCGGGCGTTCTTGTTGCCGAGGGCGAACTCCACGCCACGATACTGCGCGGACTGGAACCCCGAAGAGTTGCCGAGGCTGCCGCGGAACTGCAGATACTCCGCCGGGGTGAGAGTCGCCAGCACGCCCCACTGCTCGGTCATCACTTCTTGAATGCGCTTGATGCGCGCCACGCGCTTCAAGGCGCTGCGCAGGTCATCGTCGACCAGGAGCCGGCGGGCGGAGTCGAGCTCGTGCAGCAGCAGCTTGAGCCACAGCTCGGTGGTCTGGTGCTGGATGATGAACAGCAGCTCATCGTGGTGCTCTGGGTCGCTGACCGGATGCTGCGCCGACAGCAGTGTGGGCAGCTGCAGGTATCCGCCATAGGTCATACGATCGCGCAGGTCTGTGACGATGCTGTCTTCGAGTGATCGGGTGTTCTCGTGCTCGCTCACTGGGCGCTCCTTCGCGGTGCGTGGCACTGGCCTTGAGCCAGCGTAGTGCACGAATTGGTCGGCCGTAAAGAAACCGCAATATGCGCTTCATCACACTGTCACCCGTCTCGGATTCGAGATACGCAACACCTAAACCCGAACCTGTGCGATGACCTCGCCGAACTCTGTCTCGCCGACCGGTTGAAAACCCACGCTGCGGAAGAAGGCCTCGGGTCCGGCCCGACCCGCCTCGTACATGACGTTGACGTGATCGAAACCGCGCTGGCGCGCCTCGCGCCTCAGCTCCTTCACAGCGAAGCGGCCGATCCCGCGCCGCTGCTCGTCAGCGTCGACGTTGATACGCCACAGCACGGAGCGGAAGTGCTCGTAGGGGGCGTCCGGTTCGAAGTTCGCGCTGACGAAGCCGACGACCTGATCGTCGTCGAGAACGACCCGCTGCCATGACGTCAGCGGGTTCACCGCGGTGGCCGCGATGCCGTAGCTCACCGGGGAGAGAAACTCCTCCTGTCCGGGCTTCAGCGACATGTTGTTGACGTCGACGATCGTCGACGGTGAGAGCTCGACGAGCTGGAGCATGTCTCACCCGCCTCCTTTCTGGTGTTTGCGTATCGCCCGCTCACCGTCCAACAACCCGCAATCCCCGCCCGGAGCCCTCCGCCGGGGCTCCGGGAACCTCGTGCAGGTCACGGCCGGGCCGGAGGAGACCGAACTCTCGATCTCACTCTCGCCGCCGTGAGGCGACCGGGCATATGCCATCCTGCGTTTCCCGTCGCGGTGGCGTTCGGAACCATGCCGATACCTCCTGTTGGCGCCGGAGAGGACGCCGGTCACGCGCTGATGCTCTCGGTCTCCTTTCCTCGACTGATGGCATCACGGCTGACGACAGTGATCTTGCGCGGCTTGGCCTGCTCGGCGATCGGGATTCGAAGCCGCAGCACGCCGGCCGTGTAATCCGCCTCGACGTTCTCGGTGTCGAGCGCATCGCCGAGCACCAGCTGGCGGCTGAACACGCCCCATGCGCGCTCCGCGGCAACCGCGTTCGCCGCATCCGGGATGTGACTGAGCCGCTCCGCCTTGATCGTGAGAACGTTGCGCTCGACATCGATGTCCAGCTTCTCAAGATCGATACCCGGCAGATCGAGTTCTACGACGAAGTCGTCTCCCTCCCGCCAGGCATCCAACGGCATTCCCGATGGGCGGGCTACCGTGCCGAACACCTGCCGTGTGAGCCGGTCGAGGTCACGGAAAGGGTCATGTTGCAACAGCATTTCTGCATCTCCTCCATCTGACTCTGTGTTGTGGGCCACTCGCGAATCTATGTCGAGTGGTATAGATTTTATACATCTAGCCTCACACATAATGCAACCCCGGAGAGATAGAAGTTTATGGAGAACGCATCAGAGCCCTCTCGCACCCGCGGCGTGTACAGCATCGCCGTCGCGGCGGAACTCGTCGGGGTCGGCGAACAAGCACTGCGCCTGTATGAGCGCAAAGGACTCGTGGAACCCGGCCGCACCGCAGGCGGCACACGCCGCTACAGCGAGAACGACCTGACCATCCTTCGACGAGTCGCCGAACTGCTCGACGACGGCGTGAACCTCGCCGGAGCACGCCACGTGCTCGCCCTGGAGACCACCAACCGTCTCCTCCGCGCGCAATTGGACGAGTCCGCACGGCGGGCCGTCGACGATGATCGGAGTGGTGAACATGCCTGAGCTATGAAAATTCCATACGTTGCGTGTATTATCCGGTTGACGTCTGACGGGCGATGAGGCGCGTCGAGCTCTCGACCTCCATGGTTACCGGACACAGGCGTTACGCGCCTGGATCCAACGCGATTCTCCCTCGTCGGACGAACACTGGTTCTGACTGATTGGAGTATTGAGATGTCCGCGATGCCCGATCCTCGGTTTGAATTGCACAGGATCACTGCAACGGAATGGCTGGTCCTGGATCACCGGTACGGCCCGAACGACGCACGCCGAACCATCGCGTGCGTGTATGCACTCAGCGAGAACGAAGTCAGCGTCACCTGGCTGCGCGAGTTGCCGCTCGCGCTCTATTACCAGACGGCATCCGACGTGCTGAAAGATGTGCGGAAATTCTATGCACGAAGCCGTTCACAGCGCCCGATCTCGATCCCGCATATGCCACCACTCACGACGGCCACCGCATAGCTCACGGCGCCGGGCGGCTCCGCCACCGACGAATTGCCCGTCGGCTCTCCTGACGGAGTCGCCCTGGAACGCCCGTTACCGGCGCAGGTTCGGAAATGCTCCCTGATCAGGGGAAAAGTGGCGGAGACGGAGGGATTTGAACCCTCGGTCCCCTTTAAAGAGGACTCCACCTTAGCAGGGTGATTTTCGCGGCGTTTCGATTCCACGCCCCAGGCCTGATCAGCCCAGAGAAGTGGATTTTTTTAACCGCGACCGGGGATTATCACGACGCACGCATCCCACTTCAGCCACGTATGGAGCCGTCTGAATCTGTATTCTCGCGCGCCCCGGGGACACTTGGGGGACACTTGGCATCCCCCATGTCAGCGCGCACTGATCTTCTCCTCACCCACGAGAGCGTGGAACTGGAAGTGCGCGTCGCCGGGCTGTTCGTTCTCCTCTACGCCCAATTACTCGGTCGCGCCGTCAGTGTCGGGTGCGGACGACCGTACTCACGGTGTGAGCCTGCACGTTGTCGTCGTGCGTCATTGGTGTCCACGCGCGCTCGAGGCTGAACCAATGCAGGGGCACGGTGGTGACGATGAGGACGCCGGCGAGGATCAGGAACGTCGTTCGCCAATCCGTGACGGTCAGCAGCCCAGCGACGACTGGAGCAAAGACCGTGGATGCGAGACCGCCGGCGAGGGTCAGGATCGTCATCGCACCACGGCGGCGTGCCCCGTACCTGCGGGCGATCACGGTGAAGGCCGCCTGATAGAGCACCGCTGATTGTGCGATGCCCGCGATGACCCATCCGATCGTGAACACCGCGAGGTTCGGTGCCATCACGACGACGATGAGCCCGGCAGGACCGACGACGCTGCCGATGGTCATGATGAGTCGAGGGCCGCGCTCATCGAGCCACCGGCCAACGAATACCCCCGCGGCCGCGGATGCGATCAGGCCCGACGAGAATGACAGGGTCACCAGAGCGACGGGCCAGCCCGTATCGGCCGCGATCGCAGGGGACGCGACGATGAGCGCGTAGAACAGGATGCCCCAGCTGGTGACCTGCCCTACGAAGAGCGCGACCAGCCGTCCACCCAGGCGGGGTGGGGCCTGTACCGCGGTCATACCGAGCGGAGTGCGTCGGCGGCCGCATCCAGCGCGCCGTCGTTGAGGGCGAAGTACGCCCACTTGCCTCGTTGCTCCCGCGTGACCAGACCCGCATCGGTGAGGAGCTTCATGTGATGCGAGACCGTGCCCTGCGAGAGCCCGACCGGCTCCGTGAGGTCGCAAATGCACGCCTCGCCGCCCGCGCCGGCCGCGATGAGGGACAGCAGCCTGACGCGAGTGGGATCGCCGAGGGCCTTGAACACGCGGGACACCCGCTCCGCGTCCTCTGCGGTGAGCGCGGAGGTGATGCGCGGCACGCAGCAGGCGGTCGCTTCGATGGTGGTTGGCAGGCTCACGGGTCTAGTCTGACACGTATTGACATTCTTCGATAGATGCGGAACAGTTTTCGCATTGAGGAACTTCGATTTGAGGAGATGTGATGGATGAGCTTCCAGTTGTCATCATCGGAGCGGGCCCACAAGGTCTTGCCGCAGCGGCGCACCTTGCCGAACGCGACGTGGACGTGGTTGTCCTCGAGCGTGGCGAGGGCCCCGCGGCAGCGGTATCGGAATGGGGCCACGTCCGGCTCTTCTCGGCATGGCCGGAGCTGACGGACACCGCCGCACGACGTCTTCTCGAACCCACCGGCTGGAGCGCACCAACCTCGGGATACCCGACCGGGGCGGAATGGGTGAGCAACTATCTTGCCCCGCTCGCTGGCGTTCTGGGAGAGCGGGTGAAGTACTCAACGACCGTGACCGGCATCTCTCGCCAGGGACGCGACAAGGTCGTCGACGGCGGACGCAAGAGCCAGCCCTTCACCGTGCACGCGATGGACCAGAACGGCAATCAATCCCGCCTGGGCGCCCGGGCCGTCATTGACGCAAGCGGTACCTGGGGGCTTCCGAACCCCGCCGGTGGCGATGGATTCCCTGCGCTCGGGGAGTCAAAGGCGTCGGCGTCGATCTCGTACCGCATCCCCGACGACGTGTCTGAGCTCGCTGGGTCGCATGTTGTTGTCGTGGGGGCGGGGCACTCGGCTACACACGCCGTGCTCCGATTGAGTGAATTGGTTCGGAGGTCACCGGGGACGCGGGTGACATGGGTGCTGCGTCGCGGGAGCGCCACGAACGTCTTCGGTGGTGGGCTCGGCGATGAACTTCCAGAGCGCGCCGCGCTCGGCTCTCGTGCCCGCAAGATGATCGATGAGGGTCTGGTCAACCTCGTGACCGGATTCCGCGTCGCGGAGTTCCGCCAAGATGGTGATTCTCTGACGATCGTCGCCGAAGGTGGTGCTGCGGTCACCGACGTCGCGCACGTCTTCGCTTTGACCGGGTTCCGACCGGACACGGAGATGCTGCGAGAGGTGCGCACTGACCTTGACCCTGCATTCGATGCGGTCGCCGGCATCGCCTCCGAGATCGACCCGAACATCCACTCCTGCGGTTCGGTATCGGCAACAGGTGCCAGAGAGCTCGCACAGCCCGAACACGGCTTCTTCATCGTTGGGGTGAAGTCCTACGGTCGCGCACCGACGTTCCTCGCACTGACGGGATACGAGCAGGTGCGCAGCGTCACCGCGCACCTCGCCGGAGACCACGAGGCCGCCGCACGCAACGAACTCGTCCTGCCGGATACCGGCGTATGTGGCGGTTCGGGCGACTTCGACGACAACGCAGGAAGCTGCTGCGCCGCCCCGGCTCCGGCCGTGGTGCAGATCGGGCTGCGTCCCATCCCAGTCGGCTAACCGCACATGCGGAAAGGGTGAGGCCTCAGATCGAGATCTCACCCTTTCGCAACATCAGCCGACCAGGCGCGCAGCGAGTCCGCGGACCTTCTCGGCCACGGCGTCACGGAGCTCCCGCACGCCTTCGGCTTCCCAGTTCGACGGGTCGGGGAAGGACCATTCGACCAGTTCTCCGCCGACAGGACCGGGGAGCGGGAGACCCGGCTTCATCAACACCACCACATCGGCGGATGCGAGATCCTCGACCGTGACTGGACGCGGTCGTGCGGCGCTCGCGTCGATCCCGAGTTCCTGCAGCGACTCAGCGATCACCGGATTGATCGTTTCTGCCGGGCTGATACCCGCGCTCTCCGCCACCAGCTGCGCGGTGCCAACATGCGTGAGCAGATGGGCACCCAACTGCGAACGCCCCGCGTTGTGCTTGCATATGAACAAGACGGTCCTTGGCTGGGTCATCGTGATTCTGCTTTCTAGGCTGCAGCACGGTCGCTGCACTGGCAATGATCCGCTTGTCGGGTGACGCGCAGGTGAACTCTTCTCTCGCATGGTTGCATCTGGTATCGATGGATGTCAATATAGACACATGTCGATTCAAGAGGTTGAGCTGGTCATCATCGGTTCCGGACCTGCCGGGTACACCGCTGCGGTCTATGCCGCTCGTGCGGGACTCGAGCCGGTCGTGCTCGCGGGTTCCGTGACTGCGGGTGGCGCGTTGATGACGACGACCGAGGTGGAGAACTTTCCCGGGTTCGTCGACGGTGTGCAGGGGCCCGAACTGATGGAGTCGATGCGTGCGCAGGCCGAGCGTTTCGGCGCACGCATCCTGCTCGACGATGCCATCCGGGTCGACCTCGACGGTCCGATCAAGGTCATCGAGACCGGCGCTGGTGAGACGTTCCGCGCCCGCGCCGTCATCCTCACGATGGGGTCCGCCTATCGCAAGCTCGGACTGCCCGAGGAAGAGCGGCTGACCGGCCACGGTCTCTCGTGGTGTGCGACGTGTGATGGGTTCTTCTTCCGCGAGCAGGAGATCGTCGTCGTCGGCGGAGGCGACTCCGCGATGGAGGAAGCGCTGTTCCTGACGCGTTTCGCCTCGAAGGTCACGGTCGTGCATCGCCGCGAAGAGTTCCGTGCCTCGAAGATCATGACGCAGCGGGTGCTGGATCACCCGAAGATCGACGTCGCCTGGAACAGCGAGGTCGCAGGCATCATCGGCGCCGAGAAGGTGCGCGCGGTCGCCCTCCGCGACACCGTCACCGGAGCAGAACGCGAGCTTGCGGTGACGGGCGTCTTCGTGGCCATCGGCCACGACCCGCGCTCCGAACTTGTGACCGGGATCATCGACACGGATTCCGACGGATACGTGCTCGTCGAACATCCCTCGACCCGCACGAACCTTCCCGGAGTGTTCGCGGCCGGAGACCTCGTCGACCACACCTACCGGCAGGCCATCACCGCTGCGGGCACCGGATGCGCCGCCGCGCAGGACGCCCAGCACTACCTGTCCGCTCTCGACGAGAGCACCACGATCGAACTCAAGACCGAGGAAGTGTTCGCATGAGCGCCCCCACACCTGTCACCGACGCCACGTTCCAGGCCGAAGTCCTCGATGCGAACCTCCCCGTCGTCGTGGACATCTGGGCCACCTGGTGCGGCCCCTGCAAGCAGATCGCCCCGCTACTGGACCAGCTCGCCGCCGAGTACGACGGACGGATCAAGATCGTCAAGCTCGATGCCGACCAGAATCCCGAGACGGTAATGGCCGCCGGCGTCACCTCGATCCCCACCCTGGGTTTCTATAAGAACGGTGACCGCACCGACATCCTCATCGGTGCGCACCCGAAGCCTGTTATCGCCGAGAAGATGGAGGCGCTGCTCGCATGAGTGCTGCAACCGTTCCCGCACCGACGTCGACGACGCGACGCCTGTCCACCCTGGACCGCTGGCTGCCGCTGTGGATCGGGCTCGCCATGGTCGCTGGCATCCTCCTCGGGCGCTTCGTTCCCGGCGTATCGCCACTGCTCGCAAGCCTCGAAGTGGGCGGGATCTCTATCCCGATCGCTCTCGGCCTACTGGTGATGATGTACCCGGTACTCGCGAAGGTCCGCTACGACAAGATCGCAGCCGTCACAGGCAACAAGAAGCTGCTCATCTCCTCGCTCGTGTTGAACTGGCTGATCGGCCCCGCGCTGATGTTCGCCCTCGCCTGGATGTTCCTTCCCGACCTGCCGGAGTACCGGACCGGCCTCATCATCGTCGGGCTCGCCCGATGCATCGCGATGGTCGTCATCTGGAACGACCTCGCCTGCGGAGACCGCGAAGCCGCCGCAGTACTCGTCGCGATCAACTCGGTGTTCCAGGTCGTGGCCTTCTCACTGCTCGGCTGGTTCTACCTCACCGTCCTGCCCGGATGGCTGGGACTGGACACACAGGGGCTGGACTTCTCCGTCGGAGCGATCGCCCTGAACGTGCTCATCTTCCTCGGCATCCCGTTACTGGCCGGATTCGCATCCCGCTTCATCGGCGAACGCCGCAAGGGCCGCGACTGGTACGAGGAGAAGTTCCTGCCCAAGATCGGCCCGTGGGCACTCTACGGACTGCTGTTCACCATCGTGCTGCTGTTCGCCCTGCAGGGCGAACAGGTCACCTCCCGGCCGCTCGACGTCGCCAGGATCGCACTGCCGCTGCTGGTGTACTTCGCCCTGATGTGGTTCATCGGACTCTTCACCGGCAAGGCCCTCGGACTCGGTTACGCACGCTCATCGACGTTGGCATTCACCGCCGCCGGGAACAACTTCGAACTCGCGATCGCTGTCGCCATCGGCACCTTCGGCGCCGCGTCCGGCCAGGCCCTCGCAGGCGTCGTCGGCCCGCTCATCGAGGTGCCGGTACTCGTGGGTCTCGTCTATGTCTCGCTCTGGGCGGCCAGGCGCTGGTTCCACACCGATCCATACACCGCAGCTCCATACACCGACGTAAGGACGCCATCATGAATGCCACTTTGACCGCTGAAGATACCTGCAGTCCGGTCGCCTCGCACGCGATCGG
>NZ_JAJUFV010000092.1 GCF_029263575.1 Microbacterium sp. | reverse complement strand
CGAGATCTGTGCGCCGCCGGTGTCAAGAGTGGCGAGGGCCTGGTGCACCTTCGCGATCAGCTGCGCGTCGTGTGCACGGTTGAGGTCGAGCCAGAACACCGCCGGATCTCCTGTGGCCTGTGCACGAGAGACAGCCAGGCGCACCCAGTCCATGACGGGGATGTGCTTGGTCTGAGTCGCACGCCAGATGTCGCCAGCGCCGACGGTGTGCTCGATGACGACGGTGCCGTCACCGTCGACGACCTCGACGCGACCGGCCGCGGCGATCTCGAAGGTCTTGTCGTGGCTGCCGTACTCTTCAGCAGCCTGTGCCATGAGTCCGACGTTGGGCACCGTGCCGATTGTGGCGGGGTTGAGCGGTCCGTTCGCGATCACGTCGTCGATCACGGCCTGGTAGACGCCAGCGTATGACGAGTCGGGAATGACGGCGAGCGTGTCTGCCTCGCCGCCGTCGACGCCCCACATCTTTCCGCCGCCCCGCACGAGCGCCGGCATCGAGGCATCCACGATGACGTCGGAGGGAACGTGCAGGTTGGTGATGCCCTTGTCGGAGTTGACGTACGACAGTCGCGGGCCGTTCTCGATGGTCTTCGCGAACTCCGCGGCGATCTCCGACCCGCCGTCGATGTCAGCGAGACCGGTGAGAATCGAGCCGAGCCCGTCGTTCGCGCTGAGGCCGGCTGCGGCGAGCTGGTCACCGAAGCGCGAGAAGACCTCGGCGAAGAACGCCTTGACGACGTGACCGAAGATGATCGGGTCACTGACCTTCATCATGGTCGCCTTCAGGTGCACCGAGTACAGCAGGTCGTCGGCCTTCGCCGATTCGAGCGTCTCGGCGAGGAAGGAGTCGAGAGCGGATGCCGACAGGAATGTCGCGTCGATGATCTCGCGCGGCAGCACCTTGAGGTTCTCTTTGAGAATCGTCACGGTGCCGTCTTCGGCTGTGTGTCGGATCGTCAGCGCGTCGTCGTGCGCGGCGATCCAGCTCTTCTCGTTGTGCTTGAAGTCGTTGTCGCTCATGGTGGCGACCCGTGTCTTAGATCCCTCGGCGAACGGCTTGTTGGTGTGCGGATGCTTCTTGGCGTAGTTCTTGACAGCCAGCGGCGCGCGGCGGTCACTGTTGCCCTCGCGCAACACGGGGTTCACGGCAGACCCCTTGATGCGGTCGTAGCGTGCGCGAATGTCTTTTTCTTCCAGGGAGCTGGGCTCATCGGGGAAGTTCGGGATGTCGTATCCCTGCCCCTGCAGCTCGGCGATGGCGGCCTTCAGCTGCGGGATCGATGCCGAGATGTTCGGCAGCTTGATGATGTTCGCCTCGGGAAGTGTGGCCAGTCCACCGAGTTCGGCGAGAGCATCGGAGACTTCCTGCTCGGGGTTCAGGCGCTGAGGGAACGCGGCCAGAATGCGCCCGGCCAGCGAGATGTCACGGGTTTCGAGCTCGATCCCAGCCTTTCCTGCGAAGGCCTGCACGATCGGGAGGAGCGAGGCGGTGGCGAGAGCCGGTGCCTCGTCCGTGTAGGTGTAGATGATGGCGTCGTCGGTCACCGGGGGATTCTCCGTTCACGAGTCAAAATTGTCTCGATACCAAGATACCTGAGCGGTCTCTGTTACGTTCCCTCCACAACTTTGGTCCAGATCGGCGCTCAAACAGTTACCCTGGGCTTATGTCGGAACTGCGTATGGTCGAACTCTCTGCCGCGACGATCGTCGCCGTCAACAACCTGTCCCTCAAGCCGGGCCAGGAGCAGTACCTCGCGCCCGTCTCGTACGGCATCGCAGCAACCGTCATCAACCCGCAGACGTCGTGGCAGCGCGTCGTGCTGGATGGTGATGAGGTTGTCGGCTTCGTGAGTGCGAGTTTCGACCCCGAAGCGCCGGAAGAGCACTTCCGCTCGGTACTGTGGCGTATCAACGTCGACGCCGATGACCAGCGACGCGGCGTCGGCCGCTTCGCTGTTGAGCATCTTCTGAACGAGGCGCGCAATCGCGGCATGGATCGTGTCGACGTCATCTACGAGGCTGGCGAAGGCGGCCCCGAGGCGTTCTTCCACCGCGTCGGCTTCACACCGGTCGGTGAGACCGAATACGCCGAGGTGATCGCGACCATCGCGATCACCTCCTGAGACCGGCGGCGGGGCCTCGGAACCCTCCCCCACCGAGACCCCGTCGCCTTCTTCATCCCCACGTCACCGCCTCTGCACGTGCACCCCGGTACAGTGTGCCGTGGGGTGCGCGCGACGACCGCCCTGATGACGCCAGCCGCATGTCCACCCTCTTGGAGAGACCACAGAATGACCACTACCGGCTCACCTGACTACCGTGACTCAGGTCTGGTATTCCCGCCATCCTTCACGTTCGGCTCCGCTACGGCGTCGTACCAGATCGAGGGCGCCGCCGATGAAGGCGGTCGCACGCCGTCGATCTGGGACACGTTCAGCAAGACCCCCGGCAAGGTCTGGAACGGTGACACCGGCGACGTCGCCTGCGATCACTACCACCGTGTCGATGACGATCTCGACCTCATGGCGTCCCTCGGTCTTCAGGCATACCGTTTCTCGATCGCGTGGCCGCGCATCCAGCCGACCGCATCGGGCGAGGTGAACCAGGCAGGCATCGACTTCTACTCACGTCTGGTCGACGGGTTGCTTGAACGCGGCATCCGACCCGTGGCGACGCTGTACCACTGGGACCTGCCGCAGTACCTCGAAGACAGCGGCGGCTGGGCTGCTCGATCGACCACCGATGCATTCGAACGCTACGCCGAAATCATGGGGGCGGCCCTCGGCGACCGGGTGCACACCTGGACGACGCTGAATGAGCCGTGGTGCTCGGCGTACCTCGGCTACGGTCAGGGCGGGCACGCACCCGGGCGGACCGAGCCCGCGTCTGCACTGGCGGCAGTGCATCATCTCAACCTCGCCCACGGGCGTGCCGTCACGGCTCTTCGCGCCACCTCCACCGGCGACCCCGACTACTCCGTCACGCTGAACTTCCACGTCCTCCGCGGCGACGGCGACGGCGCACCCGAGGCGATGCGGCGCATCGATGCGCTCGCGAACCGTGCATTCACGCATCCGATGCTGCGCGGTGAATACCCGGCCGACCTGCTCGCAGACACCTCCGAGGTCACCGACTGGTCGTTCGTGCACGACGGCGACCTGTCGACGATCAACCAGCCGATCGACGTTCTCGGGGTCAACTACTACTCCACCGCGACCGTACGACTGTGGGACGGCGTCTCGGAGAAACAGCAGAACGATGGGCACAAGGGGACGTCAGCGGGAACAGCCTGGCCCGGCAGCGACCAGGCCGTCGAGTTCATCGCACAGCCCGGTCCCTACACGGCGATGGGCTGGAACATCGCTCCCGACGGACTGGAGGAGCTGCTCGTCTCACTATCAGAGCAGTTCCCCGAACAGCCGCTGATGGTGACCGAGAACGGCGCCGCATTCGAAGACGAGGTCGCCGAAGACGGCTCGGTGCCCGACCCGGAGCGCACCGACTACCTGCGCCGCCATTTCACCGCCGCACACCGAGCGATGGCACACGGGGTCGACCTGCGCGGCTACTTCGTGTGGTCACTGCTCGACAACTTCGAGTGGGGTTACGGCTACGCGAAGCGGTTCGGCATCGTACGCGTCGACTTCGACACGCTTGAGCGCACCGTCAAAGACTCCGCGCTCTGGTACCAGGAGCTGGTGCGCACACGGACTCTGCCTGCCTAGCGACGGCGTCAGCGCGAGGCATCCTCAGCGCGGAGCGTCGTCGCCGAGTGTCGCGTCACCGCGGGCGTCGTCGGGAACCGCCGGGTCATCCGATCCGCCCTGGCGCCGAGCGTTCCATGAGGCGAAGGCGGCCGCCGCGGCACCCGCTGCTTTGTCGATGGCATCCGCCGAACGGGTGATCACCTGCTGCGCGGTGTCCTGCCAGGCCGGCGATGCATTCGGGTCTCGTCCCGCCGCGCGCGCCTTCGCCGAGTGCTCGGCCACCTCGAACGCTCGCTCGAGGTGTGCCACCGCGTCTCGATAGGCGGCGAATTCCGCCGTCGTGACGCGCGCCCCATCTGTCGGCCTGGTGTCTTGCGCCACACGCGACGCGGCGAAGAAGGCCGCCGTGGCCGGGTCCTTGCCATCGCTCATGGCCGGGTAAGCGATGAGCTTCGCAGGGTCGGTCTCGTACTCCATCCAGCGCGCGGTGACCGCATCGTGGGCACGATTCAGCCTCGCCACCGGAAAATGCTCACGCTTCGACGCCGTGGGGATCTCCGCCCGCGCGACCTTCAGCCGCACGCGACGCGAGCGCACGTCAGCATCCGCGGCCTTGACCTCCCGCTCTGCTTGCTGAAGCACGCGCCGGGCGCTAGCGACCTCGGCAGACGTCGCCCGTGCCGCTGAGCGCTCCGCGACCATCCGCGCGTGCTCGGCGCGCGCGAGCTTGACCGCCCGGCGGCGCTCGCCTGCCCGCTGCTGTGCCTCGGCGAGTTCGTCCCGCGCAGCTTCGTACGCCAGTCTTCGTCCGGTCGTACCGCTGCGCTGACGCATACCAATCACTGTAATCGTCCCGGCCGCGACCGCGGTGGGCGCGATCCACCACCATTCGGCCAACAGCGCGAGCGGATCCACCCCTTTATGGTAACCACTGGCCGTCAGACCAGTGTCGCCTGCCAGGCTGCGTGCAGCTGCGCGAACTTACCTGTTCCGCTGATCAGCGCTTGCGGGGAGTCATCTTCAATGATCCGGCCGTGCTCCATCACGAGCACGCGGTCGGCGATCGCGACGGTCGACAATCGATGGGCGATGATGATCGCCGTGCGGTCGGCGAGCAGCGTCTGCAGCGCATCCTGGATGAGCCGCTCCGACGGAATGTCGAGCGACGCCGTGGCCTCATCGAGGATGAGCACGGCCGGGTCAGCGAGGAAGGCCCGCGCGAACGAGATCAGCTGCCGCTGCCCCGCCGACACGCGCCCGCCCCGCTTGTTCACGTCGGAGTTGTAGCCGTCAGGCAGCGCCGAGATGAACTCATCGGCGCCCACCGCACGCGCAGCAGCTTGGATCTCGTCCAGCGTGGCATCCGGCTTGCCGAGGGCGATGTTGTCGGCGACGGTTCCGCTGAACAGGTAGGCCTCCTGCGTGACCATGACGATCGCACGGCGCAGATCTTTCGGATGCAGCGACCGCAGATCCACCCCATCGAGTGTCACGCTCCCGAGCGAGGGGTCGTAGAAGCGCGAGATGAGCTTCGCCAGCGTCGATTTTCCGGCACCGGTGGTGCCGACCAGCGCGATGGTCTGCCCCGCGGGGATGTCGAGCGAGAAGTTCGGCAGGATCGTCTTCTCTCCCGAGTACCCGAAGGTGACCTCGTCGAAGTTCACGTGTCCGCGTGACTCCCAGAGATCGACGGGCTTCACGGGATCCGGGACGGTCGGCACCTCGTCGAGCACACCTGAAACCTTCTCGAGCGCGGCTGTCGCCGACTGGTAGGAGTTGAGGAACATCGCGATCTCCTGCATCGGCGCGAAGAAGTTTCGCACGTACAGCACGGCCGACAGCAACACACCGACGGTGAGCGCGCCATCGGCGACACGGATACCACCCCACAGCACCACAAGGCCCAGAGTCAGCGCGGCCACGGCCATCAGGCCGGGCTCGAAGGTTCCGAACAGCAGCATCGAGCGGCGGTTCACATCACGGTAGTCACCGGCGACCTTCTGGAACGCGACGTCGTTGCGTGGCTCCTTGCGAAACGCCTTGACGGCACGGATGCCGGTCATCGTCTCGACGAACTGCACGATGACGCGGGCGCTGATGACGCGCGATTCGCGGAAGATGAGCTGCGACCGGGTGTAGAACCAGCGCATCAGCAGGTACAGCGGGATGCCGGCGAGCAGCAGGATCACGCCCGATTGCCAGTCCCAGACGATCAGCGCGATGAAGGTGAACGCGCCGAACAGGACACCTGAGACGAGGTTGTTGAGTCCGCCGTCGAGCAATTCACGGATCGAGTCAAGGTCGCTCGTCTGACGCGAGATGATGCGTCCCGACGTGTAGGTCTCGTGAAGCTCCAGGCTCAGCCGCTGTGTGTGCAGGAAGATACGTTTGCGCAGATCGATCAGGATCGCCTGCGTGATACGTGCCGCGATCACGACATACCACCCGATCAGGGCCGCCGCGGCGGCTCCGGCGACCAGGTACACGACGCCGATGAAGAGTGTGGGCATCCAGTCGGCGCCTCGCAGCACCTGCGGCAGCGCCCAGTCCAAGCCGATGCTGATCAGGATGGGGCCCGCGACCTGCAGCGCCGTCGACAGCACGAGCACGATGGCCGCGAGCACGATGCGTGCCCGCAGCGGTTCGACGAGCGAGCCAAGCAGGCGCAGCGAACGTCTGCGGATCGCCCGGCTCTCTTCGCGCGTGTACTGGGAACGGTCTTCGTCCTGCGTTCCGATGAGTGCCCCGCTCATGCCTGCACCTCCTTCGTGGTGTCTCCTTGGTGGGCAGTGTCGTCGTTGTCGCGAGCGGCCTTCTCAGCCGCTTCGAGGTCGTCATCCGTGATGATCTCGATCGCTCCCGTCCTCGCAGCCTCATCGGCCTCGAGACTCGAGATCACGTGCCGGTAGTGCCGGCTTGTCTTCAGCAGCTCCGAGTGCGTGCCCACGGCCGTGATGCGGCCGCTCTCCAGCAGCGCGACGCGGTCTGCGAGGGCCACCGTCGACGGACGGTGTGCCACGATCAGCGCCGTGGTGTCGACGAGCACGTGACGCAGCGCCTCTTCCACGAGGGCTTCGGTGTCGACGTCCAGGGCCGAGAGCGGGTCATCCAGCACCAGCACCCTGGGGTTCGCCGCCACCGCGCGCGCGAGCGCCAGCCGCTGGCGCTGACCGCCGGAGAGGCTGAGACCCTCCTCGCCGATCACCGTCTCGACGCCCTCGGGCAGGGCATCGACGAATCCGGCCTGGGCGACATCGAGCGCTTCGCGCATCGTGCGCTCGCCCTCGTCGCTGTGCACGTCGAGCTCCGGCCGCCCCAGCAGCACGTTCTCTCGGACGGATGCCGAGAACAGCGTGGCGTCTTCGAACGCCATCGCGATGTGCGTGCGCAATTCGGTCAGCGAGAGATCACGCACGTCAACGCCGTCAAGCGTCACACGGCCGCCGGTGACGTCGTACAGACGCGTGGGCAGGGTCGTGAGCGTCGTCTTGCCGCTGCCCGTCAGCCCGACCAGCGCCATCGTCTCCCCGGGACGCAGCGTCAGGTCGATGCCGTCGAGCAGATCGCGCTCGGCGGATCCAGCATCCTGATACCGGAATCGCGCACCTTCGAAGACGAGCTCGCCGCGCGGCACGTCAATGTGGGAAGGCTCGGCCGGATCGGTGATGCTGTTCTTCTCGGAGAAGATGTCGAAGACACGGTCGGTCGCGGTACGTGCATCCAGCATGAACGAGAACAGGAATCCGATCGACTCGATCGGCCAGCGCAGCACCGTCGCCATCGCGAAGAACGCGAACAGCTCGGGCAACTCGATGAGGTTCTGTGAGATCAGCCAGATGCCCGACATCAGGCTGAGACCGAACGCGATCTGCGGCATGAGGTCGAGAAAGAACCACAGCGAACCGACGGAGCGGGCCTTGCTCATCTCGGTCTCGCGCAGTGTCTCGGCCTGCCCCGTGAACCTGTTGAGGGCGTGCTTTCCGCGGCCGAATGCCTTCAGCACACGGATGCCGTGCACACTCTCTTCGACGCTCGTGGCGAGGTCACCGGCTTGGTCCTGGCTGCGCCGGGTGAGCACGCCATAGCGCTTTTCGAACAGGTAGCCGCGGATCCACATCGGGATGCCGGTCACCAGGAAGATCACACCGAGCAACCAGTGCCAGCGAAAGAGCAGCACTGAGCCGATGATGATCGTCAGCACGTTCACGACGAGCAGGATGAGGCCGAACGAGAGCCACCGGCGAATCAGGCCGATGTCCTGCATCATGCGGCTGAGCAGCTGCCCGGACTGCCATCGGTCGTGGAAGGCGACCGGCAGCGTCTGCAGGCGCGCATACAGTTCGGTGCGCATGCGGTACTCGACCTCGGTGGCCGGCTTGAGAATGAACCAGCGCCGAAGCCACACCATCACGGCCTCGCCCATGCCCAGTGCGAACACGGCGACGGCACCGAGCGCGATGAGGCTGAGCTCACCCGTCTGGATCGGACCGCGCACGATCTCTTCGAGCACGATCGGGATCATCAACGCGATCACGGCAGCGGCGAGCGCGCTGGCGGCACCGCCGACGAAGCGCCAGACGACAGGTTTGACGAAAGGAGCCAGGCGCCAGAGGGCGGCGGGCGTGGACAACGACGCAGAAGCGCCCGAGGGTGAAGAAGACGACGAGGAAGACATGACTCTCAGGTGAGTTGTGGAACGGAAGCGAGGAGAGAAGCGGCGCGCCATGGCGCCGGAGAAGCAGCTGCGACCTGGTCAGCGCACGAGATCTACCGGGTTCGAGCCAAGAACGGTGATCTGCGCGACGGCGATCGAAATCATGGTGTCCTCCTCAGGCTCGGCTTCGTCGCCCGGTCGGCGCGACAGCCTTTTAGCTTATGGTGGGCAACCTCATGTTCGCAAGAGAAATTCCCCGCGACTCTCTCGCGCCGAGCCCCCGTCTTGGCGCCAGGTCAGGAAGCGCGCTCGCGGGCGAGAAGAGACGCCTTGACGTCGAGTCCCCACGCGAATCCGCCGAGAGATCCGTCGGAGCGCAGAACCCGATGACAGGGAACGAACAGCGCCGGGGCGTTGCGCGCGCAGATGGATGCCGCCGCCCGAACGGCCCGAGGATTGCCGAGCGTTGCCGCGAACGACGTGTAGGTCAACGGCTCCCCTGGCGTGATCCGGCGCAGCGCGTCCCAGCCGGTGCGCTGCAGGTCGGTACCGAACTGGTGGACCGGAACGTTCTCGATCGCCGCGAGATCGCCGTCGTAGTACGCGCGGACAGCGGTGGCGGCATCCGTTTCGCCTTCTCGGATGGCTGTGGGCCGATGCGTCGCGGCGAGCCGGCCGATGATCTCGTCGCTGTCGGCTGTCCAGCCGGATGCGAGCACACGGCCCTCGTCGTCGATGAGTATCGTGAACGCGCCGTCTGCCGTGTCGATGGTCTGGATGAGAGCGGTCATGATGACTCCTTGATCGGGGTTCTGGATCGCGGGACACGCACGGGAGCGGCGCGCCAGAGGTGTGCAGTGAGATAGCTGCGCCAGGGCGCGGTGCGATCGGCCCAGGCGCTGAGCGGCTTCGGCTCGGCCGGAAGTCCGGCAGATCGTGCGCCGGCGCGCACCGCGACATCGCCGGGGAGGAAGACATCGGGGTCGCCGATGACACGCATCCGGACATAATCTGCGGTCCACGGACCGATGCCGCCCCTGGCGAGGAGCGCCGCGCGCTGTTCGCCGCGGTCGTCGCCGACGGTCAGCGTCAAAGACCCGTCGACGAGCGCTGCGGCTGCGTCCGTGATGGCGCGGATGCGCGCGGCGGGCCCCCGGAGCACCTCGGCGCCGTGCTCCGCGATCGCCGACATGGTGGGAAAGAGGTGTCCGTCTTCGACCGGCTCCCCCAGAGCCTCCGCGAGCGCTGTGAGCGCGGTGCGGGCGGCGACCACCGTGATCTGCTGTCCGACCATTGCGCGGATGAGCATCTCATGCGGATCCGCCGCCCCGGGCACTCGAATACCGGGAGTCCATGCCACGAGCGGGGCGAGCTCAGGATGCGATGACAGGGCGGTGTCGATCGCGATGGGATCGGCATCCAAGTCGAAGATGCGGCGGGCCGTGGCGACCAGCGGCGCAAGGTCGCTGAGATGCGTGACACGGGCACGCAGACGCAGCTTTCTCTCGCTGTCCTGACGCACCTCGAACCACGCGGGCCCGCCAGGCATCCGCAGATGACGGGCGAACGACGCCTCGGTGACGCTCTCGACCCCGGGGAGAGCACGGGCGGCCATCCACGAGAAGATGCCTGCCGCGTCCATCGGCTCGCGATGCGGCAGGAGCAGATCGATCTCACCGACCGCTGCGGCACCGCCGCGCCGACGCGCCCGCAGCTCGCTCGGGGTGAGCCCGAACACCTCGCGGATCGTCTCGCCTGCTTGGCGGATGCTGGCGAACCCGGCCGAGAACGCGATGTCGGAGATCGGCAGATCGGTGCCGACGAGCAGCATCCGCGCGTTGTGTGCACGGTGCGCGCGAGCCAGCGCGAGCGGACCGGCACCGAGCTCGCTCGCCAGCAGTCGCGTGAGATGGCGGCTGGAGTAACCCAGTCGCGCAGCGAGTCCGGGTACGCCCTCGCGCTCTACGACGCCGTCGGCGATGAGACGCATCGCCCGCGCCGCCGTGTCTCCGCGCGTGTCCCACGCAGGTGAGCCCGGCGCCGCCTCGGGCAGACAGCGTTTACACGCTCGAAACCCGGCCTCATGCGCGGCCGCGCTGGTCGGAAAGAAACTGACGTTGTGCGGTTTGGGCGTGCGCGCGGGGCACGAAGGACGGCAATAGATCCCGCTGGAATGCACCGCGGTGACGAACTGGCCGTCGAAGCGCGTGTCGCGCGCGTCGATCGCACGGTACCGCTCGTCGAAGCTCATCCCCGGGAAGGTCATGCCTCCACTCTGACACGTCCGATAGCCGCAGACACGCGGAAATCGGACATCGCAGTGGGTCGCGCGTCCGGGGCGTGGAGATCAGTGGAAGAAGTGGCGTTCTCCGGTGAAGAACATCGTCACCCCGGCGGCCTTTGCCGCAGCGATGACCTCGTCATCGCGCACGGACCCGCCGGGCTGGATGATGGTCGAGATGCCGGCATCCAGAAGAACCTGGGGACCGTCGGCGAACGGGAAGAACGCGTCGGATGCCGCAATCGAGCCCGCTGCGCGCTCCCCTGCGCGCTCCACCGCGAGGCGGCAGGAGTCGACGCGGTTGACCTGTCCCATACCGATGCCGACCGTCGCCTTGCCCTTGGCCAGGACGATCGCGTTGGATTTCACCGCACGGCATGCCTTCCACGCGAAGATGAGGTCGGACATGTCTGCGTCATCCGGGCGCTCACCGGTGACGAGCTCCCAGTCGTTCGCGACCGAATCGATGTCATCGGGGAAACGATCGGCATCTTGCAGCAGCAGCCCGCCCGAGACGAGGCGCACGTCCATCTCTTCCTGACGCCAGTCATCGGGAAGCTGCAGCAGCCGCAGATTCTTCTTCGCCTTGAACACTTCGAGCGCCTCCGGCTCGAACGACGGCGCGACGATGACCTCGGTGAAGATGTCTTTCAGGTTCTCTGCCATCTTCAACGTGACGGTGCCGTTCGTGGCGATCACGCCGCCGTATGCCGAGACCGGGTCGCACTCGTGCGCGCGCAGGTGGGCGCTGGCGATCGGGTCGAGCGCGTTCGGTGCGGTCGTCGCGATGCCGCAGGGGTTCGCGTGCTTGACGATGGCGACCGCCGGCAGCACCATGTCGAATGCGGCACGCAGCGCGGCGTCGGCATCAACATAGTTGTTGTACGACATCTCTTTGCCCTGCAGCTGAACCGCCTGAGCGATGCCGTGCCCACCGACGCGCGTGTAGATCGCACCACGCTGATGCGAGTTCTCGCCATAGCGAAGCGTCGACAGGCGCTCGGCCTTGATGGTGAGGTGCTCTGGCAGCTCGCCGCCATCGTTGAGCGTCCCCTCGGCGAACCAGGCCGCCACGGCCGTGTCGTATGCCGATGTGTGCGCAAACGCGCGCGCGGCGAGTTCGCGCCGCTGCACGAGGGTCGTTCCGCCGGCGGTGAGCGACTCGATGATCGCCGGGTACGACTCGGGGGAGACGACGATGGCGACGTTGGCGTGGTTCTTCGCCGCGGCACGCACCATGGCGGGGCCTCCGATGTCGATCTGCTCGACGACATCGTCACCGCTCGCT
>NZ_JAJUFV010000091.1 GCF_029263575.1 Microbacterium sp. | reverse complement strand
TGCTCGCCGTGGACGTGCGGGGTGGTACAGTAAAGAACAGAGCGGAGGGCTCCACGTAATTTCGTGAATCTGGCCCCCATCGCAATTCTGCGAGATCCGCACGCAACCCCCAGAACTGCTTTCTCGGTTCTGGCTGGCGGACGCTGAGCGTCTGTCCGTGCGATCGCGCGCAGCACCCGTTGTGCGCGAGTCACGCTCATTTCCCACGACATATGAGGGAGTACTCGTGGAGAATTTCTCCGAGACCCAGAACGACCAGGCGGCATCCGCCACTGAGACCGCTGCCGCAGAGACTGCGGCGACCGAAGCGCCCGCCGCCCCGGCGCGCAAGCGCGCACCCCGTCGCGCCACCACGGCCACCGCCGCTGCCAAGGCCGAGAAGGCCGCCGAGACGGCCCAGGCCGCTGAAGCGAACCCCGCCGCCGCGCCTGCGGCGGAGGCAGAGCCCGCCGCCGAGGCCGCTCCCAAGGCGAAGGCTCCGCGACGCAGCCGTGCGAAGAAGACGGAGGAGGCCCCGGCCGACACCGACTCTTCCGCACCGGCATCCGAAGCCCTTGCATCCGACGCCCCGGCATCCGAAGCCCCTGCATCCGACGCCCCGGCAGCAGATGCCCCGACGACTGACGGCGCGGCCTCCGGCAGTGCCGCATCCGACGCCGCCGCAGAAGAGCCGGCACCGAAGACGACCGGCCGTGGCCGTCGCACCAAGAAGACCGACGCCCCCGCCGAGGAAGCCGCGACGAGCGAGACCGCCACTGAGGCGAAGCCCGCGGCCGACGGCGGCCAGAGCGACGCGAAGTCCGACTCCGGCGACAGCGCTGATGCGGCCGACAGCGCCGACACGAACGCCAAGACCGGCGGCGGCAAGTCCGGCAAGTCGACCAAGAACGGCAAGTCGGGCCAGAACGGCAAGTCCACTCAGAACGACAAGGCCGCCCAGAACGACAAGGCCGCCCAGTCCGAGAAGGACGCGCCGGCAGAGAAGGACGGCAGGTCGGAGAACGGCTCGCAGTCCGACTCGAACGACGGCGCCGACGGCACCGACGGCGACGAGGGATCCGGCCGCAGCCGCAGTCGCAACCGCAACCGCAACCGCGGACGCGGACAGGGCGGCAGTCAGAACAACGGCCAGGATGCCCAGAGCGGCAACTCCGACGATGACGGCAACGGCAACGGCCGGGGTCGTCAGCGCAACAAGCGTCGCGGCGGTGGAGCATCCGACGAGTTCGAGACCGAGATCGGCGAGGATGACGTTCTGATCCCGATCGCGGGCATCCTCGATGTTCTCGACAACTACGCCTTCGTGCGCACCACCGGCTATCTTGCCGGTGCCAGCGACGTCTATGTTTCGCTCGGCCAGGTCAAGAAGTACAACCTGCGCAAGGGCGACGCGATCGTCGGCGCCATCAAGCAGCCCCGTGAGGGCGAGCAGCAGGGGCGCCAGAAGTACAACGCTCTTGTCAAGGTCGACTCGATCAACGGGCTGTCCGTCGACGACGCCGCAAGCCGTGTCGAGTTCGGCAAGCTGACGCCGCTGTACCCGCAGGAGCGTCTGCGCCTGGAGACCGCACCCGAGAAGCTGACCCAGCGCATCATCGACCTCGTCGCCCCGATCGGCAAGGGCCAGCGCGGTCTCATCGTCGCCCCGCCCAAGGCCGGTAAGACCATCGTGCTACAGCAGATCGCAAGCGCCATCGCGCAGAACAACCCTGAGGTGCACCTCATGGTCGTGCTCGTCGACGAGCGCCCCGAAGAGGTCACCGACATGGAGCGCACGGTCAAGGGCGAGGTCATCGCCTCGACCTTCGATCGTCCGGCCGAAGACCACACCACGGTCGCCGAGCTCGCCATCGAGCGCGCCAAGCGTCTGGTCGAGCTCGGCCGTGACGTGGTCGTGCTGCTCGACTCGATCACGCGTCTGGGTCGTGCGTACAACATTGCGGCACCGACCTCCGGTCGCGTGCTCACCGGCGGCGTCGATGCTGCAGCCCTGTACCCACCCAAACGCTTCTTCGGCGCTGCCCGCAACATCGAGAACGGCGGCTCCCTGACGATTCTCGCCACGGCGCTGGTCGAGACCGGCTCCAAGATGGACGAGGTCATCTTCGTGGAGTTCAAGGGCACTGGCAACAGCGAACTGCGTCTGTCACGGGCCCTGGCAGACAAGCGCATCTTCCCGGCTGTCGATGTCAACGCCTCCAGCACGCGCCGCGAAGAGATGCTGCTGTCGGCTGACGAGGTGAAGATCACCTGGAAGCTGCGTCGTGCCCTTGCAGGCCTCGACACTCAGCAGGCGCTGGAGGTCGTGCTCGGCAAGCTGAAGGAGACCAGCTCCAACGTCGAGTTCCTCGTGCAGATGCAGAAGTCGGTCCCGGCGCCCGCCGCCGGCGGCTCGAGCCACAGCCACGAGAACAGCATCCGCTGAGCTGACAGCAGCGACTACAGAGCGGAGCAGAGGCGTGTTCGAATCGGTCCAGGCGTTGATCGATGAGCATCGTCGGGTGCAGGAAGAGCTCTCCGACCCGGCGGTGCACGCCGACGCTGCCCGCGCGAAGCGGGTTAACCGCCGCTACGCCGAGCTGAACCGCATCGTGTCCGCGCACGAAGCGTGGGTCGCGGCATTGACCGATCTCGACGCCGCACGTGAACTGGCCAAAGAGGACGAGGCCTTCGCCGATGAGGTCCCGGCGCTCGAAGAGGGGCTGGCGCAGTCGCAGGAGCGGCTGCGGCGACTGCTCATTCCGCGTGATCCGGACGACGCGCGTGATGTGATCCTGGAGATCAAAGGTGGTGAAGGCGGCGCTGAAAGCGCCCTGTTCGCAGCCGACCTGCTGCGCATGTACATCCAGTACGCGGCATCCCAGGGGTGGAAGACAGAACTCCTCGAGCGCAATGAGTCAGACTTGGGCGGCTACAAAGACGTGCAGCTCGCGATCAAAGGGTCCTCCACCGACCCCGCGCAGGGCGTCTGGGCGCATCTGAAGTACGAAGGGGGCGTGCACCGTGTGCAGCGCGTTCCCGCGACCGAATCGCAGGGGCGCATCCACACCTCGACAACGGGCGTGCTGGTGTTTCCCGAGGTCGACGAGCCCGACGAAGTCGAGATCAGTCAGAATGATCTGAAGATCGACGTGTACCGGTCATCGGGCCCGGGTGGCCAGTCCGTGAACACGACCGACTCCGCGGTGCGAATCACCCACCTGCCGACCGGCATCGTCGTGTCGATGCAGAACGAGAAATCGCAGCTGCAGAACCGTGAAGCAGGCATGCGGGTGCTGCGAGCGCGAATTCTCGCGAAGCAGCAGGAAGAGCTCGACGCGGCGGCATCCGACGCTCGCAGATCTCAGATTCGCGGGATGGATCGTTCCGAGCGCATCCGCACCTACAACTTCCCGGAGAACCGCATCGCCGATCACCGCACCGGATACAAGGCATACAATCTCGACCAGGTGATGGACGGCGCCCTGGGGCCAGTCATCGAAAGCTGCATCTCGGCCGATGAAGAGGCACGCTTGGCCGCCCTCGGCCAGGATTCCTGATCGAGGGCGCCGAAGCGATCAGATCGAGTAGTCCGAGGCGATTCGCAGATCGCTGAAATCATCGTGGCCGTCTCGTCGGCGCGCACGGGCCGGCACGCCGACCATGATGCTGTTGTGCGGTGCATCCTTCGTGACGACGGCGTTGGCGCCGATAACCGTGTTCTCGCCGACCGTGATCGGGCCGAGGATCTTCGCCCCCGACCCGACCACGACACCGCGGGCGAGAGTGGGATGCCGTTTTCCGGTGTCATCCTGCGTTCGTCCGCCGAGGGTGACGCCGTGGTAAAGCATCACGTCATCGCCGATCTCGGATGTCTCACCGATCACGATGCCCATGCCGTGATCGATGAAGAAACGTCGGCCGATCTTCGCGCCGGGGTGGATCTCGATGCCCGTCAGCGTGCGTGCCAGCTGGGAATTGGCCCGCGCGAGAAAGCGCAGTCCGCGCTTCCATAGGACATGCGAGACCCGGTGCGCCCAGATCGCATGCAGCCCCGGATACAGCACGCCGACCTCGAACCCGGTGCGCGCGGCCGGGTCCCGAAGGCGCGCGGCGGCGATGTCCTCGCACAGTCGGCCGATCATTCCCATAGACGAATCAGCTCTCGCGCAGATCCTCGAACAGGGCCGTGGAGATGTATCGCTCACCCGTGTCCGGCATGACGGCGACGATCGTCTTACCCGCGTTCTCAGGCCGCGCCGCGACCTGCAGAGCGGCCGAGAGCGCCGCTCCCGACGACATGCCCACCAGCAGACCCTCCTTGACGGCCAGCTCGCGCGCGAGGCGCAGCGACTCGTCGAATTCGACGGCGATGACCTCGTCGAGCACATCGCGATCGAGGACGTCCGGCACGAAGTTCGGGCCGATGCCCTGGATCTTGTGCGGCCCGGGGTGTCCTTCGGTCAGCACGGGGGAGTCCTTCGGCTCGACGGCGACGACCTGCACGCCGGGCTTCGCCTCTTTCAGCGCCTGGCCGGTGCCGGTGACCGTGCCGCCCGTGCCGATGCCGGCGACGAGAATGTCGACACTCCCGTCGGTGTCGCGCAGAATCTCCTGTGCGGTGGTGTCACGGTGAATCTGCGGGTTGGCGGCGTTCTCGAACTGGCGGATCCAGACGGCGCCCGGTGTGTTCGCGACGATGTTCTTGGTCTCCTCGATCGCACCGCTCATGCCGGTGGTCGGATCGGTGAGCACGATCTCGGCGCCGAATGCCTTCAGCAGGACGCGGCGTTCTTTCGACATCGATGCCGGCATTGTGAGGATCACTTTGTACCCTCGGGCCGCGCCCACCATCGCCAGTGCGATACCGGTGTTACCGCTGGTGGATTCGACGATCGTGCCGCCCGGCTTGAGCTCGCCGGCTTCTTCGGCGGCGTTGACCATGGCGATGCCGATACGGTCTTTCACACTCGAGGCGGGGTTGAACGACTCGAGCTTTGCGAGCACGGTGGCGCCGAGGCCTTCGGCGACGCGGTTCAAACGCACCAGCGGTGTGTTGCCGAAAGCAGTCGTGATATCGGAATGGATGCCGGGCATAGTGGGCCTTTCGCTCGCGGAACGGTGCACCGGCAAGCTTATGCGAGTCAATGCAACGTGGGGTCATTGTGACGCGGATGCGCCTCGACGGCCCCGTACGCTGAGTGGATGCCCGAAACGACTCTCGCCGCGATCGTGCGCTCGGCCGCCGAGCGCCTCGCCGCCGCCGGTGTTCCCGAGCCGCTCGTCGACGCTGAGCTGCTGACCGCTCATGTGCAGAAAATCGGTCGCGGCGAGCTACAGGCCGCCATCGTACGCGGCGACGGGATGGGGGAAGACGAGGCACAGGCCCTCGACGCGCTCGTCTCCCGCCGGAGCGTACGGGAGCCGTTGCAGCATCTCACCGGAACCGCGCCTTTTCGTCACCGTGAACTGGCCGTCGGACCGGGTGTCTTCGTGCCGAGACCCGAGACGGAGACGGTCGCGCAGTTCGCCATCGATGCCCTGCTGAACGACGCGTCGGGCGAGCCGATCGGGGTGGACCTGTGCACCGGCAGCGGGGCGATCGCCGTGGCGATGGCGACCGAGGTGCCCCATGCGCGCGTGTTCGCCGTGGAGCTCTCGGACGACGCGTATCCGTGGGCAGAGCGCAATACTCGGGAGATCGAGAATTTGACTCTCGTGCACGGGGACCTCGCCGACACGCTGCACGAGATCGACGGCACCGCGAGCGTGGTCATCTCGAACCCGCCCTATGTGCCCGATGCCGCAGTCCCGCGCGACCCGGAAGTGCGGCTGTTCGACCCGGCGATGGCGCTGTACGGCGGGGTCGACGGGCTGGACGTCGTACGTGCGCTGAGCGTGCGAGGGCTGCAGCTGCTGCGGCCCGGCGGGCTGCTCGTCATCGAGCACGGCGAGCTGCAAGGCGAGGCCATCCGCACGCTGCTCGCCGACGATGGCTGGCGCGCCCCGTCCACGCATCGAGATCTCACACAGCGCGATCGATCGACGACCGCGCTTCGTCCGTGACGCAGACGCCTGTCGCTCGAGGCCGCGAAGTCGTGTGCGACCCGGCCGGCCACGTAGACTGAGACGGTCATGTCCTCCGTCTTCGATTGCAGCGACGAGGCGCAGCTGCTCGCCGGGATGCGCCACGCTCGTCAGGCGATCGCGCGTGGCGGTCTCATCGTCATGCCCACTGACACGGTCTACGGTGTCGCCGCCGACGCCTTCGCACCCGCCGCTGTGCAGCGACTGCTCGATGCGAAGGGTCGTGGGCGCGATCAGCCGCCCCCCGTGCTGGTGCCAGGGCAGGCGGCGCTCGCGGCGCTCGTCGAAGAGATCCCCGCGCCCGTGCAGCAGCTCGTCGATGAGTTCTGGCCGGGGGGATTGACCATCGTTCTTCCCGCGCAGCCCTCGCTCGCCTGGGATCTCGGTGACACCCTGGGAACGGTCGCCGTGCGGATGCCGGATCACCATGTCGCTCTCGAGATTCTCGAGGAGACCGGTCCGCTCGCTGTCTCCAGCGCCAACCTCACCGGAAGAGATGCCGCGATCTCGGCGCAGGATGCCGAGCGGATGCTGGGCGACAGCGTCGCGGTCTATCTCGACGGAGGCATGAGCGCGACCGGCGTCGCCTCGACCATCATCGACGCGACGTCGCTGGTTCGTCCGACCGCAGACGCCGATGAGCCACGCATTCGCGTGCTGCGTGAGGGCGCTGTGACGCGCAGGCAGCTCGAAAGCGTGCTCGGAGAGCTGCTGGAGCCGCAGGTGTCGCCTGACGACGCAGCGGACGGCGCGCAGTGAAGCAATATCTGTTCACGATCATCCTCACCGCGACCATCACGCTCGTGATGACCTGGGCTGTGTGGCAGCTCAGCCTGCGCTTCAAGCTGTATCCCGGCATCCGAGAGCGCGACGTGCACACGACGCCCACACCGCGACTCGGCGGCGTGGCGATCGTGCTCGGCATCGCCGCAGCGATCGCGGTATCAGCGGCCAACCCCTTCTTCGCCATCATGTGGGTGCCGCCCCAGACGATGTGGGCTGTGCTGGGTGCTGTCCTGCTCATCGCCGTGATCGGGGTGATCGATGACCTGTGGGATCTGGACTGGATGATCAAACTCGGCGCCCAGTTCCTGGCCGCCGGAATCATCACCGTCGTCGGCGGGCTGCAGATCCTGTCGCTGCCGCTGGGGGAGATGGTCATCGTCTCCAGCTGGCTGAGCATCGCCGTGACGATGTTCGCGATCGTCGTCGTGATGAACGCGGTCAACTTCATCGACGGACTCGACGGGTTGGTCGCTGGCGTCTGTCTGATCGCCAGCGGGGTGTTCTTCGCCTATTCGTACATTCTCGCGCGCGACATCGGAACGAGCAGCTACTTCAACCTGGCATCGTTCCTCGCAGCTGTCGTGGTCGGGGCGTGCATCGGGTTCCTGCCGTTGAACTGGAGCCCGGCGAAGCTGTTCATGGGAGACTCCGGCGCTCTGGTGCTCGGGCTGCTCATGGCCACCTCGGCCATCTCTCTCACCGGTCAGATGTCCTCGGTGGCGATCGATCCGGAAGAGTTCGGACGTTCCCAGCTGCTCGGCGCGTTCATTCCGATTCTCCTTCCCCTCGTCGTCGTGCTGCTGCCGCTGCTGGATTTCGCACTCGCTGTCATTCGACGGATGCGGGCGGGAAAGTCGCCCTTCTCGCCTGACCGCAAGCACCTGCACCACCGGATGCTCGATCTCGGGCACCGCGACCGTGACGCCGTGCTCATCTTCTACGCGTGGACGGCCGTGATCTCGCTCGCCGTTCTGCTCATGTACGTCGGATCGCGCGAGGACTGGCCGGGACAGTATCTTCCCGGTGTCGCCTTCGGCGTGATCGGCATCTGCGCCTGCCTCGTCGTCACGTTTCTTCCGTCCCGCCGCGCCGCGCACGCCGCTGCTGCTGCCTCGCATCCACTGGAGACCCCATGAGTCAGAGTCCTGTATCCAGCACGCCGATCCTGCGCAAGACATTGCTGTGGTCAGCCGGGGCTGCGATCGTGCTCGCGATCATCGCCGGTGTCATCGGCCTTCTCGTCGACGGCACCGACGGTCTGTGGAGCGGGCTGCTGGGGGTGCTGCTGGCGGCGCTGTTCCTCGCCATCACCGCTATCAGCATCCTGATCGCCAACCGCTGGTACGGCGATCCGATCTACGTTCAGCTCTTCTTCGCGATCGTTCTCGGCGGGTGGATGCTGAAGCTCGGCGTCTTCATCGTCGTGATGATCGTGCTCAGCGGCGCCCCTTGGATCTCACCGATGGTGTTCTTCCTCTCGATCGTCGCCGGCGTGGCACTCTCACTGGCCGTGGACGTGATCGTGCTCATCCGGATGCGCATTCCGAACGTCAGCGACATATCGTTGCCGACCGAAGCTCCCGAGGATCGAGCGCCGGGCGAGACACCGCCGAGTGCCAGAACGGATTTGCGCGACAATTGATTCTGATAGTGTTGACACGTGCCCGCTCGCTCCGCGAGCGCTTGCGCCTGAACCACACCGACCGTCGCCGCCCCGGTTCAAACCGGTGCCCCGAAGCTGGAGCCCGCGCTGTTTAATCTTGCTGCGACCCTGACCCCTCGTCTCGCTGCTGATGGTGGAGAATTCCACGGTCCCTCGATGGACGAGTTCTTCCCGGAGATCCTGTTCGAGGTCTTCGGCGTCATCCCGATTCACCGCATCCACCTGATCCAGCTGCTCTCGGTCATCGTGGTCGTGCTGCTGCTGTGGCTCGGCACGCGCCGCATGCGGGTCGTCCCCGGTCGCTTCCAGAGTGTGATCGAGATGGGCCTCGGATTCGTCCGCGGCGGCATCGCGCATGACCTGCTCGGTCGCAAAGACGGCGATCGCTTCCTGCCGATTCTCACCACGATGTTCTTCATGATCCTGTTCATGAACATCACAGGCATCGTGCCGTTCCTGAACATGCCAGGAACAGCGATCATCGCGGTGCCGCTGACGCTCGCCGTGATCAGCTACGTCACCTTCATCTACGCAGGTATGAAGAAGAGCCCGCTCGGCTTCTGGAAGAATTCGCTCTTCCCGTCCGGCGTCCCGTGGCCCGTCTACATCATCGTCACGCCGCTCGAGTTCATCTCGACGTTCGTCATCCGTCCTGTGACGCTGACTCTTCGACTGATGATGAACCTCGTCGTCGGCCACATGATTCTGGTGCTGTGCTTCGCGGCAACTCATTTCTTCTTCTTCACCGCGGGTGGCGGCTGGGCTGCCCTCGGCGTCGGAACCCTCGCCTTCGGCGGCGCGTTCACGGTCTTCGAGATCCTCGTCGTCGTCCTGCAGTCATACGTCTTCACCGTCCTCACCGCGATCTACATCCAGCTCGCGGTCGCAGAAGAGCACTAAGCGGACCGGCTCCCGCCGTTCCAAAACCGAAAGGAAACACCCCGTGGACGCAACTACGGTTCTCGCTGAAATCAACGGCCACCTCGCGGCGGTCGGCTACGGCCTCGCAGCCATCGGTCCGGCCATCGGTGTGGGCATCGTGGTCGGTAAGACCATCGAGGGCGTCGCTCGTCAGCCCGAGCTGGCCGGCCGCCTGCAGGTCCTCATGTGGATCGGTATCGCCTTCACCGAGGCGCTTGCATTCGTCGGCATCGCCGTCGGATTCATCCCGTTCCCGTAATTCTCACCGACTTCTGAAGGAGACAGGATGCTGAACGCTCTTGTCACGAACCTCGCGGCGGAAGAGACGCCCAACCCGCTGATCCCCGCGTGGTACGACATCATCTGGTCGGCACTGTGGTTCGTCGTGATCCTGATCGTAGTGTGGAAGGTCGCCCTTCCTCGCTTCACGAAGATGCTCGATGAGCGGTCCGCCGCTATCGAGGGAAACATCGCCAAGGCCGACGAGGCGCAGAAAGAAGCCGAAGCCGCGCTGGAGGAGTACACCCGCCAGCTCGCCGAGGCACGCACCGAGGCTGGTGAGATCCGCGAGGCCGCCCGCGAGGACGGCAAGCGCATCATCGCGGAAGCGAAAGACACGGCAACAGTCGAAGCCGCTCGTGTCACCGCGTCTGCGCACGCGCAGATCGAAGCCGAGCGCCAGACCGCGCTGGTGTCGCTGCGCGCCGAGGTGGGCACGTTGGCACTCGACCTGGCTGGCGGTGTCATCGGCGAGACGCTGTCCGACGATGCACGCGCGACGGCCGTGGTGGATCGCTTCCTGGCTGACCTCGACGCCTCAGAGAAGGCGGCACAGTAATGGGCAGCGCGACCACTCAGGCGCTCGCGGCATCCACGAACGCGCTTGCCGCAGCGTCCGGCGTCACTCTCGACACCGCGGGCGAGTTCTTCTCGGCCGCGGCTCTCGTGGGCGATTCGTCGCAGTTGAGCGGCGCGCTGGCTGACTCGACGGCGCCCGCGGGCGCTCGCGCGGCAGTCGCCGCTCGCGTCTTCTCGGGTGCCTCTTCTACGGTCAAAGACGTCCTCGCTGTCGTCGCCGATCAGCGGTGGTCGTCCTCGAGCGACATCGTCGACGCGATCGAAGAGCTGGCCATCCGCTCCGTGGCGATCGCCGAGCCGAAGACCGACGTCGAGGGCGAGCTCTTCTCGTTCCTTCGAGTCGTCGCGGCTGATCCCGAGCTCGAGCTCGCTCTGGGCAGCCGCTTGGGAGACCCGGCTTCACGCAGTGCGCTGGTGAGCACCATCCTCACCGGTAACGCCAGCACGGCGACGACATTGATCGTCACCTCGCTCGTGCGCCAGCCGCGAGGCCGGCGCATCCGTCAGCTGCTGAACCGAGCGATGAAGATCGTCGCGTCGCAGCGTCAGCGGCTCGTGGCGACCGTGCACACGGCATCGCCGCTGTCGGCGGACCAGGCCACACGGTTGAGCGATGCTCTGTCCCGGCGTTACGGCGAACAGGTTTCACTCAATGTGGTGATCGACCCCACCGTCGTGGGCGGACTGCGGGTGCAGATCGCCGATGACGTGATCGACGGCAGCATCTCCGCGCGGCTCGCCGATCTTCGACAGAAGCTCGCGGGCTAACAGACTTCGCGCGGGGAACCGCGCAGACTCTCTCAGATACAAAGGGAAGACAATGGCAGAACTATCGATCAGCCCCGACGTCATCCGTGACGCGCTGAAGGACTTCGCCGCTGCGTACGAGCCGACGGGCGCTGCAGCGACCGAGGTCGGCACCGTCATCGACGCAGCCGACGGAATCGCACACGTTGAGGGCCTGCCCGGCGTCATGGCGAACGAGCTCGTGACGTTCGCAGGCGGCGTCCAGGGCCTCGCACTGAACCTCGACGAAGACCAGATCGGTACGGTCGTGCTCGGCGACTTCGCCGGTATCGAAGCGGGTCAGGAAGTCCAGCGCACGGGTGAGGTCCTCTCGGTCTCGGTCGGTGACGGCTATCTCGGCCGCGTGGTCGACCCGCTCGGTAACCCGATCGACGGCCTGGGCGAGATCGCCTCAGAGGGCCGTCGCGAGCTTGAGCTGCAGGCGCCCGGCGTTATGCAGCGCAAGAGCGTGCACGAGCCGATGCAGACCGGCATCAAGGCGATCGACGCCATGATCCCCGTCGGTCGCGGCCAGCGCCAGCTGATCATCGGTGACCGCCAGACCGGTAAGACCGCGATCGCCATCGACACGATCATCAACCAGAAGGCCAACTGGGAATCGGGCGACGTCGACAAGCAGGTTCGCTGCATCTACGTCGCGATCGGTCAGAAGGGCTCGACGATCGCCTCCGTCAAGGGCGCGCTCGAAGACGCCGGCGCTATGGAATACACCACCATCGTCGCCGCTCCTGCCTCTGACCCAGCCGGCTTCAAGTACATTGCTCCGTACACCGGCTCGGCGATCGGCCAGCATTGGATGTATGGCGGCAAGCACGTCCTGATCATCTTCGACGACC
>NZ_JAJUFV010000090.1 GCF_029263575.1 Microbacterium sp. | reverse complement strand
CCGCGAGTTCGAACAGATGGAGATCGAGTACTTCGTGCCACCGGCAGAGGCACAGGAGTGGTTCGAGCACTGGGTCGAGGCCTGCTGGGCGTGGTTCGTCGACCTCGGCATCGACCCGGCGAACATGCGCCGCTTCGACGTGCCCGAAGATGAGCGCGCGCACTACTCGGCGGGCACGATCGACTTTGAGTACCGCTTCAACTTCGCCGGTTCCGAGTGGGGCGAGCTGATGGGGGTCGCCAACCGCACAGATTTCGACCTGAGCAGCCACTCCGAGGCATCCGGTCAGAGCCTGACCTATTTCGACCAGGCATCCGGCGAGCGCTACACGCCCTACGTGATCGAGCCGTCGTTCGGCCTGACGCGGTCGATGATGGCGTTCCTCGTCGACTCGTATGTCGAAGAAGAGGTGCCCAACGCCAAGGGCGGTACCGACACCCGCACGGTGTTGAAGCTCGATCCGCGTCTGGCGCCGGTCAAGGTCGCGGTTCTGCCGCTCTCGCGCAATGAGCGACTCTCGCCGCTCGCGCGCGAGGTCGCGGATTCGCTGCGCGGGCACTGGGCGATCGACTTCGACGACGCCGGGGCCATCGGCCGCCGTTACCGTCGCCAGGACGAGATCGGCACGCCGTTCTGCGTCACCGTCGACTTCGACTCGCTCGACGACAACGCCGTGACAGTGCGCGACCGCGACACGATGGCGCAGGAGCGCGTGCCGGTCGCTGAGCTGAACGCCTACCTCGCCCAGCGCCTCATCGGCGCCTGAGTGCGCGACGTCAGGACTCGTCCGCGCCGGAGGGAGCGGTCGCGCGGACCTCGTCGACCCGCATTTGCTCGTACTCTTCCGGGTCATCGAGCATGCGCATCGCCGGCAGGGCGATCTTCTCGGCTTCATCGAAGTGCGTCGAGATGAGGGCGGCCACCTCCTCCTCGGCATCCTCACCCTTCTCCTCGACGAGGTCGGTGATCTCGGCGAGGAGCGCATCCTGCGCGGCGAGCAGCTCGTCGAAGGCCTCGTCGACCATGGTGACTACGGGTGCCGCGCGCAGGGAATCCTCGTATGCGCGCACCTCGGTCAACCGGGCGAGCCAGTCCTCGTCGAGCTCCATATCGGTGGCCACGTCTCCGAATGAGCGCACGGCGTCCAGCAGCCGCTGCGAGCCGGGGGCGTGGAGGGAGGCGGTGGGAACATCGGTGTCGACGTGGACGACGAGCTCCTCGCTGATCGCCGCCACGGCGGTGTCGTAGACGGCGTCGGGGGTGTCTTCCAGTTCGCGGATGCGCCACAGCATCCACAGCCGCCACATCGGCTCGCGATCGGCCGACGGTGAATCCGGTGCCGACATGTCGGCGAGCAGCGCCGCGCGATAGGGGTCGGCGACTCCCGGGAGTGCGAGGTTGTCAGCGTCGGCGGCATCCTCGTCTCCTGCCGCAGAGAGCAGGGCGACCTCTTCGAGCTGCTCCCCGTACCCGATCGCGATCTCCGGGCTGAAGTAGACGGCGTAGAGCGTCCACGAGCTGTTCGGGTCCTCCTCGGAGAAATCCTTGTAGCCGTTGGCGTAGTGCGACCAGGATTCCGCGTCCGCCGCGGCCTGCTCGTGGAAGGCTGCATCCTGGGCGAGCTGATCGAGGACGAAGGCGCGCAGGGAATTCATCAGGCCCTCCGGGTCGTCGGGGATGATTCCGCTGACGGGTTCGGATTCCTCCTCCAGCGCGGCGATGACCTCTTCGGCTTAGACCCGGTGGGCGGCCAACCGCTCGGACACCGTCTCCTCGGCATCCGCCACCTCCGTCAGCGTCGGCATCGCCTCGAGCGCCTCGATCAGCGGTTTCTCCTGCTCATCGGGGAGCAGCGCCGCAGCATCCGACACGTCGACCGCCCAGGATGCGAGGTCGGCACTGTACTCCTCCGCGGCCGCGACCGCCTCTTCGTTCATCGCTGGCGTGCACCCGCTCAGCAGGGCGAGGGCGACCCCTGTAGCCACGACAATCGACAGAGTTCTGCGCGCCTCTCCCCCGGTCTGCATGGTTTGTGAGTCTATGTCATCCTCCGGGCGTGCGACGATGGCAGGGTGGAGACGACGACATTCGCCGCGACCGACGGCTTCCCGCATACCGCCCTCGTCGGCGTGACCGACCCTGAGCACACCATCGCCGTTCAGGGAGATGTGCACACGGCGCTCGCGCTCGCCTCGGTGAGCAAACCGCTGTCGGCGTGGGGGGTGCTGGTCGCCGTCGAGCGCGCGCTCATCGATCTCGACGAGCCAGCCGGACCCGATGGATCGACCGTGCTCAACCTGCTCGACCACACGAGCGGGCTGCCGTTCGAAGGGGAACAGCCGCAGGCGGCGCCCGGTGCACGTCGCATCTACTCGAATACGGGGTTCGATGCGCTCGGCGCGCACGTCGCGCAGGCCGCGGGCATGACGTTCTCCGACTGGATGCTGCGCGAGGTGGCGCAGCCGCTCGGAATGACCGAGATCAACGTGACCGGGCGGCCGTCGGCCGGGTATACGGCCTCGATAGCCGACCTGTTGATCTTCGGCCGCGAGGTGCTCCGCCCCACGCTGATTCCGGCGGCGCTTCGAGACCTCGCGCTCGCCGTGTCACAGCCGGGCCTGCGTGGCGTCGTGCCCGGCTACGGCTCGTTCGACGATAACCAGTGGGGCCTCGGGTTCGAACGCAAGGGAACCAAGAGCCCGCACTGGCTGAGCGATGCGTTCCCGCCCGACACGGCTGGGCACTTCGGCGGGCAGGGGAGCTTCTTCTTCGTCGACCGCTCGCGCGACATCGCCGCCGCCTTCTTGTCGGGGGTCGCCTTCGGCGATGAGCACAAGCGCATCTGGCCGCCGCTCACCGACGAGATCGTCGCGCGCTACGGCGCGAGCTGACGCGTCACGATTGCACCGTGATGGCGGCGTATTCGTCGCCGCCGGCCTCGTCCAGGCGAGGACGTCTTCGAGGATCGGGCGCAGCAGATCCAGATCGACCTTCTCGAGGTCCTTGATGTACAGGCACCCCTTGCCGACGGTGTGCGGGCCCAGTCGAGCGAGCGCATCGGCATGGCGTTCGGTGCTGTCGAGGTAGATCGTCGACGCGGCCTTGCGCGGCGCGAACGCGAGCACGGGCATGTCGCCCTCGTTGCCGGTGGGGTACCGGTAGTGGCAGCTGCCGAAGCCGATGATCGTGCCCCACAGCTCGGGCTCGCGGCCCGCGATCTCCTGCAGTAACGCCGTCAGGGTCTCGGCATCCCGCCGCCGGATGGCGGGCGTGACACCCGCGATGAAGGTGGCGACGCTACCGCCGGTCGGCTTCACTTCGCAGCCTTCGCGGCCGCCTTCATCGCCTTCTTGTGCTCGCGCACCTTGGCGAGCGATTCGGGCGAGACGATGTCAGCGACACTGCGCAGCGAGCCCTCTTCGCCGTAGGGGGCGGATGCTTCGCGCCAGCCGGCGCCGGTGAATCCGTACTGCTTGCCCAGCAGCGCGAGGAAGATCTTCGCCTTCTGTTCGCCGAAACCAGGGAGCTTCTTCAGCCGTCGCAATACCTCAGCTCCGTCGGGGTCATCTCTCGTCCACAGCGCCGAGGCTTCGCCGCCCCACGAGTCGACGAGTTCTTGGCACAGCGTCTGAACGCGCGTCACCATCGACCCGGGAAAGCGGTGCACCGCGGGCGTCTGTTTGAACGCCTCGAGGAACGCGTCGGGGTCGGTGCCAGCGATCGTCGTGGCATCCACTGCTCCGTTGCGCTGCTGAATCTTCAGCGGGCCAGCGAATGCCGTCTCCATCGGAACCTGCTGGTCGAGCAGCATCCCGATCAGCAGTGCGAGCGGGTTGTCGGTGAGCAGGGCGTCGGCGGCGATGTCGCCGGTGATGTGCAGGGCCATGCGTCCAGTGTCGCACCCGAGCGGACATGGAGCGGGCGTCTTCTGTGGAAGCCATCGATGCTGACCTGAACGAGCGGCCGATTGCGCACAGTCCGAGCGTGCTCGGCGATCTCATCGGAGAGATGCGATTTACCTGCATCGTCGAAGCCGTCGAGCGCGATTAAGGCCCGTGAACCCGGGCGCACCTGTCGGATCTCATCCCAGAGGCGTGACACGACCTCCTGCCGTTCACCCTGTGTCCTCATGCCGTCAGTGGTCGGTTGATGTTCATCGGTAGACCTCTCTCCGGGCGAGGATCGTGGGCGAGTGCGTCTATGGCGCGAAGGATGCGTTGTGCAACCCCGCGGTCGAGCTCGCGCAGTGACTTCAGTGCGGACTGCGCGTAGGTGATCTCGTATCGCACGAGCTGTGGCTACAGCCCGAATTCTGACATCACATCGGTGTGCGCGACCCGAGGATCCGTCTCAGCGCAGGCCGCTGCGGCAGCGCGAATATCGGCTTGATCCTCAAGCGCTTCGAGCGCGCGATCGAAGAAATCTGGTGACACGACCACTGCCCTGCGTCCGACACCGCGCGACGTGATTTCGACAGGCTCCCGTTGCGCCGCAGCGATGTAGTCGCTTTGGCGTGCGCGGAATTCGGAAAGGGTTATCGAACAAGATGTACACCAGTCCCCGCCGCGTGCTCACCACATGGCTAACGCGCCTGCTGATCGAGCAGCGTCCCGACCAGCAGAGCGAGTGGGGGCTGTCGACTCTCAGCGGCTGGAAGGAAATGGGGCTGTTCGTACGGCAAACGTCACGGTGAGCGCCGTCGTGCGAGCATGAGGGTCGGCCAGACGACAGTGCAACGGAGGGGTCAGAGTGACGACGGGTAACGGACGGAAGCCAATGGAGCGGAAAATTCCGCGTCAGGATGCGGGGCAGATGAGCTGGTTGCTGGGGTGGCCCATCCTCACGCTGACCTTCCTGCTATTTCCTGCTCTGGCCGCGATGGCTGCCGCGAGTGTCGCAGAGCACCCGTATGCGACGGCAGCGGCATCTGTGGCTGACTGGTTGCTCGGAGGGGGCGCCGAACACGACGTCGAGATGGCCTCGGGTTTCGGATTCCTGGCCGTCATGGCGACGATCGTGATCGGAATTGCCTTCTCGCTCCCTCCAGAGGGAGTGCAAGCGCTGCCGAAGAAGAACCGCAGACTGATCGAGTTCCTTACGCTCGGTATCACGCTTGGGGCGTCGAGCTTCTCAGCACTGGTGCTGTGGGTCGTCCTCTGGCGGCAGGTGACGCTGGAACTGATCCTCTTGCTGCTCAGCGCCTGGTTTGTGTCAGTCGTGGCCGGTCTGGTGGAACTCAAGCGTCCAGTTGCGGAGCGGGTGTCTGCTGCGAGACGCGAGAAGGAAAAGCTCCATAGCGGGGCGACGAGTTCCGGTTTCGTGGAGGGAACGAAAGTCACGCTCCGCCAGAGAGTGGGAGCAGAGTCTGTTTACTGGCTGATCCCCCTGGTTGGTCTGCCTCTTCTTAGCGGGACGGGCCTGGTCTGGGATTACGGCGGATCTCAGATCGATGATCGTGCCTGGGCGTTCGTCCTCCTCGTGGGGTGGGGTGCAGGGGTGGTGGCGATCGCGTGGCGCATGACGGCGCCGTTTCCTCCGCACAAGCGCAGCGATCAGGTGCTCTCCTGGACTTTCCGGGTTACCGGACTCATAGTGATGATTCTCGTGCCACTGGGGGCGACGCTCGCGAGATTATGGGCGTTCGCCGTGCTGTCGGCGCTTTCAGTCGTTGTGGTCATTGCCCTCTACATCGTTGTCACGCCGACGATTCGCTCCCCCTTCGTGAAGACGATTCGGGACGCCGCAACAGTCAAACGGTTGGCGCAGGCTGATGATTGGTATGAGAAGGCGCTGCAGGAGCTCGACGACGAACGAGCGATTGAACGGTCAACGTCAACGAGTCAGTCGGGACCGCAGCCGATCATCCGAATCGAGGTGTTTCGACGTCGTGCGAGGCGCCACTCCCCGGAGGACAACAACTGAGCTAGTCGAGCAGCATCCCGGCGACCGGGGCGAGACGTGATCTCGATGAGGGAACTGTGGTCGCCGATCCTGCTATATCATCATGATATGGGTGAAACGCTGCGAGAGTTGCGCGAGCGCGCTGGACTCAGCCAGTCGCAGCTCGCGTCGCGCAGCGGCGTTGCTCAACCGAACATCGCGGCGTACGAGGCCGGGCGGAGGAATCCGTCAGAGGCAATGCTCGACAGGCTGCGCTCGGCCATGCGTGTTCTGCCGCATGAGGCGCTCAAGCAGCATCGTGACGAACTCAAGAAGCTCGCAGCGGAGCATGGACTGAGCAACGTGCGCGTGTTCGGTTCGGCGGGGCGCGGTGCGGACACCGCGCAGAGTGACCTCGATCTCCTCGTCACCCGAGGGCCGAACGTCGGATTGCTGACGATCGCAGAGTTCGCCTCAGAAGCTGAACAGTTGCTCGGCGTCCCGATCGACGTGGTCACCGACGGAGCGCTCCCCGCTGATCATCCGATCCTGCAGTCGGCGGTCGCCGCATGAGCGAGAGGGACGATCGGTGCTTGCGCGAGATCGTTCGGCTGTGCGATGACGGAACGCAACTCGCCGCTCGCGGCCACGAGTGGTACGTCTCGGACGAGCTCAACACACCGGGGCTCGCAGCCGAGTCGATCATCATCAAGATCGGTGAGAACGTCGCACGACTGAGCGAGGAGACTGTGGTCGCGAACCCACAGGTGCCCTGGTCGAGTATCAAACGCATGCGCGATCGGCTTGCGCATCACGATGAGGCGACTGATTACGAGGCGGTGTGGGCAACCATCAGTGTCGAGTTGCCGCGCGTGCGCGCGGCGGCCGCATCCCTGCTGGCCGAAGCGTCCGGCGATTGACCGTTGCTCCGCAGTGTCAGGCCGTTTCGGATGCCCTGGCGGCCGGATCGGCGACCGAGATGCCGTACAGCGTCTCCAGGGCTGCGATGAACTCGGCGCCGCGTCCGTCTGCGGCGAGCTCGTGCGCCCGTGCGGTGGGGGTGTGGGTCAGCACGCCGGCGAGGTGGCGCATGGCCTGCTCGACGCGTCCGTCTTCATCGCCGCGAGCTCGGGCGCGGTCGATCTCGGCTTCCATGAGCGACAGGATGTGCGAGCGGAAAGCCACGACGGCCGGGGTCACGCTCTGACGATCGCCGACCACGTTGAAGGTGTCTGCGGCATCACGGACGACGCTTCGCGCGGCATCCGTCGCCTGCAGCTCTTCAAGAGGAGCGTGCAGGCGGATCGTCTCGAGGTCGAGCAATGCGACACCTTCGACGTTCGCGATCTCGGGGTCGACGTTGCGAGGCATGCCCAGGTCGATGACGAGCTGTGAACCGCTGGTCGGCGCCCCCATCGGGCAACCCGCCCCGCCCGTGCTGGCGGCTCCCTGCAGCTGCTGCGGCCCGAGCACGGGCTCAGTCGCCGTGGTGCAGGTGATCAGCAGTGTCGACGCGCGGGCGACGCGGGCGTAGTCGGCTTCGGCGACGGCCGTGATGGCGTGCTTCTTCGCGAACAGCTCAGCGCGGCCCGAGGGCGAATAGACCGAGATGTCTGCGGCGCCGCGCTCGCGCAGCGTGGCGAGGGTGACCGCGGCGTAGGCGCCGGTGCCGACCAGCAGCACGCGCTCGGCAGACCAATCGGCGATGCGACTGTCGGCGAGTTCGAGCGACAGCCGCACGAGAGAGCGACCGGCGCGGCCGATCGCGGTGACGTTCTTGACCTTGCGCTGTGCCTGACTGGCCCGCTGGAACAGGCGCTCGAGTTCGGGAGAGGTGGTGCCGTCTTTGCGGGCGGCCTTCAGGGCGCGACGCACCTGCCCGGCGATCTCGCCTTCGCCGGGCACGACGGATTCGAGTCCGGATGCCACGGCGAACAGGTGCTCGGCCACCCGGCGCCCCGAGTGCACGGCGTAGGCGCCTTCGAGCTGTTCTGCGGGGATGCCGGTGGACTGCTCGACGGCCTCGAGCACGGCCTCGACGCCCACGGCACCGGCGGCCGTGACCGGTTCGTCGACCTCGACATAGGCTTCAAAACGATTGCACGTCGAAAGAACGACTGCACCCTGCACACACGAGGTGAGCCGCAAAAGGTTGGGCGCAACGTCGTCGGGGGTGCGGCTCAGTCGTTCGAGCATCTCGAAAGAGGCGGTCTTGTGACTCGCCGTCACGCACAGCAGCACCCGGACAGTCTACGCCGTATCGCCGAGAGTGGACTCCGCCCCGCATACCGATGCTACGGTCGTAGCTGAAGAGCACGGGAGTCCGGTGAGCCGGGCTGAGAGGGAGTAATCGAACTCCGACCGTTGAACCTGATCTGGATCATGCCAGCGCAGGGAGCAACAGCGACGCCGCGCCTGGGATCATCCGATCCCGGTCGTGTCTTCCGTGCCGATGACCGCACGGAGGAATCATGATCCTATCCACAGTCGATGATCACGACCAGCGCACGGCGCTGCAGAACGATCCACTGCGTTTCGGCGTCGGCGCGCGAATCACTGTCGCCGTGATGAGCGACCGCTACGCCGACATCATCCTTGGTGCGCTCGACAGCGTCGACGCCAGCGGACTGAGCGTCGAGACCGGTGATGTCAGCACATTCGTCGGCGGTACAGAGCGCGACCTGTTGCGCTACCTCACCGACCTGTCGAGCGCGATCGCCGACACGGGCTCGCACGCGTCGATCTCCGTGCTGCTGTCGCGCGGCTGCCCGGGTGAGGTCGTCTGCGAGCTGCCCGGCGGTGCGGGGCCGCGTGCCGTCGAGCATCCGACCGGCCGCGACACGGACCGCCACGCCACCGCCGAGTGGGCGCTGTACCCGCTGGCCGATGAGGTCACCGCGGGTGTCGAGCCCGATCACATGCGCGACATCTACGCTGCGATCGACCTCGCCAAGGAAAACGACACCTTCCGCGGCTCAGCCCACTTCGTCACCCGCCTCGAGGGTGATCTCGGGCGCATCCTCGAGACGGCCGTTGCCGGCTGGACCCTGGTCGGCCGCAGTGTGCAGCACGTCACCAGCCACCTGACCGTCTCGGTCAACAGCCCTTCGCACGCCCATGTCTGATTCCGCGCGCATTCGGGCATCCGATCGACCGACACGACGCGCTCTCCAGCTTAAAGACATCGTGCTCATGGTCATGCTCGGCGTCGTCTTCGGGTTTCTCTACTGGGTGATGGTGCAGGCGTGGAACCTCCTCGCGATCCTGATGGGTCCGGCCGGCGACCTCGCGCAGCACGTGCTGTTCGGCAGCTGGCTGTTGGTCGCGCCGATTGCCACGGCGATCATCCGGCGCCCCTTCGTGGGGATCATCGCCGAGGTGCTCGCGGCGGTCATCGAGGTCATCTTCCTCGGGTCACCGGTCGGCCCGCTGCTGTTGATCGCAGCGGCGCTTCAGGGCATCGGATGCGAGCTGCCCTTCGCCCTGACGCGATACCGCAATTACGGATGGCTCGTGTTCGCGGCATCCGGGCTCCTGGGCGCGACCCTGGTGTTCTTCTTCACCGGGTTCCGGTCCGGATGGTTCGGGCAGGACATCCTGCTGCTGCGGCTGGGACTCCAACTGCTGTCCGGCATCGTACTGGGCGGTCTGCTCGCGAAAGTGATCGTCGACGCACTGCGGCGTACGGGCGTGCTCGACGGTTTCGCGATCGTGCGCGACACGCTCCCCGTCAGCGCAGGGCGTGCCCGGTGACGAACGCTCTCGTCGACGCCCGCGGCATCTCTGCGCGATTTCTTGACGGGAGCGGCGTCGGACCGCTCGATGTGACGATCGCTCCCGGTGAACGGATTCTTGTACTCGGACCATCGGGGTGCGGCAAATCCACCCTCCTGCGGCTGCTGCAGGGGGCGATCCCGCAGGCGGTGCGCGCTGAGACGACCGGAGGCGTGAAAGTCGCTGGCCGAGACGTGCAGACTCAGCCGCTCGCGCGTCAGGCCGACGTCGTCGGCGTGGTCGCACAGGACCCGGCCACCGGTGTCTGTCTGCCCGACGTCGAGGACGAGGTCGCGTTCCCCCTCGAGAATCTCGCGGTCGATCCGGTCGTCATCCCGCGCGAGGTGGGCCTGGCCCTCGCGGGGGTCGGGGCGGGAGCGCTGCGGGGCCGCGATACGAGCACGCTGTCGGGCGGTGAGACGCAGCGCATCGCCCTCGCCGCCGCGACCGTCACGCGCCCGCTGCTGCTGCTCCTGGACGAGCCGACCGCCATGCTCGACGCCGACGGCATTACGGCGGTGCGCCGAGTACTCGACGAGCTGGGTCGCGCAGACGATGTCGCCTCTGTTCTCGTCGAGCATCGCCTCGACGAGTTCGGCGACGCGCGCGCGGACATCGCGCCCACAGGCGACGCGGCCACAGATGCGGCGATCGCGGCGGGCTTGCCGGAGCGGTGGCTGGTGCTCGACAGAGGTGGGCGGGTGCTCTTCGACGGGCGCGCGGCCGACATGAGCGTTCAGGTCGCGCGCACTCTGCTCGCTCAGGGCTGCTGGCTGCCGTTGGAACGCGAACTCTTCGCCGTGACCGGCATCCCCGGCGGTCTCGACGACGATCGCGTCGCCGCGTATGTGCGGGAGTTGGCGGATGCCGAGCCCACCGCGCCCGTGATCGACCCGATGCACCGCGCAGACTCGCAACCGGAGACACTCGCCGCGCGGGCCGTCGATGTCGTGCCCGGGGGAGCTCCGCGGCGTTCCGCGGCCACTCCCGTGCTGCGGGGCGTCACGCTCGAACTGCGCACGGGGGAGGTCGTCGCCCTCGTGGGAGCCAACGGCGGCGGTAAATCAAGCCTGTTGCACTGCCTCGCCGGTGTCGCACGCGCGGGTGCAGGCGAGATCGAAGGGCCGCGTGCGGGACTGGTGTTCCAGAACCCGGAGCACCAGTTCAGCGCACACACGGTGCGAGAAGAGGTCGCCATCGGGCTGCCACGAGACAGCAGGGATCGTGTGGAGTGGATGCTTCAGCGCTTCGGACTCGCGGACCTCGCCGACCGCAACCCGCACACCCTCTCGGGAGGGCAGAAACGGCGGCTGAGCCTGGCCGCCATGCTCATTCACGAGCGGCCATTCCTGCTCGCCGATGAACCGGGCTTCGGTCTCGACCGACACAGCGCGATCGTCGCGATGCGCGCATTGCGCGACGCTGCGCGCGCCGGCCGCGGCATCCTCTTCTCCAGTCACGATCTGCGCGCGGTCGCGACGTACGCCGATCGCGTCCTCGTGATCGCCGACGGCGGCATCGCCGCCGATACGACCCCCGGTCAACTGCTGCGCGACGACGATCTTCTCGAGCGCGCCGGGCTGCACCCGCCGCGACTGCTGCGCTGGCTGGCGCCGCGGACCCCCGGCGACGATGCGTTGCGCACGGTACTGGCGCGTCTCGACGAGCACGCCTTCGCCGGGGCATCCGAGGCGGTCACACGATGAGGGAACACACACACGGGTCATGGCTCGCCGCCCGCAACCCCACGATCAAACTCCTCGCTCTCACCGCGATCTCGCTCGCCGTGCTGTTCCTGTTCGACCCTCTGCCGCTGCTCGTTCTCTACGTCGTGGCGTTGCCCGCCGTGCGGTGGAGCACGCGCATCCCCTGGCGGATGCTGCTGCCTGCACAGGTGCCGTTCGTGCTGTTCGGTATCGGGGTGCTCGTCGTCAATGCGCTCAGCCGGCCAGGTGAACAGGCCGTGCAGGCACCGGTGCGGATCACCGTCGAAGGTCTCGTCATCGGCACGGCGCTGGCGCTGCGGGCGCTCGTGATCGGACTCGGGGCGATCGCGTTCGTCGCGTCGACGCCCCCACGAGAGATGATGATCAGCGCCGTGCAACATGCGCGCCTGCCTCCGCGATACGCATACGCGCTGCTGGCGGGTCAGCGTTCGCTGGAGGGCATGCCGCAGACGTGGACGACGATCCGCGCAGCACAGGCCGTGCGAGCGCCGCTGGGGCGAGACGGCCTGCCCCGGCGGGGCATCGCCGCGTTCGGGCGGGCGGCGTTCGCGCTGCTCGTGAGCACCATCCGGTCGTCAGAGCGCATCGCTCTCGCCCTCGAGTCACGCGGTCTCGGTGATCGGCCACGAACCCT
>NZ_JAJUFV010000089.1 GCF_029263575.1 Microbacterium sp. | reverse complement strand
GGGCTCGTGGCGCCCGCTGTGCCGTGGATCCCGGTCGTCGTGATCGCCGCGGCCGCCGCAGTTCTCACGGTCGTGGCCGCGGCGACCCCGACGCGCCTGGCGACACGCGTTGCCCCCGTCGAGGCCCTCGCCATCGACTAGGTGCCGGGTCCCTCACCTTTCGCGCCGAGCCCGAGCCGCCGAGACCCCGTCTTCTCGTCGAGCCCCCGTCGCATGCGTTGCTAAGACGGGGGAACGACGGCAGGACGGGGGTCGGCGTGTGTCTGGGTGGGTGTGGGAAAGTGGGAGGGTGAGCTCGCCGTTCGATCAATCGCCGTACCAGGTTCGCTTCGAGTGGGGAGAAGCGGGGTTGAGGCGCCTCGCGCCGGCCGACATCGTGATCGTCGTCGACGTGCTGCGTTTTTCGTCGACGGTGGCGGATGCCGTGGCATCCGATGCCTCGATCGACGCGGCGGATGCCGCACACTGGTCGCGCGATGGCGCCGCTGTCGCCGCGGCCGCGGCTCGGATACAGGCGCAGCCACAGACTCAGGCGACCGTGCTGCTCGGAGCGTTGCGCAACGCCACGGCCGTGGCACAGACGGTGCTGGCTCTGCAGCATCAGCGGCAGCGGCGCCTCTCCGTGAGCGTGATCGCCGCGGGGGAGCAGACACCGGCCGGAGACCTGCGCTTCGCTGTCGAGGATCAGCTCGGCGCCGGAGCGATCATCGCCGCGCTCAGCGATCTCGGCATCGACCACACCTCACCCGAGGCGGCTACCGCCTGCGAGTCGGCGCGCGGCCTGCGCCGAGCGATGCGGCATCTGCTGACGGCATCCGCCTCCGGACGTGAGCTCGCCGACGGGGTCGACGCGACAGCACGCATCGAAGCCGCAGGCGTCGTGCCGACGAGCGTCGCAGCCGCCGCCGAACTCGACGCGATCGACGCTGTGCCCATCCTGCGCGGCGGCGTCTTCACCCGGTTCGGGCGCTGACCCGACTCCGCGCTACTGCTCTCGCGGCACCTGTGCGGCGAGCCGGGCGGCTGCCGTGATCTCGCGACGAGTCCAGACGAATTCGTACCGCGGGTCGAACGTCCGTGAGCACTTCGCGCATGACGTGGGTCGGCTCACCCGGCGATGCCGGTAGGTCACATGCCCGGCGGGGCATGTACCGACCCAGGGGGCGAGTTCGACAGCCGTCTCGCCGTGGTGCGTGGTGCCGCCGACGTAGCCGATGTCGTCAGCGATGCGCTTCCACTTCGGCCCGTGCGCGGCACGGTGCCCGGCGAGCGCATGGGCGACCTCGTGCAGCAGCACCTGGTGGATCTCATCGTCATCGAAGCGGGCGGCGAGATACCGCGAGACGGTGATGCGCTTCGCGGAGAAGTCGCACAGGCCCGCGCGACGTTTGGCATGGTCGAACCCGAACGACCACGAGTCGTCGAGATGCATCTGGATCAGTGCTTCACCCCAGATGCGCACACGCTTCAGATCCGCCATGCGCCAAGAATAGGACATGGCACAGACATGAGGAATGGTGGCCGGCACGCCACCGATCAGGTCGTGATCAGACGCGCCGCGCCACGGCGTTCGATCATCTCGATCGCCAGCAGCACGGTCTCGAGTTCGCGCTCGTCGGCGCCGGCTTCGCGGCGCAGGAACAGCTCTTGTTTGAAGCTCTCTCTGGCGTGTTCGAGATCGCCCGCCTCGTACGCGTTCTTGCCCTGGTGCTGACGCGCGAAGGCTGCGATGGAATGCCAACGTTGCCCCTCGGCTTCTGCCGCGCACGTCGCCAGCACCTGATCGGCGGCGCTGTGGGCGCCGCGATACTGCAGCACGGTCGCGTGCAGCACGCGCGCACGCAGCACATCTTTGCGGGTACCGGCCATGCGGGCCTGGCGCACGGTCTCTTCCGCCAGCGCGTGCGCCTCATCGAGGCGGTCGAGGACCTTCAGCAGCCACACCCGCTCGAGCATCGCCGGCAGACTCCGCTGCGACTCGATCTCGGCCAGACGTTCGGCGCATTCGGCCTGATCGACCAGCTCACGAAGAGAGTTTGAGTCGTACCCCCGAATGAAACCCAATGTGCTCTCCTTCCGCAGCATCCTCACCAGTCTGCCTTCGGGGTCGCGAGTGGTCGGGTCGGCACGCCCACCGAGGCTGAAGTCGCAGCGCGGTCAGCGCAGGAAGATCGACGCGTCGGGTCTCGGGGATGCCACGGCATCCGCATCCGTCACGATCCCGGCGCCCTGCGCGAACGCCCTGACCTCTGCGCCCTGGGCGATCTTCGCCGGGTGCGGGCCAGCGGCGAGCAGACGGGGCAGCCACCCTGAGGGGAGGGGAGAAGCGGATGCCGCGATCACGAGATTCCCGAACCGTCTGCCCTTGAGCACCTGCGTGTCGGCGAGGAGAGCGACCTCGGGAAGGACGTGAGTGATCGTGGCCACCTGTCGGCGCGCGAAGGCCAGCCCGGGGCCGTCGGCGACGTTGACGAGCAGGACGCCGGTGGGGGCGAGTATCTCGCGAAGTTCGGCGTAGAACTCCGCGCTGGTCAGGTGCGCCGGTGTCTGTGCGCCCGAGTACACATCCGAGACGATGAGATCGCACCTTCCTTTCAGCGCCGCGGGCAGGCGCTGCACTCCTTCACGGGCGTCGCCGATACGGATACGAACGGATGCTCCCCGCGGCAGCGGCAGGTTCTCACGAACGAGCGCGGCCAGCGGCGCCTCCCACTCGATCACCTGCTGACGTGATCCGGGACGCGTCGCCGCGATATAGCGGGGGATGGTGAGTGCGCCGGCGCCGAGATGCAGCGCCGTCAACGGCCCGACCGGTAGCTGATCGATGACAGCGCCCATGCGCACGATGTACTCGAAGTGCAGGTGCGTGGGGTCATCGAGGTCGACATGTGACTGTGGTGTGTCGTCGACGATCAGTTCGAAACCCGAGGTGAACTCCGACGGGACGATGCGTGCGATGCCACCGTGATCCAGGCGAGCGTGCGGATGCTCGGTGTCTTTCGCGCGCGTTCGTCCCATGCTCTGAGCTTATGCGCAGTGAAGTCGTTACCGACCTGATACCGAGTCGCGAAGCGGATGCGCTTGGATTCCGCCCGCCAGCTGGGTAGCGTCAATGCATCGCCGTGTCACGGTTGCGAAGACGCATCCGCCACGCGCAAAGAAGCGCCCCCAACAGGGAAGGTACCCAGCATGAACAACACATCCATGCGTCGGCGAGGGCTCATCGCCGTCACCGGCACAGCGATCGCGGCGATGCTGCTCGCGGGCTGCGTCGCCAGCGAACGCGGTGACGACTCAGGAGACTCATCCGGCGACGTCGACAGCACATTTGTGTTCGCCGCGTCCTCTGATCCGGCCAGCCTCGACCCTGCCTTCGCGCAGGACGGTGAGACCTTCCGCGTCTCGCGTCAGATCTTCGAGGGCCTCGTTGGCACCGAGCCCGGCACCGCAGACCCCGCGCCGCTGCTCGCCGAATCGTGGGAGTCCGCTGCCCACGGCATGAGTCACACTTTCACGCTGAAGGAGGACGTCACCTTCCATGACGGCACGCCCTTCAACGCCGAAGCCGTCTGCTACAACTTCGACCGCTGGTACAACTGGACCGGCCTCGCGGCATCCGAGGCGTTCGGCTACTACTACAACAAACTGTTCCACGGCTACGCCGACAGCCCGGAGAACGCCGTCTACAAGTCGTGCACGCCCGACGGCGACTACTCCCTGACGATCGAGCTGAACAAGCCGTTCGCCGGCTTCATCCCCGCGCTGTCGCTGCCCGCCTTCGCCATGCAGAGCCCGTCGGCGCTGCAGGAGTTCGGCGCTGACACCGTCGGCGGTTCCGCCGAGGCACCCAAGCTGTCCGAGTACGCGCAGGGTCACCCCGTCGGCACCGGCCCCTTCGCCTTCAGCGACTGGTCGCCGGGTGAGCAGCTCACGCTCAACATCTATGACGACTACTGGGGCGATAAGGGCCAGATCGAAGAGGTCATCTTCCGTGTGATCGACGACCCGACCGCACGTCGCCAGTCGCTCGAGGCCGGAGACATCGACGGCTACGACCTCGTCGGCCCCGCCGACACGGCCGCACTCGAAGAAGACGGCTTCACGATGGTGTCGCGTCCTCCGTTCACGATCCTCTACCTCGCGTTCAACCAGGCGCTGCCCGAGCTGCAGGACCCGAAGGTGCGCGAAGCGCTCTCGTACGCGATCGACAAAGACGCGCTGATCAGCCAGGTTCTGCCGGAGGGCACCGAGAAGGCGATCGAGTTCATGCCCGATTCCGTCAACGGCTACAACCCGGACGTACCCACGTACGACTACGACCCCGAGAAGGCGACGTCGCTGCTGGCCGAGGCCGGGTACGACGAATCCAACCCGCTGACGCTTGACTTCAACTACCCGGTCAACGTCTCGCGTCCGTACATGCCAGACCCCGAGCAGATCTTCACCGTGTTGTCGTCGCAGCTCGCCGAGGTCGGCGTCGAGACCACCCCGGTCTCGGAGGAGTGGGTCGAGTACCTCGATCGCACCACGGGCACTGCCGACCATGGCATCCACCTGCTGGGGTGGACCGGTGACTACAACGACACCGACAACTTCGTCGGCGTGTTCTTCGGCGCGCAGAGCTCGGAATGGGGCTTCGACAATCCCGAGCTGTTCAGCGCCCTGGCCGAGGCCCGCGGCATCGCTGACCTCGACGAGCAGAGCGCGCTGTACGAGGAGATCAACCAGATGGTCGCCGAGTTCATCCCCGGCGTTCCGCTTGCGCACCCGGCCCCGACATTGGCCTTCGCGCCGCGGGTCGAGAGCTACCCAGCCAGCCCGGTGAACGACGAAGTCTTCACGGACATCGTCCTCACGAAGTAAGCGTCGCGCGTCGTCCTGTTCCTCATCCTGCGACCGCTGAGCCTGTCGAAGCGGCAAGGGCCGGAACAGGACGACGCGAGTCTCCGCTCCCTGAGCCCGTCGAGGGGTCAGAGACTCGCGTCGACCTACCTGAAAGAGCTGGGAGTACTTCTTGCTTCGCACCATCGGCAGGCGACTGCTGTTTCTCATCCCCACCCTGTTCGGCTTGAGTGTGCTGCTGTTCGCCTGGGTTCGCGCGCTACCCGGCGGCCCGGCGGTCGCGCTTCTCGGCGAGAAGGCCACGCCTGAGGCGATCGAGCGGGTCAACGAGCTCTACGGATTCGACCGGCCACTGCTGGAGCAGTACTTCATCTGGATCGGACGACTGCTCCAGGGCGACTTCGGCGCCTCGATCCAGACCAACCGTCCGGTGCTCGACGAGTTCATCCGGCGCTTTCCTGCGACGATCGAGTTGTCGGTGGCGGCGCTCATCATCGCGGTGGGCGTCGGCATCCCGCTCGGTTACTGGGCGGCGCGCCGTCACGGCAAATTCAGCGACCATTCGGCTGTCGTGCTGAGCCTGGTCGGCATCACGATCCCCGTGTTCTTCCTCGCGTTCATCCTCAAATACGTCTTCGCCGTGCAGCTGGGGTGGCTTCCGGCCGACGGCAGGCAGAATCCGCGCATCGATGCGACGCATCCGACCGGTTTCTACGTGTGGGACGGCATCATCACCGGCGAGTTCGATGCGTCGTGGGATGCGATCCAGCATCTGATCCTGCCAGCGATCGCGCTGGGAACGATTCCGCTGGCGATCATCGTGCGCATCACACGGGCGAGCGTGCTCGAGGTGCAGAACGCCGACTACGTTCGTACGGGCCGCGCCAAAGGCGTTTCGAGCTCGATCCTCCGTGGTCGGTTCATCCTGCGAAACGCCCTGTTGCCGGTCGTCACGACAATCGGCCTGCAGACGGGACTGCTGATCTCGGGGGCCGTGCTCACCGAGACCGTGTTCGCGTATCCGGGGATCGGCTCCTTCTTGGCGCGGGCGATCTTCACCCGGGACTTCCCCGTGCTGCAGGGCTTCATCATCTTCATCGCCATTGCGTATGCGCTCATCAACCTCGCCGTTGATGTGTCATACAGCTTGATCGACCCGAGAGTGAGGGTCCAATAATGAGCGTTTCTCTTCCTCCAGCGCAGGGCGGCGAGATCATCGACACGGTCGCCGTCGCGCAGACCGAGCTGAAGGGCGGCACCGGCGGCTTCTGGCGCGACGTCTTCCGGCGCCTGCGACGCAACCCGACCGCCTGGGTCGGCGCGGTGATCGTGGTGCTGTTCGTACTCGTCGCCGCCCTCGCGCCACTTCTCGCGCCGTACCCGGAGACAGCGCTTCCCGGTGCGAAGTTCATCACGCCGACACACATCCCCGGACCCGGCGACAACCCGGCCTTCCCCCTGGGGCTTGATCGGTTCGGCGGCGATGTGCTGTCGAAGCTGATCTGGGGAGCCAGAGCGTCGTTGCTCGTGGGTGTCATCTCGACGGCCATCGGACTCGTGGGCGGCATGATCCTCGGACTCGTCGCCGGCACATTCGGTGGCTGGGTCGACGCGCTCATCATGCGCATTGTCGACATCATCCTGTCGGTGCCGAATCTGCTGCTCGCCGTCTCGATCGCGGCGATTCTCGGGCAGACGCCATCCGCCGTCATGATCGCCATCGGTGCCTCTCAGGTGCCGATCTTCGCGCGTCTGCTTCGCGCGTCGATGCTGCAGCAGAGATCGAGCGACTATGTGCTCTCGGCGCAGACACTCGGTCTCGGACGCGGCCGCATCACGATGTCGCACGTGCTGCCCAACGCGATCGGGCCGGTCATCGTGCAGGGCACGCTCACGCTCGCGACCGCGGTCATCGACGCGGCTGCCCTGTCGTTCCTCGGTCTGGGTGGCGGACGCCCCGAGACGGCCGAGTGGGGCCGGATGCTGACATACGCACAGAGTGAACTGGCGATAGCGCCCTGGCTGGCTTTCCTGCCGGGTATCTGTATCGCTGTGACAGCGCTCGGGTTCACCCTGTTTGGTGAGGCGCTGCGCGAATCCATGGACCCGAGGACGAGGGCACGCTGATGTCGAACAACAAGAACACGGGCGCTCCGCTGCTGTCGGTGAAAGACCTGGCCGTCGACTTCGCCACGATGGACGGCGTCGTGCACGCCGTCGAAGGCGTCGACCTGGAGATCTCCGAGGGCGAGACGGTCGCGATTGTGGGCGAGTCCGGCTCGGGCAAGTCCACGACCGCGATGGCCATCATCGGGCTGCTCGCCGGCGGCGGGCGCATCGCCCAGGGCAGCATCAGTCTCGACGGGCGTGACATCACACGGGCATCCGAGAACGAGCTGCGCAGCATCCGCGGGCGCGACATCGGACTCGTGCCGCAGGATCCGATGTCGAACCTCAACCCCGTCGCCAAGATCGGCACACAGGTCGCCGAGACACTGCTCGCACACGGCCTGGCCAATAGGCAGAACGTGTCCGCGAAGGTCGTCGAGGCTCTGGAGGCCGCAGGTCTCCCCGACGCGGCGAAACGCGCGAAGCAGTATCCGCACGAGTTCTCCGGCGGCATGCGCCAGCGCGCCCTGATCGCGATCGGCCTGGCCTGCAAGCCCCGGCTGCTGATCGCCGACGAGCCCACCAGCGCACTCGACGTGACGGTGCAGCAGACCATCCTTGATCAGATCGGTGCGATGACGCGTGAACTCGGTACCGCCGTGCTGCTGATCACGCATGATCTGGGACTCGCAGCCGAACGTGCCGAACGCGTCATCGTGATGCACCGTGGCAAGGTCGTCGAGCAGGGCGCTGCGCGACAGATTCTCGAGGAGCCGCAGCATCCGTACACGAAGTCTCTCGTCGCCGCAGCGCCGTCGGTCGCCGTCGCGCGTCTGCAACCCGCGGTTCATTCTGCGGGCAGCGAAGCGCACGATGCCGAAGCGAAGGCATCCGACAACATCGTCGAGATCGAGAACCTCACGAAGGTGTACCCGGTGCGCGGCCGCGGCGATGACTTCGTCGCCGTGAACGATGTCTCGCTCGCCATTCCGCGCGGCGAGACGGTTGCGATCGTGGGGGAGTCGGGGTCGGGTAAGACGACGACGGCACGGATGCTGTTGAAGATCATCGAACCGACGACGGGGTCGATCCGCTATGAGGGCAAAGACATCGCGAGCCTGAGCCGATCAGAGACGCGTGATTTCCGCCAGCGCGCGCAACCCATCTTCCAGGATCCGTATTCGAGCCTGAACCCGATGTTCACGATCGAGCGACTGATCGGTGAACCGCTGGAGTTCTACCGGCGCGGAAGCGGCGCCGAGCGGCGACAGCGCGTGCGCCAGCTGCTCGATGATGTGGCGCTGCCGCAGTCGATGCTCCGGCGATACCCCTCCGAGCTGTCGGGTGGTCAGCGCCAGCGCGTGGCGATCGCCCGTGCTCTGGCGCTCTCACCAGATCTCATCGTGTGCGACGAACCGGTCTCGGCGCTCGACGTGCTGGTGCAGGATCAGATTCTGACGTTGCTGGGCGACCTGCAGCGTGAATACGGACTCAGTTACCTGTTCATCTCGCACGACCTCGCCGTCGTCAGACTCATCAGCGACTACGTGTGCGTGATGAAGGACGGAGCGCTCGTGGAGGCGGCGACGTCCGAGGAGATCTTCACGAACCCGCGTGATCCGTACACGCGGCGCCTGTTGGCGTCCATCCCGGGCAACGAGCTGAACATCGCCTGAGGTGCGCCGCGTGCCCGCGTGCGCGTGTGCCCGCCGAACACCCGCCGCGAACATTGTGGTTTCGCGCGACGTAGACGGATGCTTTTACCGCAGCATCCGAGATTGGTCAAGGACTGCGCTTGCCATGTCACAAAATCCGACGTATAGTGGATCGTTGCGCCTCGGTTCTCCCTGCCCTCATATGGTGGTCGGCAGTTGTTGAGCAGACGAGTGCGCACTCCACCTGACGACAAAGGAATCGAGAAGCCCTGCGGGGCTCACGGAGGTTATTCCCTTGGCTGCTGCTCGCAACGCATCCACACCCACCACCAATAAGAACGGACGCGGAGCATCCCGCCTTTCGTTCGCCAAGATCTCCGACACGCTGACGGTCCCTGACCTGCTCGCGTTGCAGACGGAGTCCTTCGACTGGCTCGTCGGCAACGAGACGTGGAAGGCACGTCTGGCCGAGGGCAAGAAGGCCGGTCGCAAAGATCTCAACGAGTTCAGCGGTCTGGAGGAGATCTTCGAAGAGATCTCCCCGATCGAAGACCTCGGCGAGACGATGCAGCTGAGCTTCACGAACCCGTACCTCGAGCCGGAGAAGTACTCGATCGACGAGTGCAAGGAACGCGGCAAGACCTACGCCGCGCCGCTGTACGTCGAGGCCGAGTTCATGAACCACCTCACCGGTGAGATCAAGACCCAGACGGTCTTCATGGGCGACTTCCCGCTGCAGACCGGCAAGGGAACGTTCATCATCAACGGCACCGAGAGCGTCGTCGTCTCGCAGCTGGTGCGCTCGCCCGGTGTCTACTTCGACAAGACGCCCGACAAGACCTCTGACAAGGACATCGTCTCGGCGCGTGTGATCCCGAGCCGTGGTGCCTGGCTCGAGTTCGAGATCGACAAGCGCGACCAGGTCGGCGTTCGCATCGACCGCAAGCGCAAGCAGTCCGTCACGGTCTTCCTCAAGGCGCTCGGCATGACGAGCGAAGAGATCCTCACCGAGTTCGCCGGTTTCCCGGCCATCGAAGAGACGCTGGCGAAAGACACGATCCTCACCAAGGAAGACGCGCTGCGTGACATCTACCGCAAGCTCCGTCCGGGTGAGCAGGTCGCGGCAGAGGCTGCTCGTGCGCTGCTCGACAACTTCTACTTCAACGCCAAGCGCTACGACCTCGCGAAGGTCGGTCGCTACAAGATCAACCAGAAGCTCGGCCTGAACGAGCCGCTGGACTCGTCGGTGCTGACCGTCGAAGACATCGTCGCGACCATCAAGTACCTCGTGCGTCTGCACCGAGGAGACGAGAGCTTCGAGGGCCTCCGCGGCGGCAAGAAGGCCGAGATCCGCATGGCCACCGACGACATCGACAACTTCGGCAACCGTCGTATCCGCGCCGTCGGCGAGCTCATCCAGAACCAGGTCCGCACGGGTCTGTCGCGCATGGAGCGCGTCGTGCGCGAGCGCATGACCACGCAGGACATCGAGGCGATCACGCCGCAGACCCTGATCAACGTGCGCCCTGTCGTCGCCGCGATCAAGGAGTTCTTCGGAACCTCGCAGCTGTCGCAGTTCATGGACCAGAACAACCCGCTCGCGGGTCTGACCCACAAGCGTCGCCTTTCGGCGCTGGGTCCCGGTGGTCTCTCCCGTGACCGCGCCGGCGTCGAGGTTCGTGACGTCCACCCCTCGCACTACGGCCGCATGTGCCCGATCGAGACGCCGGAAGGTCCGAACATCGGTCTGATCGGATCGCTCGCGACCTTCGCGCGCATCAACTCGTTCGGCTTCATCGAGACGCCGTACCGCCGTGTCGTCGACGGCATCGTCACCGATGACATCGACTACCTCACGGCGTCGGAAGAGAGCGACTTCATCGTCGCGCAGGCGAACGCGCCCCTCAAGGCGAACGGCAGCTTCCGCGAAGAGCGCGTGCTCGCTCGTCGCCCCGGCGGCGAGGTCGACCTGTTCGAGCCCGCAGAGATCGGCTACATGGACGTCTCCCCGCGTCAGATGGTGTCGGTGGCGACGTCGCTCGTGCCGTTCCTCGAGCACGATGACGCTCAGCGTGCGCTCATGGGCGCCAACATGCAGCGTCAGGCTGTGCCGCTGCTGCGCAGCGACTCTCCGCTGGTCGGAACCGGTATGGAGGGCTACGCTGCCATCGACGCCGGCGATGTCATCTCGGCCGACAAGCCCGGTGTGGTCACCGAGGTTTCCGCTGACCGTGTCGTCGTCCAGCTCGACGAGGGTGGCACGCAGGAGTTCTACCTGCGCAAATTCGACCGCTCGAACCAGGGCACGTCCTACAACCAGAAGGTCGTCGTCTCCGCCGGTGAGCGTGTCGAGGTCGGCGAGATCATCGCCGATGGCCCCGCCACCGAGAACGGTGAACTCGCCCTCGGCAAGAACCTGCTCGTGGCGTTCATGACGTGGGAAGGCTACAACTTCGAGGATGCGATCATCCTCAGCCAGGACCTCGTGAAGGACGACACGCTCTCCTCGATCCACATCGAAGAGTACGAGGTTGACGCTCGCGACACGAAGCTCGGCAAGGAAGAGATCACCCGTGATCTTCCCAACGTCAGCCCCGAGCTGCTGAAAGACCTCGACGAGCGCGGCATCATCCGCATCGGCGCTGAGGTTCGTCCCGGCGACATCCTCGTCGGCAAGGTCACGCCGAAGGGTGAGACCGAGCTGAGCGCTGAAGAGCGTCTGCTGCGCGCGATCTTCAACGAGAAGAGCCGCGAAGTCCGTGACACCTCGCTGAAGGTTCCGCACGGTGAGCAGGGAACGATCATCGCCGTCAAGGAGTTCAACGCGGAAGAGGGCGACGACGAGCTCGGCTCCGGCGTCAACCGCCGCGTCGTGGTCTACATCGCCCAGAAGCGCAAGATCACCGAGGGCGACAAGCTCGCTGGCCGCCACGGCAACAAAGGCGTCATCGCGAAGATCCTTCCGATCGAGGACATGCCGTTCCTCCCGGACGGCACCCCGGTCGACATCGTCCTCAACCCGCTCGGCATCCCGGGCCGAATGAACTTCGGTCAGGTGCTCGAGACCCACCTCGGGTGGATCGCGAAGCAGGGCTGGAAGGTCGAAGGCACCCCCGAGTGGGCCGCCACGCTGCCGAAGGACGCATTCGAAGCGGTCCCCGGCACGAAGGTCGCCACCCCGGTGTTCGACGGTGCAGAAGAGCACGAGATCGCGGGACTCCTCGACTCCACGCTTCCCACGCGTGATGGTGAGCGCCTGATCGACTCGAGCGGCAAGACGCAGCTGTTCGACGGCCGCTCCGGTGAGCCGTTCCCGGCTCCGATCTCGGTGGGCTACATGTACATCCTGAAGCTGCACCACCTGGTCGACGACAAGATCCACGCACGTTCGACGGGTCCGTACTCGATGATCACCCAGCAGCCGCTCGGTGGTAAGGCACAGTTCGGTGGTCAGCGCTTCGGTGAGATGGAAGTGTGGGCGCTCGAGGCCTACGGCGCTGCATACGCGCTTCAGGAGCTCCTGACGATCAAGTCAGACGACATCCTCGGCCGAGTCAAGGTCTACGAGGCGATCGTCAAGGGCGAGAACATCCAGGAGCCGGGCATCCCCG
>NZ_JAJUFV010000088.1 GCF_029263575.1 Microbacterium sp. | reverse complement strand
TCTCGCACACGACAAACTCCGTGCATCCCTGCGGGCAATGCCGAAGGACGTAACGACCGAGTGCATCCATGGTGCGGATGTTCGGTATTCGTTCCATCGGCTTCTCCCGTCCGTGCGACGACGGGTTCAGGCTAACCCATCCCACCGACAACCCACGAAACGCGAGATGAACATTCGCGCGTGTCGCTGAGGCGAGCGGGGTTCTGCCGGCGGGATCAGCCCGCGTTCGCGCGAAGCCAGGCGTACGGCTCAGCCTTGCCGCCGTTGACCCAGACCTCGAAGTGGAGGTGGTTCGCCGTTGATCGTCCCGTGCTTCCGACCGCTCCGATGAGCTGACCGGCTGCGACCGTCTGCCCGGCCTGCACCTGACGCGATCCATATGTCATGTGAGCGTACGTGGTCGACACCCGCTGGCCGGCGATCACATGGTCGATGACGACCGCGACGCCGTAGCCGTAGTGGCTCTCACTGGAGACACGGACGACACCCGCCGCCGCGGCGTAGATTGGCGTTCCCGCCGGCGCCAGCATGTCAGCGCCGTCATGGCCACCGCTGATCGTGCGGCCCTGAGTATACGAGCCGCGCGGCAGCGGATAGCGAACAGCACCGTCACCGGGGGCGACGAGCGCGTAGCCGGCGGTGTTGAAGGTTGTCGAGGTGGAGGCGGATGCTGCGGCTGCGGCCGCGGCCTTCGCTCGTGCCGCTGCGGCAGCTTCGGCCTTCTTCTTCTCGATCTCTTCGGGAGTGGTTGCCGAGAACGTGCCCCGCTCGAGCGGAGCAGCAGTGGCTTCTGAGGCGACCACGAGCGACTGGGCATCGTTTGTCGCCAGCTGCTGAAGTGTCGCGGCAGCGTTGACCGGCGTCGAGGACGCCGCGTAGGCGGGAAGTGCGACCGCGGCCACCAGAGCGCCGACGGCTCCGAAGATCGCGATCGAGCGCATGGGCTTGACCATCTTTCGAGCAGCGTCGCGAGGAGCAGCGGCACGAATGCGCTTCAGGGTCTTTTCAGATGTCTTCGCGGACGGTTCGATATCTGCGGCCAAAAGGGGGTCCTCCTGCGCCTTGGCGCTTCGGGTGCGCTTAGTCAGGCGGTGTAGACGGGATGTCGATCAGTGGCTTCTCCGTTGACGACCTGTCCGAGGTTACCGGAAGATAACGATTCTGTCACCCTGACACCCTGGCAATCCCCCGAGAGCGGATGAGTCCACCGGCAATCGCTCCCTGAGCCTGTCGAAGGGTCACACCGGTTCGCCCACGAGGAAGATGTGCGAGGCGAGCTCGACAGGAAGCTCCAGCCCCTCGTCGTTGCCGTCCATCTCGATCAGGACGTATCCCTCGTTGAAACGGAACTTCCCACGCGCACCGGGCACGACGCCGGCGCCGCGCAGCTGCTCGAGCAGTTCTGGATCGACCTGCGCCGGCTCGGCCAGGCGCCGCACCGTGCCGTCGATCGGCTCATCAGCGTGGGTGAGCTTGCGAACGAGGCCGACGACACCCTCATCGAACGTTCGTGCGGGAACATCGCCCAATTGGTCGAGCCCGGGAATCGGGTTGCCGTACGGCGACTCGGTCGGGTGCCCCAGCAGCTCGACCAGGCGACGCTCGACCTGCTCGCTCATGACGTGCTCCCAGCGGCAGGCCTCTTCGTGCACGAACGCCCAATCGAGACCGATCACGTCAGACAGCAGACGTTCGGCCAGACGATGCTTGCGCATCACGTCGACGGCCTTGCGACGCCCAGAGTCGGTGAGCTCGAGAGTGCGGTCTTCTGAGACGACGACGAGGCCGTCGCGTTCCATTCGACCCACGGTCTGCGAGACGGTCGGACCGGAATGACCGAGGCGCTCGGAGATGCGCGCGCGCAACGGAACGATGTTCTCTTCTTCGAGTTCGAGAATCGTGCGGAGATACATCTCCGTGGTGTCGATCAGGTCCGTCATCTTGCCCTCCGGGTCGTCTTAGGTAAGCCTACATTCCCGCACCGACATCGAGGCGAGTCACAGTGCAGCGAGCACGACCGTGACACCTCTAGAATCGACGCATGGCGATCGAGATTCCCCGTGACCTTCTGCCCGTCGACGGACGCTTCGGCTGCGGCCCGTCGAAAGTGCGCGCCGCGCAGCTCGAAGCGCTGGTCACCTCAGGCGCCGGCGTCCTCGGCACATCTCACCGCCAAGCGCCGGTGAAGAATCTCGTCGGGAGCGTCCGCGAGCAGCTCGCCAGCCTGTTCCGCATTCCCGACGGGTACGAGATCCTGCTGGGTAACGGCGGATCGACCGCGTTCTGGGATGCCGCGGCCTTCGGTCTGATCGAACGTCGCAGCCAGAACCTCGCGTTCGGCGAATTCGGCAGCAAGTTCGCCAAGGCGGCCGGCGGCCCGTGGCTTGAAGCACCGGATGTGCGCTCCGCCGAGCCGGGCTCGCTCACCTCACCCGAGGCCGTCGACGGCATCGACGTCTACGCCTGGCCCCACAACGAGACCTCGACGGGCGTCGCGACACCGGTTCGGCGCGTGGCCGCCGAGGGGGCACTGACCGTGATCGACGCGACCAGCGCGGCCGGCGGCATCGACTTCGACGTCACGCAGACCGACGTCTACTACTTCGCTCCGCAGAAGAACCTCGGATCCGACGGCGGCCTGTGGGGCGCTGCCGTGTCACCGGCGGCCATCGAGCGGATCGAGAAGATCGCGGCATCCGATCGATACATCCCCGAGTCCCTCAGCCTCAAGAACGCTCTCGACAACTCTCGCCTCAACCAGACGCTGAACACGCCGGCGCTGACGACGCTGCACCTGCTCGACAGTCAACTGCGCTGGCTCAACGACAACGGCGGGCTCGCCTGGGCCGGCGCCCGCACCGCCGAGTCGTCTGCCGCGCTGTACGAGTGGGCCGAGGCATCCGCCGTCGCGACGCCATTCGTCACCGACCCCGCGCACCGCTCCCCCGTCGTCGTGACGATCGACTTCGACGACAGCATCGACGCGGCCAGCATCGCCAAGACCCTGCGTGCAAACGGCGTGGTCGACACCGAGCCTTATCGCAAGCTCGGCCGCAACCAACTGCGCATCGCGACCTTCGTGTCCATCGAGCCCGACGATGTGCGCCAGCTCATCCGGTCGATCGACTACGTGCTGGAGAACTCAGCCTCCTGAGTTACTCTTCCTCGTCGCTCGCGGCGTCGTCGTCAGAATCGTCTGAGTCGACGTCGTCAGCGTCCGAGTCATCGGATTCGTCAGAGCCGTCGGAGTCATCGCTGACCGAGTCATCGAGTTCATCGATGTCGACGCCGTCGAGATCGCCCGCGTGCAGCACGCGGGACTCCGGAACGTCCTCGTCGTCGTCATCGATGTCGTCGTCATCCGCGTCATCGTCGGCGTCGCCGGAATCCGCATCGTCGTCGCTCTCGCTGATTTCAGCAGCGGATGCCGCGGCCTGCTCGGCGAGCTCGGCCTGGTGCGCACGATACTCAGCGAGCCGTTCAGCCCACGGCACCCAGTCGGGGGCGAGGAGCGCGCCCTCCGCCGGCATGAGCTCAGCTTCGAGCACGGTCGGCTCCGCATCGTCGACGCGTGCGACCGTGACCGTCCAGTACCAGCCCGGGTAACCAGGCAGGCGGTTCTCGAAGCGCAGCGATACCGACCCGTCGTCTTCGACGATGTAACCGGCCGCCGGGCCGACCGTCGAGGCGGGGGTGATCTCATACAGCGCAGCGAGCGCCAGATCGTGGGCGCCCGTCAGACGTTCGTCGGCCTCAGGCATCGAGATCGTCAGCCACCTTGCGCAGCATTGCCGCGACCTTACGCCCCTGGCCCGATGACGGGTAGCGGCCGCGGCGCAGATCGCCGCCGATGTTGTCGAGCACCTTCACGAGGTCTTCGAGGATGACCGCCATGTCGTCGGCGGGCTTGCGCTTCGCTTTCGCGAGGCTGACGGGCGCATCGAGCACACGTACCGACAGTGCCTGCAGCCCGCGCTTGCCGTCGGCGACGCCGAACTCGACTCGGGCGCCCTGCTTCACCGCGGTGCCTGCGGGCAGGGCAGAGGCGTGCAGAAAGACGTCCTGGCCCTCATCGCTGGCGATGAAGCCGAACCCCTTCTCGTCGTCGTAGAACCTGACCTTGCCGGTGGGCATGGAGAACCTCGCTGTGTGATCGTGCTGAAAGATGGCGCGCGTATATACGGCTGCCCCCAGCCTACCGGGATTCAAAGCACTAAGCTGAGACGAATGAGCACGCAGAATTCGGGATCCGACGTTCCCGTCCGTCGAGTGGATCGAATCCTCGCCTTCACGGCGCTGACGCTCGCCGCGCTCTCTGTGATCTGCTTCTTCGCGATCATCATCGGCAGCGCCATGGGCATGAACCAGACGGCGTTCGGTGAGGGCGTCTGGCCCCTGGTGGCCGCGATTCCGCTGTGGGGTCTGCCCCTGGCCTTCATACTGATCATCACGCTGCTGGTGATGAGCTTCGTGCGGAAGGGACGCGCCGCTTCGCGCTCCTGACGATGAGCACGCACGCCCGCCCGCTTGCAGTATGGCTGGCCGCTGCGCCCGATACGCAGCTGGCCGCTCTGTTCGCGGCGCGCGATGTTCGCCCCGACGCGTCGTGGGCCGACTTCTTCGATGCCGCGGAGGCGCTGTTGGAGCCGGCGTCGATCGAGCGGATGCTTTCGCAGCTGACCCTGGATGAAGCGCGTGTACTGCACCAGGCGGCTGATCCCGCTTCTGTCGCCTCGGTGGTCAGCGAGCCCGCACGCACCGCTGCCGAGGCATCGCTCATCGCCTTGGCGCTGTTGCGACCCGATGGCACACCGCAGCCTCCCGTCGCCGAGGCCGTGGCGACGCGGAGCGTGCCAGATGGCGCACCGACGCACACCGAGGCGGCCCCTGCGTCAGAGGGGGCGTCCGCCCACGCCGCCGAGCGGGCCTTCACGAGCATCGGCGCGTTGGCCGATGTGCTGCTGATGGCGAGAGAGACGCCGTTGGCTCTGCTCACCAGCGGCAATGTCGCCGCCGGAGACAAGAGGCGCCTGGAGGAAGCGGGTCTGTCGGCCGAGATCGTGAACGACCTCGTCGCGCTGGCCCGGCACGCACGCCTTGCCGAGGCCAGTGACCGTCGGCTGCGGGTCACCGCAGCCGGCGAGAGATGGCTGCGGCTTTCGGCATCCGAACGCTGGGCTCTGGTCGCCGAGGCCTTTCGAGCGGGACTCCCCCGCGGCCTGCAGACCACCGCCGGAGGCTGGCCTGCCGTGAATCAGTGGGCGGCGCAGCATCCGTGGGATCCCGCATGGAGCGCTCACGCGGGAGAGCTCCGCCGGCGTGCGCAGCTGCTGGGTCTCGTCGCCGACGGCGACACCGAGCCCGCGTGGGCGGTCGCGCTGCGCGAGGGCCGCGCAGCCGATTCCGCGGCCCTGGAACGGATGCTCCCCACCGAGGTCGACCGCATTTTTCTGCAGAACGACCTGTCGGCGATCGCTCCGGGGCCCCTGGCGTCCGCGTTGGACGTTCGCCTGCGCGCGATCGCGACGCGAGAATCTGCAGCACAGGCGTCGTCGTACCGCTTCACCGCAGAATCCATCTCGCACGCGCTGGCCACGGGCGAGACAGCCGCCTCCATCCTCGACTTTTTGGGCGAGCTCAGTCTGACCGGCATCCCCCAGCCGCTGGAGTACCTCGTCACCCAGACCGCACAGCGCCATGGCCTGGTGCGGGTGTTCTTCGACACCGAATCCGACCGCACGCGCGTGACGAGCACAGACTCGACACTGCTCGATGCTCTCGGCGTCGATCAAGCCCTGCGGCCACTCGGGCTGTCGCGCGATGCTGACGGGCTCACCTCGCGCGTAGGCCGCGACACGGTGTACTGGGCGCTCACCGACGCTCGTTACCCCGCGACGATCGTCGACAATGACGGTCAGGTACAGGTGATCGATCGCAATCCGGCCCCGCCGCGGGCGGTCGCCGATGACACCCCCTATGGCGCGCTTCTCGCTCGCCTGCGTGCGCAGCAGGGCCCCGATGCGGATGCCGCGTGGCTCGACCGCGAACTCGAAGCGGCCGTGCGCAGCCGATCCGTGCTGCTCGTCGAGGTCGGCATGCCAGACGGCACCACACGAGAGCTGACGCTCGAAGCAAGCGGGCTAGGAGGCGGGCGCCTGCGCGGCCGTGACCGTGCGGCGGATGTCGAGCGCACACTGCCGGTCAAAAGCATCCGCTCGGCCCGCGTCGTCGACCCCTCGGTCCCGTAAGCCCGCTGCGCGATAGAATGGTCTGCTATGTCTGATGGCCCCCTGATCGTCCAGAGCGACCGCACTGTCCTGCTGGAAGTCGCCCATGCCGACGCGGAGAGTGCGCGCCACGAACTCGCGATCTTCGCCGAGCTCGAGCGTGCTCCCGAACACATCCACACATACCGGATCACCCGCCTCGGTCTGTGGAACGCCCGCGCAGCCGGCCACACGGCTGAGGACATGCTCGACACGCTCGAGCGCTGGTCGCGCTTCCCGGTTCCGCCGTCAGTCGCGGTCGATCTTCGCGAGACCGTCGATCGTTACGGGCGACTCGTCATCGAACGCGATGCGGAAGGCGCGCTGCTGCTGCGTTCGACCGACCCCGCCGTGCTGACGCAGGTGGCAGGAAACAAGCGCATCCAGCCGCTGCTGATCGACCACCCCACCCCCGACACCTATGTCGTCGACGCGTGGGCGCGCGGTCAGGTCAAACAGGAGCTGTTGAAGATCGGCTGGCCGGCCGAGGACCTCGCCGGATACACTCCCGGCACCCCGCACGAGATCGAGCTCGCCGAAGACGGCTGGCAGATCCGCCCGTATCAGCAGGATGCCGTCGACGCCTATGCGAAGGACGGCTCGGGCGTAGTCGTGCTCCCCTGCGGCGCCGGCAAGACGATCGTCGGGGCCGGCGCCATGGCCGCGACGAAGACCACGACGCTGATCCTCGTGACCAACACGGTGTCAGCTCGCCAGTGGCGCGATGAGCTGCTCAAACGCACCTCGCTGACGCCCGACGAGATCGGCGAGTACTCCGGTCAGAGCAAAGAGGTCAAGCCCGTCACCATCGCGACGTATCAGATCCTCACCGCCAAGCGCAAAGGACAATACGCGCACCTGGCGCTGCTGGATGCACTCGACTGGGGCCTCATCGTCTACGACGAAGTGCACCTGCTGCCGGCGCCGGTGTTCAAGCTCACCGCCGATCTGCAGGCCCGCCGACGCATCGGGCTCACCGCCACCCTGGTGCGAGAGGATGGCCGCGAAGGCGATGTCTTCAGCCTCATCGGTCCCAAGCGCTTCGACGCGCCGTGGAAGCAGATCGAGGCACAGGGCTTCATCTCCCCCGCCGCCTGCTTCGAGGTACGCGTCGATCTTCCCGCCGACGACCGGCTGGAGTACGCCGCAGCCACCGACGATGATCGTTACCGGCTCGCGGCATCCGCGCCGGCCAAGATCACGGCCGTGCGTGAGCTGATCGCAAAGCACCCCGGCGAGCGCATCCTCGTCATCGGTCAGTACCTCGACCAGCTCGAGACGCTCTCCGATGCTCTGGACGCCCCGCAGATCACCGGCGCGACGCCCGTGGACGAGCGCGAAGAGCTCTATCGACAGTTCCGAGAAGGCGAGATCGAACTGCTCGTCGTGTCGAAGGTCGCGAACTTCTCGATCGATCTGCCCGAGGCATCCGTCGCGATTCAGGTCTCCGGTTCGTTCGGCTCCCGCCAGGAAGAGGCTCAGCGGCTGGGTCGGCTGCTGCGCCCGAAAGAATCGGGTCACACCGCCAGCTTCTATACGCTGATCGCCCGCGACACCGTCGATCAGGACTACGCACAGAACCGCCAGCGTTTCCTCGCCGAGCAGGGCTACAGCTATACGATTCTGGATGCCGACGCGTTGGCCGCGGCGTAACCGAACAAGCCCTGGCGGATCCGCCGCTCCGCAAGATAAACAGCCACTCCATTGACAGAGTCACCATAATGGGGACATGACTGATGCGCGCATCCTGGTCGTCGACGACGAGCCGAACATCCGTGACCTGCTCTCCACAGGCCTGAACTTCGCCGGGTTTCAGGTGAAGACCGTCGCCAACGGCGCCGCCACCATCTCTGCGGTGCTCGAAGAAGAACCCGACCTCATCATCTTGGACGTCATGCTCCCCGATATGAACGGGTTCAGTGTGACCAAGCGCCTGCGCGGCGCCGGGTTCACCGCTCCAATCCTGTTCCTGACGGCCAAAGACGATACGCAGGACAAGATCGAAGGTCTCAACTCCGGTGGCGACGACTACGTCACCAAGCCGTTCGCGCTCGACGAGATCGTCGCGCGCGCCCAGGCGATCCTGCGCCGCACGATGCAGGCCGATGAAGAGTCGATCATCCGCGCGGGTGAGCTGTCGATGGACCAGGACACTCACGACGTATTCGTGGCGAACGAGCCGATCGAGCTGAGCCCGACCGAGTTCAAGCTGCTGCGCTACCTCATGCTCAACCCGAACCGCGTGCTGTCGAAAGCGCAGATCCTCGATCATGTGTGGGAGTACGATTTCAACGGCGATGCCGGAATCGTCGAGAGCTACATCTCTTACCTGCGCCGCAAGATCGATCCGCATACCGAAGAGTCGCTCATCCAGACCAAGCGCGGCTTCGGGTACATGCTGAAGGTGGGCAAGTAGCCCGAAGGAGAACCGCATGGGCACCAAGCCTGACGCGGTCACCGGTTGGTGGCGGCGCATCAGCCTGCGCGCGAAGGTCACCGGGGTGACGGTCGCTGTCCTCGCCCTCGGACTCGTGGTCGCCGGAATCGGCACCGTGCCGTTGCTGCGCAACTCCCTCATCAGCAACATCGATGCGCAGCTGCCGTCGCTCGTGACCAGCGACTTGGCCGACCGCTGGTTCAACATGGAGATCGTCGACGGCGCGCTCACGCTCACGGAGTCGGAGACCGCTCCGCGAACGTCGGATTACTTCTTCGCGATCTACGCAGCCGATGGTTCCTTCCTGGCCCAGGCCGGGGGCTGGCGGGATGCTCCGACACCGGCGTTTCCCGAAACGATGACGATCGCCCAGGCGCACGCGCTGGAGGGCCGGTTCTTGTCGTTGCAGAGCGAGACCGGGCAAGACTTCCATGGTGCGGTCGTCGTCACCGACGGCCCGCGCGGAACGCTCTACGTGCAGTACGTCGCTCTCCCGCTCGCAGAGGCCGACAGCATCATCGCGACCTACTTCGGCGTGTATACGACCGTGGCTCTCGTGACGATCTTGATCGCGGCGCTGCTGATCCGGGGGTTGGTGACGCTGACCTTCCGCCGTCTCGGGCAGGTGGAGACCACAGCGATGGCGATCGCAGCTGGCGACTTCAGTCAGCGTCTGACCGATCTGGAGCCCTCGACCGAGGTCGGTCGTCTGAACTTCGCCATCAACGCGATGATCGAGCGCATCGACAAGTCCCTCGCGCAACGAGATCGCACCGTGCAGCACATGCGCCGCTTCATCGGCGACGCCAGCCATGAGCTGCGCACCCCGCTGGTGAGCGTACGCGGCTACGCGGAGCTGTACCGCATGGGCGCCATCCGCGGCGAAGAAGACACCGCGCGCGCGATGGAGCGCATCGAGAAGGAGGCGATCAGGATGGGCGTGCTCGTCGAAGACCTGCTCGACCTCGCGCGCCTCGACGAAGAGCCCGAACTGCAGATCATCCCACTCGATCTGCGCCCCGTCGCCCGCGACGCCGCGCTCGACCTGCGAGCTGCCGCCCCGCGCCGCACGATCACCGTGATCGACAAGACCTCGCAGTCGGCTCCTTCTGGCGCGCGCACCCAGCCGAGACCGCGCACCACACCTCCAGCGCCCACCACCGCCACGGGTCGGATTCGCACCGGCGCACTGGCCCGGTTGCGCTGGCGCGGACGCACCGACACGCAGTCGATGCCCGAGATCGATTTCACCGAGGCACAGGATGCTCCGGTGCGCACACCCCCGATCGTGCTCGGCGAAGAGAACAAGGTCCGTCAGATCATTGCAAACCTGCTGGGCAACGCCCGCCGGTTCTCCGCCGAAGACAGCCCCATCGAACTCGTCGTCGACGCTGATCGGGCCTACGGCACAGGAAGCATCTCGATCGTCGACCACGGCGATGGCATCCCGCCGCAGATCCGCGAGCAGATCTTCGAGAGGTTCTGGCGTGCCGACACCTCGCGAGCCAGAGAGACCGGCGGCTCCGGGCTCGGGCTCGCGATTGTCGCTTCGATCGTCGCGGCGCTGCACGGCAGCGTCCGCGTGGATGAGACGCCGGGCGGCGGCGCGACGTTCACGGTGACGTTGCCGTTGGCCCCCGCTCAGGCGACGCCCGAACACCTGCTGGAAGACACCCAGCCGCTGGACCGGCTCGACCTCGACGAGCTCTGACTCTGCACAGTCTGTCGGCCGGCGAGGCTGTCCACAGTTCGTGTTCCTGGCGCTGAGCGGCACCGTGCACCCTGCGTAACGTCAGAACTCCCAACGAGAGGAGTTCCCATGTCCGTCTATACCGTTGACACCGAAGCCGTCTTCGCGGCCACCGGTGCTACGAAAGCGACGATGGAGCGGCTGCGCAGCGAATCACTCGCACTGAAGGCGCAGCTCACCCAGTTGCAGTCATCGTGGACCGGCGCCGCATCCGTCGCTTTCCAGGGATGCAGCGACCAGTGGAGCGCCGCGCAGATGCACGTGGAGCAGGTGCTCGACTCGATCGGCACCGCGCTCGGCTCAGCCGCATCGCAGTACTCGGAAGCCGATCAGTACTCTGCGAGCCTGTTCCGCTGATGAACGACGAAACGCCCCGGCCGTGGCCGGGGCGTTTCGCTGTGTGTGGGATCTTCTTAGAAGTCCATGCCACCCGTCGGGTCACCGGCGGGAGCCGCCGGAGCCTTCTCGGGCTTGTCGGCGACAACAGCCTCGGTGGTGAGGAACAACGCAGCGATCGAGGCAGCGTTCTGCAGCGCCGAGCGCGTCACCTTCGCCGGGTCGATGATGCCCTGCGTGAACAGGTCGCCGTACTCGCCGGTCGCGGCGTTGAGGCCGTGGCCGGTCTCGAGCTCTGCGACCTTGTTCGCGACAACGCCCGGCTCCAGGCCCGCGTTGCTGGCGATCTGCTTGAGCGGAGCCTCGACACCGACGCGCACGATGTTCACACCGGTTGCCTCGTCACCCTCGAGCGAGAGACTTGCCAGAGCCTTCGCACCGGCCTGGATGAGCGCGACGCCACCACCGGCGACGACACCCTCTTCCACAGCGGCCTTCGCGTTGCGCACGGCGTCTTCGATGCGGTGCTTGCGCTCCTTGAGCTCGACCTCGGTCGCTGCTCCGGCCTTGATGACGGCGACGCCACCGGCGAGCTTCGCCAGGCGCTCCTGGAGCTTCTCACGGTCGTAGTCGCTGTCGGTGTTCTCGATCTCGCGACGGATCTGCGTCACGCGACCCTCGATCTGGTCGGCCTCACCGGCACCCTCGACGATCGTGGTCTCGTCCTTGGTGATGATGACCTTGCGTGCGCGGCCGAGGAGGTCGAGCGTGGTGTTCTCGAGCTTGAGACCGACCTCTTCGGTGATGACCTGACCACCGGTGAGGATCGCGATGTCCTGCAGCTGAGCCTTGCGACGGTCGCCGAAGCCAGGAGCCTTGACGGCAGCCGACTTGAAGATGCCGCGGATCTTGTTCAGCACCAGGGTCGCCAGGGCTTCGCCCTCGACGTCCTCGGCGATGATGACGAGCTCCTTGCCGTCCTGGATGACCTTGTCGACGACGGGGAGAAGATCCTTGATGTTCGAGATCTTCGAGTTCGCGATGAGGATGTAGGGCTCCTCGAACACGGCCTCCTGGCGGTCTGCATCCGTGACGAAGTACGGGTTCAGGTAGCCCTTGTCGAAGCGCATGCCCTCGGTGAGCTCGAGCTCGGTGCCGAAAGTCTGCGACTCCTCGACGGTGACGACGCCTTCCTTGCCGACCTTGTCGATCGCCTCGGCGATGAGCTCGCCGATCTCGGGGTCAGCGGCGGAGATCGAGGCGGTGGCCGCGATCTGCTCCTTGGACTCGATCTCCTTGGCGCTGGAGAGCAGCTCGTCGGTGATCGCGGCGACAGCCTTCTCGATGCCGCGCTTGAGCGAGATCGGGTCAGCGCCGGCTGCGACGTTGCGCAGGCCCTCGCGCACGAGTGCCTGAGCGAGCACGGTCGCGGTGGTGGTTCCGTCACCTGC
>NZ_JAJUFV010000087.1 GCF_029263575.1 Microbacterium sp. | reverse complement strand
CTGCACACGAGACTCCGCTGACCGAGAAGCTCGAGGCGATTCTGCTGATCATCGATGAGCCGCTGGGACTCGTCGCGCTGGCGGCGGCGGTCGGTGCTCCCGTCCCTGCGGTGCGGCAGGCCATCGAGACGCTCGTCGACGACTACGACGGCAACGGCCGTGGGCCACGGCGCGGGTTCGAGCTTCGTGAGGTCGGTGGTGGCTGGCGTCTCTTCGTGCGCGAGCACCTCGATGCGCTCGTCGCCGAGTTCGTGGGAGGGCAGGCGCCCGCCCGGCTCTCGCAGGCGGCACTGGAAACACTCGCGGTGATCGCGTACAAGCAGCCGGTCACCCGCAGCCAGGTGGCGTCGATTCGTGCGGTCAACGTCGACTCGGTCGTGCGCACGCTGCTGGCGCGGGGGCTGATCACCGAGCTGTTCGCCGATGCGGAGACCGGAGCGATCAACTACGGTACGACGGATGCCCTGCTGCAGAACCTGGGCATCAACTCGCTGGACGAGCTTCCGCCGATCTCGCCGCTGCTCGACGACGGCACCGAAGGCTTCGACGAAGGGAACATCCGATGATCGGGGAAGCACCCCAGGGTGTGCGGCTGCAGAAGGTGCTCGCGGCTGCGGGCGTGGCGTCCAGGCGCGTGGTCGAGCAGTACATCGTCGAGGGGCGCATCCGCGTCAACGGCGTCGTCGTCGACGAGCTCGGTCGCCGCATCGACCCGGACGTCGATCTGGTCGACGTCGATGGCACGGCCGTTCAGCTCGATGTCACGAAACGCTACGTCATGCTGAACAAGCCCACCGGCGTCGTCAGCACGATGAAGGACGAGAACGGTCGGCCTGACCTTCGCCGTTTCACGAAGGATTTCGATGAGCGCCTCTACAACGTCGGCCGCCTCGATGCAGAGACCAGCGGGCTGCTGATTCTCACGAATGATGGCGAGCTCGCGCATGTGCTGGCGCATCCGTCGTTCGGGGTGACGAAGGTATACGTCGCCAAGGTCGAGGGTGTCGTGACCGCGCAGGTCATCGCGAAGCTCACGAAGGGCTTCGATCTCGAAGACGGCTTCATCAAGGCCGACAAGGCGCGACTGCTCGACGCGTCGGCGGGGTCGGCGAAAGCGAAGTCGGCGAGCCTCGTCGAGCTGACCCTGCACTCCGGGCGTAACCGCATCGTGCGTCGGATGCTCGCGGCGGTGGGGCATCCGGTCACAGAACTGGTGCGTCGACAGTTCGGTCCGCTGCACCTGGGAACTCTCCCGGCGGGGAAGAGCCGAGAACTGACTAAAATCGAACGTGGTGCGCTGCTGACTCTGTCGCGCCAGAATTCCCCTGCGGACGAGACGCCGGGAGACGCCCAGGAGAACGAGTGACCGACACCGCCAGAACCCATGGCAACGGCAACGCGCCGCGTCTTTCGGGGACGGTGCGCATCGTCGGTGCCGGACTGCTCGGCGCCAGCATCGGCCAGGCACTGCGTGCCAAGGGTGTTGATGTGGTGTTGTCTGACACATCACCGGCGCAGCAGCGACTGGCGATCGACTACGGTGCAGGCCGTGCGGCGCGTGACGACGATGCGCCGACCCTGATCGTCGTCTCGGTTCCGCCCGATGTCACCGCCGATGTGATCGCGGCCGAGCTGGAGCGGTACCCGGATGCGGTCGTCACCGACGTCGCGAGCGTGAAGCTCGAGCCCTTCCGTGCGCTCACGGAGCGCGGTGTGAACATCGCCCGCTACATCGGCTCGCATCCGCTCGCCGGTCGCGAACGCGGCGGCGCGATCTCGGCGCGCGCCGATCTGTTCATCGGTCGGCCGTGGGTGGTGTGCCGCGATGAAGAGACCAGCGCCGCCGATCTGGCCCTCGTCGAGGCGCTCGCGTTGGATGTCGGCGCGATGCCGCTGGAGATGACGCCCGAAGAGCACGATCGTTCGGTCGCACTCACGTCGCACGTGCCGCAGGTCGTGGCGAGCCTGTTGGCCGGGCGCCTGGCGACAGCAGATGAAGACGCACTGCGTCTGGCCGGGCAGGGGGTGCGTGACACGACGCGCATCGCGGCATCCGCTCCCGAGCTGTGGGTGCAGATCCTCGGAGCCAACGCGCAGCCGGTTGTCGAGATTCTCGATGCCCTCGCTGACGATCTGCGCGAGGTGTCGGATGCTCTGCGCGAGCCGACCGCGACGGGCGCACGGCGCGTCGTGGCTGAGGCGATCCGCCAGGGCAACGACGGTGTCGATCGCCTGCCGGGAAAACACGGTCAGAACCGCAAGTTCGAGCAGTTCGTCGTCATGGTCGACGACACGGCCGGGCAGCTGGGGCGCCTGTTCGGGGAGCTCGGCGAGCTGAATGTGAACGTGGAAGATCTGCGCCTGGAGCATTCGCCGGGCGCACAGTTCGGACTCGCCGAGATCAGCGTGGCCCCGGCCGCCCTGCTCGGCGCGGTCGAGGGGCTGCAAGAGCGCGGATGGCGGATTGCAGGAGCAACCAATGACTGACCCCACGAACACCGACGCGACGCCGCAGGCCGCGAAGTTCATCGCGATCGATGGCCCGGCCGGTTCCGGCAAGTCCAGCGTCTCGAAGGCCGCGGCGCGCGCGCTCGGCTATGGCTACCTCGACACCGGCGCAGCCTACCGGGCGCTGGCGTGGCACGTTCTCGACCGTGGTGCCGACACAGAGGATGTCGATGCGGTGCTGGGCGCGGCATCCGATTTCGATGTTCGACTCGGTCTTGACCCCGACGACCGCACGATCGTGATCGGCGATGTCGACATCACCGACGCGATCCGCGAACCGCGGGTGTCGGATGCCGTGAGCGGCGTGGCGCGCGTGCCGGCGGTGCGCGAGCAGGTGAACATCTTCTTCCGTTCGCTCGTGGCCGCCGCGCCGTACACGGCGGTCATCGTCGAAGGGCGCGACATCACCACAGTCGTCGCGCCTGATGCGCCGGTGCGGATTCTGCTCACGGCGGCGCCGGAGGTGCGCGCTGCCCGGCGTGCGGGGGAACTCGCCAGCGAGAACGCCGCTGTCGTGGCCGAGGCGCTGCACAAGCGCGATGCCTCAGACAGTGCTGTCGTCGACTTCCTGAACGCCGCTGAGGGCGTAGAGGTGGTCGATTCGACCGACCTCGATTTTTCACAGACCATCGACGCCGTTCTCGCGGTGATCGAGCGAAAGCAAGGAGCGGAACATGGCCGCTGACAATGACTTCCCGGCGTCTGAGCCGGACTACTCGGCCGCTGAGACGGAGTTCTCGGCCCCTGAGCCTGTCGAAGGGTCCGAACCTCGGGACATCCTCGCGGAGAAGATGGACGCCCTCGACGAGCAGCTCGCCGATCAGCGCGCTGAGGCGCTGCGTGCGGGGCTGGCCGATTACGACCTCGATGAGGACGATGCAGCCATTCTCGCCGGTCTCGCGCAGGGGGAGGGGGGAGTGGAGTTCCTCCCCGCGCTGCCGGTCGTCGCTATCGTCGGACGCCCGAATGTCGGCAAGTCGGCGCTGGTGAACCGTATCCTCGGTCGCCGCGAAGCGGTCGTGGAAGACACCCCGGGTGTGACACGCGACCGCGTGACGTACAAGGCCGAGTGGAATGAGCGCCGCTTCTCGCTCGTCGACACCGGCGGCTGGGAGCCCGACGCCAAGGGCATCGACCGTTCGGTGGCGGCGCAGGCGGAGATCGCGATCGACCTGTGCGATGTCGTGCTGTTCGTCGTCGATGCGATGGTCGGTGCGACCTCGACCGACGAGCACGTGGTGAAGCTGCTGCGCAAGAGCGGCAAGCCGGTGTTCCTGGTGGCGAACAAGATCGATGACACCCGTCAGGAGCCCGAGGCCGCGGCGCTGTGGAACCTCGGCCTGGGCGAGCCGTACCCGACCTCTGCCGTGCACGGGCGCGGCGTGGCTGACCTGCTCGACGCTGTGATCGAGAAGCTGCCGACGACGTCGGCGGTGGCGAAGTATGAGATCGGCGGACCGCGCCGGGTGGCGATTCTCGGACGCCCGAATGTCGGCAAGTCGTCGCTGCTGAACAAAGCTGCCGGAGAAGACCGCGTCGTCGTCAACGACCTGGCCGGTACGACGCGTGACCCGGTGGATGAGGTCGTCGAGCTCGGCGGCAAGCTGTGGCGCCTGGTGGACACGGCCGGTATCCGTCGCCGCGTGCACCTGCAGCAGGGGGCGGACTTCTACGCGTCGCTGCGCACGTCTGCGGCGTTGGAGAAGGCCGAAGTCGCCGTTGTCGTGCTCGATGTGTCGGAGTCGCTGAGCGAGCAGGACGTTCGCATCATCGATCTCGTGCTGGAATCCGGCCGCGCACTGGTGCTCGCGTTCAACAAGTGGGATCGCCTGAACGACGACGACATGGAGAACCAGGATCGTCGCCGCTACCTCGAGCGTGAGATCGAGCAGGATCTCGCGCACGTCAGCTGGGCTCCGCGCGTGAACATCTCCGCGAAGACGGGGCGTCACTTCGACAAGCTGGTTCCGGCGCTGGAGACGGCGTTGGACAACTGGGATCGCCGCATTCCGACCGGGAAGTTCAACGCGTTCCTGTCTGAACTGATCGCTGAGCACCCGCATCCGCTGCGTGGCGGCAAGCAGCCGCGCATTCTGTTCGGCACGCAGGCGTCGACGCGTCCGCCGACGTTCGTGCTGTTCACGACCGGTTTCCTCGACCCCGGATACCGCCGGTTCATCCAGCGGCGCCTGCGCGAGCTGTACGCGTTCGAAGGAACGCCGATCGTCATCAACATGCGGGTGCGCGAGAAGCGTCAGCGGTAGTTGCCCTTTGCCCACGCTGGTGGTGCAATAGGAAGTGGATGCCGCGACACGGCGGTGTCTGTAGCCGCGCCCACAAGGCCCGTCGAATGAGGACGCAATGTCGCACACCCTGCCCCTGCCCGATTTCACCCACGAACGCGTGGAGGTGACTACCGGTCGGCGCAGCGGGCTCTTCATCGCGGTGGCGCTGCACTCGTCTGTTCTCGGCTCGGCCCTGGGCGGTGCGCGTCTGTGGACGTACCCGCACTGGAGCGACGCGCTCGGCGACGCCCTGCGGCTGTCGGCCGCGATGACGCTGAAGAATGCGACGGCCGGATTGGACGCCGGTGGCGGAAAATCGGTCATCGCATTGGAGCCGGGTACCGAGCTGGACGCCGACCGACGCCGGGCGGCTTTTCTCGATCTCGGTGACACGGTTGAGTCACTGGGCGGGCTGTATCGCACGGCGGAGGATGTCGGATCGACCATGGACGACATGGCGGTCGTCGCGGAGCGCACGGCGCACGTTGTGGGCCTTCCGGATGCCGCGGGTGGTTCCGGTGAGCCCGCCGGGCCCACGAGCCTCGGCGTGTACGAGTCGCTGCGTGCCGTGCTGGAGCGTACGACCGGATCGGCCGACGTCGCGGGGCGACGGATCACGATCTCGGGTCTCGGACAGGTGGGCGGCCGCCTGGCGGTGCGGCTGTCGACCGAGGGCGCGGTGCTGACCGTGACGGATGTGAATCCCGCGCGGCAGCATCTGGCCGCTGAGCTCGGGGCGACGTGGGTGGAGCCGGGCACGGAGCATCTCGTCGCGTCGGACGTCTTCGTGCCGGCCGGTATCGGCGGGCTGCTGACGGACGCCGTCATCGACGCGCTCGACACCCGTGCCGTGTGCGGACCGGCGAACAACCCGCTCGCATCGCACAGCGGCGCCGAGCGTCTGGCCGCGCGTGGCATCGTCTATGCGCCGGACTTCGTGGTCAACGCCGGTGGCGTGATCTACCTCGATCACGAGGCGAAGAAGCTGGGCACGCGGGAGCAGATCATGGCGCGCGTCTCGCAGATCGGCGACACGGTGCGCACGATCCTCGCGGACTCAGCTGAGCGAGAGATCACGCCGCTCGCCGCCGCCGAAGAACTGGCAGCCGAGAGGCTGCGCGCGGGGGCTCACGCTCTGGCACACTGATATGCCATGAGGCCGCTGCGCTACTCGATCAACATCACACTCGACGGCTGCGTCCACCACGAGGCAGGAGTGGCTCCCGACAAGGAGCTGATGCAGTTCTGGACGGCCGGGATGGTGAGCGCTGGTGCCGTGCTGTACGGCCGGGTGACGTACGAGATGATGCAGTCTGCGTGGCGGCGCCCATCGTCGGGCGCGTGGCCGGATTGGATGCAGCAGTGGGAGATCCCGTTCGCTGAGGCGATCGATGCGGCGAAGAAGTACGTCGTGTCGAGCACGCTCGATGCGGTCGATTGGAACGCCGAATTGGTGCAGGGCGAGCTGGCGCAGGCCGTGGTGCGGCTGAAGAAGGAGTCGGGCGGGCACCTGTCGGTCGGTGGCGTCACGCTTCCGCTGGCACTGGCCGAGTGGGGATTGATCGACGAGTATGAGTTCGTCGTGCATCCGGTGATCGCCGGCCATGGACCGTCACTGCTTTCGGGGCTTGGCGAGCGCGTGCGGCTCGAGCTCGTGCAGCGTCGGGAGTTCAGCTCTGGCGCGGTGGCTGTGCGGTACCGACCTGTCGTCTAGACGCCGTATTCGTCGCGGAGGCGGTCGCGCAGCTGATGGCTGCAGGCGGTGACGGCCTGCTCCCAGGTGAGGTTCGCGCCGTCCTGGGCGTTGTCGGAGACGGCTTTCCAGATGCGGATCGGCACGCCGAACTGCTCGGCGATCCAGGCGTAGACGTAGGACTCCATGTCGACCAGCCGGCCGCCCAGTTCGCGTATCAACTGCACGGCGTCGGCGTCGTCGATGAAGCTGTCGCCGGTGGCGATGGCCATGTCGCCGTCGCCGAGGGTCATGCGCTGCGGCATCGAGACGTGCTCGCCTCTGACACCGTCTTCGTTGATCACGTCGTGCTGGAAGGCGAAGTGGATCTCGTGCACACCTGCGTCGACGCCAGGGTCGAGGGCGCCAGCGGTGCCGACCACGAGGACTTCGTCGTAGTCAGCGGCATCGAGCGCGCGGGTGAGGGCGTAGGCGGCTTTGACCTTGCCGGGGCCGGTGACCAGGCGGTCGAACCCGGGCAGGTCGGCGGGAAAGGCGATGAGTTCGGATTCGAGGGCGGCGACGAGAAGCTTCACCGCTCTATTCTTTCAGAGCCGCGTTGCCGCTTATGTCTCGGAACGCCCCAGAAGAGGGGATGCTGTGAAAAGCTGGGGGAGTGACGATTGTTCCTCCTGGCCCCGGCGAGCCGCGACGCCCGGATGGGCCGCGTGACCCGGGCGATGCCTGGGTCATCGCCGAATCCGGAGAGCGGTACTGGGGGCGCTTCGGTGCAGCAGGACTGCTGGCGGTCGATGCCGAACGCGGCATACTTCTGCAGCACCGGGTGAGCTGGAGCCACTTCGGTGGCACGTGGGGCCTGCCCGGCGGAGCGCTGCACGAGGGTGAGGCCGCGATCGACGGGGCGCTGCGCGAGGCGACAGAAGAAGCTGGCGTGCCCGACGGCGCTGTGGCCGTGCGGTTCGTGAGTGTACTGGACCTGACGATCTGGTCGTACACGACCGTCGTCGCCGATGTCGTCACACCGTTCGAGCCGGTGATCAGTGACCCGGAGAGCGTTGCGTTGGAATGGGTACCGTTTGACGAGGTCGCTCAGCGGCCGCTGCATCCGGGTTTCGCGAACGCCTGGCCCGCGTTGCGCGCGCGGCTCTCCGAATAGGCGTCTCGGCGCGCCGGCGTCAGCCGCGGCCGCGGAGCCGGTCGATCTCGCGACGCTCACGTTTCGTGGGGCGTCCTGCGCCCCGATCGCGCACGGCGAGGGCGGCCATGGGCTCGCGCGGCGGCGTGCGGTCGTCGTAGGCGGTGGCCGCGATGGGGGCGCCCACGCGTTTGGTGAGAGTCTTTCGGACGACGATGATGCGGTCGAAGCCGCTGATGCGCACGCGCAGTTCGTCGCCCGGCTTCACCGTCTGCGCGGCTTTGGCTTTATCGCCGTTGACGCGAACATGCCCGGCACGGCATGCGGTGGTCGCGGCAGAGCGGGTCTTGTAGACGCGGATCGCCCAGAGCCAGCTGTCGACTCTGACCGGGGCATCGGTGAGTTGTCCGCCCGTCATGCCGTCTTCTTTCGCAGGGCGGTGAGGGCACCGGCGACGATGAGGCCCTGCCCGAGCGTGTAGGTGAGCATGACGAGTGGGCTCGTCCAGTCGGGCATGTCGGGGAGGAAGAGTCGGAACGCGAGGAGGGTGTCGCTGAGCAGGAAGAACACGCCGCCGATCGTGATGAGCGGATGGCAGCGTGCGGCGAAGGCGGCGGTGGCCCCGAGGACGAGGCCATACGCGGCGACGGCGATGAGCAGGCCGCCGGTGTGCGGACCGAGCACGATGATCATGACGATCCACCAGGCGGCGTAGACGAGAGTCCACCACGGCAGGCGCGTCACGCTCAGCGTGCGGACGAAGAGGGTGATGTAGGCGATGTGGGCGAGGCCGAAGAACAGCAGCATGAGGGGCAGCTCGGGGCCGGCGGGGAAGAACGCGCCGGCCCCGTCGCCCAGCCACGAGAAGATGATCGCCGCCAGGAGAAACACGATCGCAAAGACGGGGCGCAGGCGCAGCGAGACGATGACCGGCACGGCCAGCAGGGGCATGAGCCAGAGTTTCGTCGGTGCGGCGAAGTCAGCGTCGGTCGCGAGGGCTATGACATGCGCGATCGACATCGCGATGTAGGGGAGGAACGCCCAGGGCCAGAGCATTCGTCGCGGGGTGCTGCGTTGCATGCCTCTATCGTAGATTGCGCGTATCGGAGGCTGCGCTGGGCGGTGTCGTGGATGCCGGCTCGAGGTCGAGCGTGACGAGCGGGCGGTCGGGGCGTGGTGCGTCGATCTTGGTGAACCCGGCGGCGAGAAACGTCGACAGAGCACCGTGGAACAGGTCGTTGACGCGCACGTTCGTCTGGGCGGTGTCGATCGGGTAGCCCTCGATCGTTCGCGCGCCGGAGTCTTCGGCGAAGTGGATGGCGGCGTCGAGCAGGGCGGCGTTGAGACCTTGCCCGCGATGTTCTCTGCGCACGACGAAGCAGCTCACCGCCCAGACGCTTTCGTCATCGAGGGGTTGGCGTGTTGCCGCGACGACGTTGCGGGTGCGTCCGAGGCGTCGCTGCGCGGGGCGTGGGCCGATGCGGATCCATCCGGCGGCTTCCCCGTCGACGTAGGCGACGAGGCCCGGAGGGCGATCGGATGCGACCTCCTGCTGGAACAACACCGTACGCTGGTCGAGGTCGGTGGTCTGCCACTCTTTGTTCGTCAGGACGGGCCACACGCACTGGCAGCTGCGACCATCACCGCCACCGCTCAGAGCGTGCTGGATGTCGTCCCAGATCCCAGGGCTGGCGAGAGCAGTCGTGATCGTGGGCATACGCGGCAGGTTACGCCCGGGCACGGACACGAGGCAAGAGGTTGGTTCGCGAACGGGTTCGCGTGCGGCTAAGATAGGGGAGTTGCCTGCGCGCAAGCGCAGCACAACGGGCTGTGGCGCAGCTTGGTAGCGCACTTGACTGGGGGTCAAGGTGTCGCAGGTTCAAATCCTGTCAGCCCGACCGAGAAAGGCCCGGTAGATCTGAGAATCTGCCGGGCCTTCTGCATGTTCGGAAAACGGGTGGGACTCCAAAAGGACTCCGGTTATCCACAGATGTCGGACACGTCCGCCAGGATGGACATAGTTATTCGGCGAGAGACAGGGGATCGGCGATGCCGGAGTGGGTCAGTGAGTGGGTATCTGTTATCCAGCTGCTCCTGAATGCGGGCGCCCTCATCGGTGGCGCGGTGGTCTGGAAGCTTTACGTCGACAACTTGAAAGCGGTGAGCGAGGTCAAGGATGCGACCCTTGAGGCTGCCGAGAAGAGTCGTGACTTTTGGAAGGACAAAGCGCAGGAGCTGGAGAAGCGTAGCCCCGAGGTGATGGAGAAGGTGCTCGAAGAGCGCATCCAGATCCGAGACGGCGAGGTTGCTCGGCTCAAAGCTGACAAAGAGTTCGATGCCATTGCCGTGCGCGCGTTGGAGAAAGACAAGGCTGAACTGGAGCAGGACCTTTTTCGAGCCCAAGGCTTTCGTGCCATGCTTGCGCTGGAGGATGAGGCGTACGGCGAAGACTCCCCGTCAATCGAGTCGGGCGACGATCTGGACGAGACCGACGTTCCTCCTCAGATCGAGGTTGACCTGATTGGCGAGGTAGCGGTCGACAGCGGTCAACTGATGGTCACCGACCCCTGCTATATCGACTCAGAGTGGCGACGGGAGCCATTCGCGGTAGAAGGGCCGGTCGAGCGAACAGAAGACACCGTCTTTAACTACTCTTACGACGGTGCTTGCCGTTCGACGCTGAGCGGAGGCGGACATGGAGAACTGGGGTTCGCGAAGGGGCACGCCGGTGCCGGTGTTGCCTTTGGTACAGCCTGGGGTGACGGCATGTATCCGGTGTTCGCCGAGAAGCATGATGGCAGAATCGTTCGGGTCTATGTAAACGTCGGTTGAGTCCCGCTAACTCCCGATCTGGCGGAGAGGAGCGGGTGGCGCTGCGGACTCTGCCAGGAACGCGGAGAATGCGGCGCGACGGGCGGTGTGGTCGCGCTTGCGGATGTGAGCGTAGATCTTGTTCGTGACGGCCTCAGACTCGTGGCCCATCGCCACGGACAGTTCGTACATCGTCAACAGTCCGGACTCCAGCGCGAGCGTGGCGAACGTGTGGCGGAGCTCGTGGAAGTGCAGCCCTGCCAGCCCGACCGCATCGCACGCTGGCTTGAAGGTGCTGCGATAGAAGCCTTTCGGTCGGAATACGCAGTCGTAGTTGATCTTGGTGTGCCCCGGCGTCTTACCCGGCCAGAGGTCGGCCTCCAGGTTGTCGCGGTGCGGGTGCTGCCGGAGGTACGTGGCCAGCTCGCGGAGTAGCGTCTCGTCCAGGATCGGCACATCCCGCACACCGGCCTTGCTCTTGGGCGTGCCGTTGGTGAGTCCCTTGGACGTCTCGGTACGATTCAGGCGAACTTGTATCTCGCCGTGGCGTAGGTCGATGTCGCGGATGCGGAGCGCTCCGACCTCGCCGATGCGCAATCCTGCGTACGCCGCCACCCGCACCAGCAGATCGTAGGGCTTCTGCGTGGACAGGTGCGCCATGAGTCTGTTGACCTCGGCCACGGACAGGAACCGCGCCTCTTGGGTGTCGGCCTTCGGTCGGGCGACGGCTACGCAGGGATTGAACGCGATGAGGCGGTGCTTATAGGCGTATGTCAGCACCCGCGCTACGGCCTTGTATGTGCCGAGGACCGATGTCTCGGTGCGGGGTTTGCCGTCGGCCTTGGGCTTGGTGCGCATCATCGCGTTGAAGGCGTCCAGGTCGGCGGCTGTGATCGTGTTGATCTGTCGGTTTCCGAACTCGGGGTAGACATGCGCGTTGAATGCGGATTCGTAGGCGTCGATCGTGTTCTGTTTGAGGCGTGGCCGTTCCGCGTCGAGCATCCGCTCCGCAACCTCACGGAACTTCTTCCCGCGCACGGCGAACGGCTCGGTGCTGTTGCCGTCTGCCTGTTCGCGTTCGACCTTGTCGGCGAACCGCTCCGCCTCGCGCTTGACGTAGAAGGAGCGCTTGCGGAACTTGTCGGGTGCGGGCCTCCAGCGCACCGTGTAGCGGGTGCCCTTCGACGTCGCGGTTTCTGTGATGTGGGCCATCTCAATCTCCTTGGTGAGGAATTCGGATTAGTACTCGCCGGGTAGCGCTCTGTCGAACATGCGGACCGCGTTGTACCGGCCCAGGGTCCAGGGCGTCTCGTGCGGCTGCTGCCAGATGTACCGGGCGCGGAGTTCGAGCCGGTGCACGCCGCGTATATGCGTGATAACGGCGGGGTGGCCGTAGCTCTCCAGCACTACGTCACCCTCCCGCAACGCATAGGCCGGCACCCGCTCGGTGTCCGGGTGGAGGTTGTGCCCGGTGCCGTGGCTCTTGCGTAGCGGAAGGGGACGAGTGCGCATTGCTTGCCCTACGCGGCTTCGACTGCGGAGCGGAACTCGCGCGTCGCGGGCAGATCGCCGAGGAGACGCTGCTCGACGGCGCTGCCGCTGTTCGCGTTGCGGACGTAGACCCGCACTCGACCGTTCGGGATCGGCGTCAGCGCGGTGACTCGCACCGGAGCGATCGGAACGCGCTCGCCGCCTGTCTGGGCGATGCGGTCGCGGAGGAAGACGGTGTCGCCGACCTCCAGATCGCCTACGGTGACGACGGGGCCAGGCGTGAACTTCGTGGACATGGTGGTGCCTCTCTCTAGTGGATTCCCTTGGTGGTCTGTAGCCGACGCATAGGCGCGTCGAACGGTGGATTCCGACCAGTCCGTGAGGCCGGTCGGTGACAGCACGCCGTCGCCGGTGAGGTCGGTGGCGATGCGGCCGAAGCTGGAGCCGTCGTCTTCGCG
>NZ_JAJUFV010000086.1 GCF_029263575.1 Microbacterium sp. | reverse complement strand
GGGCGCGCCGAGTATCGGTGCATCCCGAGTGGGATTGGAATGACGGCGGTGCGCGCGTTCTACGCGCGTTCCGCGGAAGCGAACAGATGCGCTCCCTGCTCATGCATGCACGAGCATCCTTTCCACGATAGCAAGTTCCTGGGTGTTCGCTGACCAGTCGCCCGAGGCAGGAGGACTTGCTGGTGCATGGAACTCATACACTGTGCAAACGTGTGGTGGACCTGAGGGTGTCTGGGTTCACGACATAGGTCACAGGTGATAGGTCGCTCATGAGTCGCGACATAGGTCACATGCTGAAAGCATGTCGAAGCACCGGGTCATCGTCCTCCGTCTCATCTCGAACGAGCTCACCGTCACCGAAGCTGCCACCGAGTACGGGATCTCCCGCCGACATCTGTACCGCCTCCTCGCCCGCTATCACGACGGCGGCATCGACGCCGTCGAGATCCAGTCCAGAGCCCCGCACAGCAACCCCCACCGCACCAGCGAACGCGTCCGAGACCGTATCCTCGAACTGCGCACCCAGCTCACCGCGGAGGGCCTCGACGCCGGCCCCGCCACGATCGCCTGGCACCTCCACCACGAAGGCCTCACCGCGCCCTCAACATCCACCATCCGCCGCATCCTGCATAGCAGGAACCTGATCACCCCGGAACCGCGCAAACGCCCAAGAGCGTCCTACATTCGCTTCCAAGCCGACCAGCCCAACGACACCTGGCAATCCGACTTCACTCACTGGCGCCTCGATGACGGCACCGATGTCGAGATCCTGAACTGGCTCGACGACCACGCCCGATATCTGCTCTCCTGCACCGTCCACACGGCGGTCACGGGCGACGACGTCGTCACCAGCTTCCTCACCGCAATCGACCGCCACGGCACGCCCGCATCAACCCTCACCGATAACGGACGCGTCTACACCGCCCGCCATGGCGGCGGCCGCAACGCATTCGAGTACGTCCTCGCGATCCTCAACATCACTCAGAAGAACGGCGCCCCGAACCACCCCCAGACACAGGGAAAGGTCGAACGCTTCCACCAAACGCTCAAACGCTGGCTCACCGCTCGGCCCCGGGCAAGAACGACCACCGACCTCCAAGCACAACTCAACACCTTCCGCGAGCACTACAACACGCACCGACCCCACCGGGCATTGGACGGCAGAACACCCGAAACCGCCTACACCGCAACCCCCAAAGCGGTCCCCGCCGCGCACACAGACACCACCCACTACCGACTGCGATACGACCGCGTCTCAGACGGAAAGATCAGCTTCCGCCGCGCCGGCCGCATGCACCACCTTGGCATCGGCGCCGCCCACAACAACAAACGCGTCCTCGCGATCGCCGACAACACCACCGTCACCGTCACAGACCTCGTCACAGGCGAAGTCCTCTCCACCCACAACATCGATCCCAACCACTCATACTGGAGAAACCAAAAACGAGAGCCCGGCCGATGGCCGGGCTCTCGTTAGTGACATATCTCGCGACTCAGGTGCGACCTATGTCGCGACTCATCACAATGGTGGACCTGAGGGGACTCGAACCCCTGACCCCCTGCATGCCATGCAGGTGCGCGACCAGCTGCGCCACAGGCCCATCTTTCACCCCGGTCGAGCGGGGCAACTTCAAAAGAATACAACATTCGACGGGGCCTGGGCGAATCGGACGCGACGCCCGGGTGTTTCGACCACCAGCGGGAACACGAAGCACGATACATGCGTTGTCATAGACATGGAGATCAAGGAGAGCATCGTCATCGGAGCAGGCCAGGCCGGCCTGTCGGTGTCGTTCCATCTCCAGCGCCTCGGCATCGACCACATCGTCCTGGACGCCAACGAATCACCCGGTGGCGCCTGGCAGCACCGGTGGGATGCGCTGACCATGACGGACGTGCACGGCGTCGCAGAGCTTCCCGGTTCCGACCCGCCCGCCCGCGACGAACAACGCGCGAATATCGCTGTGCCGAACAGCTTCGCCGCATACGAACGTGAGCACGAATTGCCCGTGATCCGCCCCGTGAAGGTCGACCGCGTGACAGATCACGACGGCATTCTCGGCGTGCACTCGGATCGTCGCGAATGGCGCTCGCGCACGCTCGTGAATGCGACGGGAACCTGGACGCAGCCGTTTCTGCCGCACTATCCGGGGATGGAGACCTTTCTCGGCGAGCACGTTCACACCGTCGCCTACCCCGGGCCGGAGCATTTTCTCGGCAAGCGCGTGCTGGTGGTCGGTGGCGGCGCATCCGCTGTCCAATTCCTCGGCGCTCTGGCGCCGATCACCGACACGCTTTGGGTGACCCGGCGTGAGCCGATCTGGCGCGATGACGACTTCACTCCTGAGGCGGGCGCCGCAGCCGTGGCACTGGTCGAGCAGCGTGTCGCGCAGGGCCTGCCGCCCGAGAGCGTCGTCAGCGTGACGGGTCTGATGCTGCGACAGCAGGAGCGCGAGGCCGAGCGGCTCGGCGCCTATGCACGCCGCCGCCCGATGTTCCACAGCATCGAGCCCGACGGCGTGCGCTGGGCCGACGGGGCGTTCGAACGCGTCGATGTCATTCTCTGGGCGACCGGGTTTCGTCCGGCGATCGGGCACCTCGCGCCATTGCAGCTGCGCAGCGAAGCCGGGGGAATCCAGCTCAGCCGAAACGGCCGCGGAACGACGGCTGTCAAGGACCCGCGTATCCAGCTCGTCGGCTATGGGCCCTCCGCCAGCACGATCGGCGGCAACCGCGCCGGGCGAGCCGCGGCGAAAGGTGTGCAGCAGTCGTTGCAACAAACGCGCGCACCTATCCCGCATTGACGGAGCGCGTTAGCCTGGAAACATGTCTCGTGTCATCGTTTTCGGCGGCCACGGTCGCATCGCGCTTCTGCTCTCTTCGCTCTTGACCGAAGGCGGTGACGAGGTCACCGCGGTGATCCGAAACCCCGACCATGTCGCCGACGTCGAGGCGACCGGTGCCACCGCACTTCTCGTCGATGTCGAAGCGGCCGACACCGCATCCCTTGCCGCGGTCATTCGCGGACACGACGCCGTTGTGTGGTCGGCTGGTGCAGGCGGAGGAAATCCCGAGCGCACCTACGCTGTCGACCGCGATGCGGCGATCCGCACGATGGATGCCGCAGCCAAGGCCAAGGTCGAGCGCTACATCATGGTCTCGTGGCTGGGGTCGACAGCCGACCACGGCGTTGCGGCTGACGACCCGTTCTTCGCCTATGCGGATGCGAAATGGGCCGCCGACGAGTACCTGCGCGGCACCGAGCTGGAGGGCACGATCCTCGCGCCAGGAACCCTCACCTTCGACGAGCCGACCGGCCGCATCGAATTGGACGCCCCGGGCCGCGGCGCTGTGTCGCGCGCCGATGTCGCGGCTGTGATTCAGGCCACGCTGGGCGAGCCGCTCACGATCGGCCGTACGGTCCGTTTCGGCAACGGCACGCCTGAATCATCTGAGCCGATCGCCGTCGCGCTCGCACGCTGACCGCGGCCGCGAGAACACCCGGTTCACGGGTGTTTTGATTGCTGCGCGCAGAAGATCAACAGCGCGATGCTGCCGAAGGGCGCGAGGCTGATGAAGATCCACGCCCAGTGGAAGCCGGCGTCTCGCAACCGACGCACGGTGACAGCGAGCGAGGGGACGATCGCGGCGAGCCCGAGCAGCCACAGCGTGAGCATGGCAAGCCATCCCATGATCGGGATCCAGATCACGAAGAGTGCAGCGATGACCGCCAGCACCATGGCGAGTTGCGCGTACCAGAACTCCGGTCGCCCTGCCCGGCCGTCGAAGCTTGCGTACTTCTGCACGCACACACGGATCGCCGCGAACATATCGGGTACGAACGGGCGAGAGTCGATCGGCCCGCGCCACACGCCGATGGGCGCTGCGACACCGGACGTCTGCGGATAGAGGACCATCGGCGCGGCAGGCTGGTGCATGGTGGCCACTGCCGTCGTGTGCGCGCCGGATGGCGCTGCCACCTGCGGCATCGGACGCGTGTGCGCGGTCCAGGCGGTGCCATCCCAGTAGCGCAGAAACTGGGCTCCTGACGGGTCTGGATACCAGTTCGCGGGATGAACGTGCGGTGTCGACATAGCTGATTCCTCCGGCACTCATTCAAGCATGCGTAGGGTTAGATCATGCGCCGCCGAATCCCGCTCATGCTCGCGAGCACGCTCGCGGTCGCGGCTGTGCTCACACCGCTGGTGACGCAGAGCGTTGACCGGCATCCGACGCTCGTCGAACCGTCGAAACCGGATGCGGTCTCCGCTCAGGCCGCGCAACTCGTGGCCGAGATGTCCACGCGTGAACGGGCCGCCAGCATCATCATGGGGCACATCCCCTCCACCGATCCCGCCGCGCTGTCGGCATATCTGAGCGATACGGGGCTCGGCGGATTCATCCTCATGGGGGCGAACGTCCCTGACACCGAAAGCGCTCTGCAGAAGGTGACATCGAATCTCCGCGTCGACGAGTCGCCGCCGCTTATCGCGATCGACCAGGAGGGCGGCTATGTCTCGCGCCTGCCGTGGGATGACTTCGCCGCATCCGCACAGCTGAAAGATCGACCGGCGGCCGACACCGCGCGGGCTTTCGCCGCTCGCGCCTCGCTGGTTGCGCGCGCCGGTGCCAACGTCAACTTCGGAATCGTGGCCGATACCACCGCAGACGGTTCGTCGTTCATCTTCGGGCGCTCGCTCGGCGCTGAACCGACCGCCGCGGCCGAGCGCGTTGCCGCCGCCGTCACCGCGGAAGAGCCCTTCGCCGCCTCGACACTCAAGCATTTTCCCGGGCACGGGGCGGCACCGGGCGACTCACACCAGCTGATTCCGACGACCGATCTCACGCTTGAACAGTGGCGACAGCAAGACGCCGTGCCCTTCGTCGCCGGCATTGAGGCCGGTGCGTCCCTGCTGATGTTCGGCCACCTCGCCTACACCGCCGTCGATCCCGAGCCGGCATCGTTATCATCGCGCTGGCACGAGATCGCCCGCGATGAGCTCGGTTTCGAGGGCGTCATGGTTACCGACGATCTGGGAATGCTGCTGTCGACCGGGCTCAGGCAATACGCCGATCCGGTCGCCAACGCCGTGGCCGCGGTCGGTGCCGGAAACGACCTCGTGCTCATGATCGCGCATTCCACGCCCGAGACCGCTGCGCAGCTGGCCGCGGGGCTCGTCGTCGCCGTCGACGATGGAACATTGGCGGCCGAGCGGCTTCAGGACGCCGCGGAGCGGGTCATGGCACTGCGGCTGGAGCGTGCGGCATCGAGCGCCGTCTGGGCGCCGTGCGCCGACTGCGAACCGGCATCCTGAGCGTCGAGATCGGCAGCCTCGCCAGCCAACCACGCCGCGAGAATGCGTCGGCGCAGCACATTGCCCCGCCCGGCGAAAGCGCGCTGCCGGCGCACATACTCGGCTTTTCCCTCGGGCGTCTCGATGGCGACCGGCTCGACGCCCCATTCGCTGAGGTCATAGGGCGCTGCCTCCATATCGAGCAGGCGGATGGCAGCGGCGAGTTCAAAAGCATCGAGCAGAAGCTCGCCCGGCACCAGCGGACCCAGCTTGATGGCCCATTTGTAGACGTCCATTCCTGCGTGCAGGCAGCCGGGCTGTTCGTGTTCGGGCTGACCGGCGCGATCAAGAAGCCGATTGCGCCCCGCCGCGGCGGGTGTGAAGAAACGGAACGCGTCGTAGTGCGTGCAGCGCAGCTCGTGCGCCTCGACGACGGCGTCGGTACCCGCCTGCCCGAGCCGCAACGGCGCGGAGTGACGGTGCTCGTCGTCGCGATAGACCATCGCCCACTCGTGCAGGCCGAAGCATCCGAACTGTCCGGGGCGGGCGGCCGTGCGGCGAAGCATCCGCTCGATCAACTGGGCCAGGCCTGGCTTTTCCGCTGCGAACCGGGAGGCGTCCGCGACGACTGAGCTGTGGGAGCCCGCGGGGGAGTACCAGCGCCAGTCCAGACGTTCGGAGGCATCGCGCAACACGACGCCCGCCCCCGCGTGCCAGCGTTTCAGGCGGGAAGGCGCGTACGAGTAGTAGGTGAAGAGAAAATCCCAGACCGGATGCTTCTCGCCACGCGACGCCCGCTCGCGATGCGCCGCGGTCAGAGCATCGGCGCGCTCGTGGTGCAGGCGCTCGCGCTGCTGCCACGCGGCGCGATCGAGAACACGGGACGCGACGGTCATGATCGTCAGTGCAGAATGCCGGCGTCGGTCAGTCGCTCACGCAGACCCGCGCCATCGGAGGCCTCGACCCAGGCCGCGGCATCATCGGCGTGCTCACTGGGCGACTCAGCCCGACCACCCGCGAGCATCGCCTCGGTCGTCGACAGGCGCCGGATGGCGACGCCCGCAACCGAGCCGGGATGCTCGCGTTCGAACTCGGTGTAGATCGCCTCATCGTGCTGTCCGTCATCTCCGATCAGCAACCACCGCACATGCGGGAACTCAGCGGCCAGACGACGCAGGTTGGAGAGCTTGTGCTCACGGCCGCTGCGGAACCACCGATCGTGCGTCGGACCCCAGTCGGTGAGCAGCATCGACCCGGAGGGGAACAGATGCCGGGTGAGGAAGCGGCTGAGCGTGGGAGCGACATTCCAGGCGCCGGTCGAGAGATAGATCATGGGAGAGCCCGGATGCTGGCGTACCACCTGCTCGAGCAACACGGCCATACCGGGAACGGGCAGCCGCGCATGCTCATCGACGACGAACGAGTTCCAGGCGGCGATGAACGGGCGAGGCAGAGCCGTGACCATGACAGTGTCATCGACATCGGAGACCACGCCGAAATCGACCTCGTCGCCGACGATGAACGCCGTGGCCTCGATCGGCTGCTGCCCTTCGACGGTCATGGTGAAACGTTGCCAGCCCGAGGGAAGGTCGGTGTCGATCACGGTGTCGATCACACCGCCGCGGTCGGCGACGACCTCATGCGTGCGGTCGCCGATCGTGACGGACACGGTGGCGTAGCTGATGGGGATGCCGACGAAGCTGCGCCAGCCTCGCACACTCGCGTACTCACCGCTCTCGGTGCGGCGGCGGGGCGGGACGATCAGCACCCGACCGAGCACGCGCACCCAGCCGGTTCCGCCGTAGCCGGCGAAGGGCAGCACGCTCGCGGTGCGACCCTTGCGGCGCGCACGCTTCTCGCGCCAGATGTGCAGGCGGTGCTCGAGGCGGGCGAACCAGTGGATTCTGGTCTTGTCTTCAGACATCGCCCTCAGTCTTTCATGCCGGGGGCGGCGTCTTCACCTTCTTCTGCCGGGTGCATGTGACGGCTCTCCCACCGCCCGATCAGCTTCTTGCCGATGAACACCAGCAGCAAGAACAGCACGATCGCGCCGACGAACACGTAGCCGGCGAAATGCACCTGATTCACGAGCTCGCGGAAGGTGCCGGCAGCCAGTGAGGTGACGGTGACATACGCCGTCGCCCAGATGAGACAGGCCGGTGCGGTCCACGCCAGGAAGCGTCGATACGAATACGCGCTCATGCCGACGGTGAGGGGGACGAGCGAGTGCAGCACGGGAAGGAAGCGTGAGAGGAAGATGGCGATACCGCCACGACGCTGCAGATAGCGTTCGGCTCGGTTCCACTGCTTCTCGCCGATCTTTTGTCCGATCCAGGAGCGTTGGATGCGCGGCCCCAACCAGTGGCCCAACCAGAACCCGATGCTCTCGCCGATCAGCGATCCGATGACGACCGCGATCACCATCGCGATCGTCTCCCACAGCCCCTCGACACCGATGGACGCGATGATCACGATCGTGTCGCCGGGCACGACGAGTCCGATCAGAACGCTCGTCTCCAGCATGACGGCAACGGCGGCGATGAGTGTGCGGACGGGGGGAGGGACAGACTGCACGGCGTCGAGTACCCACAGCAGGAAATCGTCCACGCACACGAGAATACGTGCTCGTGCACGGCTTACGCTGAGAAGGTGCCAGACCGCTCAACGCTCACCGTCCGTCGACTCGAGGGTCCGCTCGACGTGGTGGCGGCGTTTCGCGCGTTGGTCACCAGCCATGCCGACGTCTTCTGGTTGGATGCTGGCACCGGGGCCACGCGGGGCTGGAGTGTGCTGGGGTTCGGGCAGCGCGATACGGGTGGCCCTGGAGATGTCCGCCTCGATGGCAGGACGGATGCCGGTGGCCAGCTGCCCGGAGCAGAGGGAGGCCCGCCGTTTCGCGGCGGATGGGTCGGTTGGCTGGATTACGAATCCGGGGCCAGCGTCGCGGGTGCTCCGGCCGCGAGCAGTGAGGTCGGGCCAGCGTGGCTGTGGGTACAGCAGGCCGTCGCTGTCGACCATGCCACGGGGGCCCTCTGGGCGCTGGGGGACGGCGTCGGTGACGCGTGGGAGTGGGTGCGCGCGGCATCTGTCCCCGGCAGCGAGGAAGCCAACGTCCAACCCACCCGCGCGACGGCACGACACGACCCGCGCACGTACGCCGGACTTATCGAGCGCTGCCGCGACGCCATCCGTGCCGGTACGGCCTATCAGCTGTGTCTGACCACCCGCTTCTTCGTGGACGGCACCCACGATCCGATCGAGACCTATCTGCGGCTGCGCTCCGCGACGCCGTCGCATCATGGCGGATTCGTGCGGATCGGTGACAGATCGCTGCTGAGTGCGAGCCCCGAGACTTTTCTGCAGGCGAGAGGCGGTGAGATTCAGACCCGGCCGATCAAAGGCACCCGGCCCCGCGACGCCGACCCGAAGACCGATGGCCTGCTGGCTGCGCAGCTGCGGGCGAGCGCGAAAGAGCGCGCAGAGAACGTCATGATCGTCGATCTGATGCGCAACGACCTCTCGCGGGTGTGCGTGCCGGGAACGATCCGCGTGGACGGGCTGTGGGAGATCGAGTCGTATCCGGCTGTGCACCAACTGGTGAGCACCGTGGCGGGTCGAGCGATCGAGCAGCTGACAGTTGCTCAGCTGTGGGACGCCGCGTTTCCTGCTGGCAGTATGACCGGCGCCCCGAAGCTCTCAGCCATGACGATCCTTCATGAGTTGGAGGGCGGCGCACCGCGAGGTGTGTACAGCGGATGCTTCGGCTACGTCGGAGTGGACGGCTCGATGGACCTCGCGATGGTGATTCGCAGCATCCTGATCGATGGCGAGCGGGCTGTCGTCGGCGCCGGTGGTGGGATTACCTGGGGCTCGGAGGCCGAGGCTGAAGTCGATGAGGTCGCGACGAAGGCGCGCGCGCCGTTGGCCGCGCTCGGGGCTGCCCTGCCTGAGCCGTGGCGTCGCCGGTGATCCGATAAACTGGGGCTTCTGTGCTGTCCGCTTCGATGTGATTGGCCGTTCGTTGTCTGAAAACCTGTCTTCCTCCGCTGAGGCCGCTACCGCAGCCGCCGACGAGCTGCCGTCGCCGCACGCCATTCAAGCCAAGTGGCAGAAGTACTGGGCCGACAACGAGACATTCCGCGCTGGCGGGGCCGACGACACCCGTCCACGCAAGTACGTGCTGGCGATGTTCCCGTACCCCTCGGGAGATCTGCACATGGGCCACGCCGAGAACTACCTCTACTCCGACATCGTGGCGCGCTTCTGGCGTCACCGCGGCCACAACGTTCTCAATCCGATCGGGTGGGACTCCTTCGGTCTACCGGCTGAGAACGCGGCCATCCGCCGCGGTGCTGATCCACGCGAGTGGACGTATCAGAACATCGAGCAGCAGAAGCAGGCGTTCGCCTCGTACGGTGTCTCGTTCGACTGGTCGCGTGAGCTGCACACTTCTGACCCTGAGTACTACCACTGGAACCAGTGGCTGTTCCTGCAGATGCACGAGCGAGGCCTGGCCTACCGAAAGAAGAGCCCGGTCAACTGGTGCCCGAACGACCAGACTGTGCTCGCGAACGAGCAGGTCGTCGACGGGCGTTGTGAGCGCTGTGGCGCCGAGGTCATCAAGAAGAAGCTCACGCAGTGGTACTTCAAGATCACCGAGTATGCCGACCGGCTGCTCGATGACCTGAATCAGCTCGAGGGCCGCTGGCCGCACAAGGTGCTGCAGATGCAGCGCAACTGGATCGGTCGCTCGGTCGGCGCCGACGTCGACTTCCAGATCGAGGGACGCGACGAGCCGGTGACGGTGTTCTCGACCCGGCCCGACACGCTGCACGGAGCCACGTTCTTCGTGGTGGCTCCGGACGCCGATCTGGCGGCCGAGCTCGTGGCGGATGCGCCGACTGCGGTGCAGGAGAGCTTCGCCGGCTACCTGGCTGATGTACAGAAGACCACGGATATCGACCGGCAGTCCAGCGACCGCCCGAAGACCGGCGTGTTTTTGGAGCGCTACGCCATCAACCCGGTCAATGGCGAGAAGATGCCGATCTGGGCGGCCGACTATGTTCTGGCCGATTACGGTCACGGGGCCGTCATGGCCGTGCCCGCGCACGATCAGCGCGACCTCGACTTCGCCCGCGCGTTCGACCTGCCGGTGAAGGTCGTGGTCGACACCACGGTGCCGGTCACCGGCGCCATGCCCGTGATCGATGTCGACGCCGATGGCGCTCGGACGGATGCCGAGGCGACTCTCGATGAGCAGCATCCGGCAAAGACAGGGATCGCACTGACGGGCGATGGCCGACTGATCAACTCCGGCGACCTCAACGGTCTGTCCAAGCGCAACGCCATCGCGCGCACGATCGAACAGCTCGAGGCCCGCGGCACCGGCCGCGCGGCGAAGAACTACCGTCTGCGTGACTGGCTGATCTCCCGGCAGCGGTTCTGGGGCACGCCGATTCCGATGCTGCACCACGAAGACGGCAGCGTGAGTCCGGTTCCGACCGATCAGCTGCCTGTCAAGCTGCCGAGCGTCGAGGGCCTCGACCTGTCGCCGCGCGGTTCATCGCCGCTCGGTGCGGCAGAGTCGTGGGTGCGCACCGTTGACCCGGTAAGCGGCGACCCTGTGCTGCGTGACCCCGACACGATGGACACCTTCGTCGACAGCTCGTGGTACTTCCTGCGCTTCCTCTCGCCGAACAGCGACCAGTTCGCGTTCGATCCGGCCGAGGCCGCGCGCTGGGCGCCGGTGGACAGCTATATCGGCGGCGTCGAGCACGCCATCTTGCACCTGCTGTACGCGCGCTTCATCACCAAGGTGCTGTTCGACATGGGGCTGATCGACTTCACCGAGCCGTTCAGCAGCCTGATCAACCAGGGCATGGTGATCTTGGGCGGCGCGAAGATGTCGAAGAGCAAGGGCAACCTCGTGCTGTTCGACGATGAGCTCGGCGCGCACGGTGCCGACGCGGTGCGTGTGGGTATGGCGTTTGCCGGGCCCGTAGAAGACGACAAGGACTGGGCCGACGTCTCGATGACAGGGGCCCAGAAGTTCTTGGCGCGTGCGCTGCGCCTGAGCCACGAGGTCGACAGCCCCGTCGGTGCACCGTTCAGCGAGGGCGACGCGGCGCTGCGCCGTGGCACGCACCACCTGCTCGCCGATGCTCCCGCGATAGTGGAGCAGACGAAGTTCAACGTGCTTGTCGCGCGGCTGATGGAGCTGGTGAACCTCACCCGCAAGACGGTCGACTCCGGCGCAGGGGCGGCAGATCCTGCCGTGCGTGAAGCGGTCGAGACGATTGCGGTGATGCTCGATCTCATCGCTCCGCACACCGCCGAGGAGATGTGGGAGGCACTGGGGCACGAGCCGTCTGTCGGACTCGTGCCGTGGCGTCAGGCCGACCCCGCGCTGCTGGTCGAAGACACGATCACGGCCGTGGTGCAGGTTGGCGGCAAGGTGCGCGCACAGCTTGAGGTGTCGGCGAAGATCAGTGCAGACGAACTCGAAGCGCTCGCTCGCGCCGATGAGCGTGTCATCCGTGCCATCGGTGACAAAGAGATCATGAAGGTGATCGTCCGCGCGCCGAAGATCGTCAGCTTCGCCGTCAAGGGCTGAAGTCGGGCCTGCTCTGCACATATCGCCGCGGCGATGACTTGTGCACCGGTCGTGGTGTCCGGGTCTTCGACGGATGCTTTGCGCGCTTAGCGTTGCGGGGTGCCAGCGACTGATTCGGCGCCCACACCGGCGCGATCTCGACTGCGGCTGAGCGTCGGCGCCGCCGTCGTGCTCGGCCTGGTCGTGCTGTCGGGCGCGGTGGGACTCGGCATCATGCGCGGACAGGCGCAGCCGATGCAGTCGGTGCCGATCGAGGCATCCGGCGACGAGACAGGCGTCAGCGGCGAGCTCTACGTGCACGTGCTGGGCCAGGTCGAGCAGCCGGGTCTCTACGTGCTCGACACCGGCGCGCGGGTGGTCGACGCCCTTGCCGTAGCCGGCGGCACGCTGGATGACGCCGATCTGAAGACGGTGAATCTGGCGAGGCCGCTGAGCGACGGTGAGCAGTTGATCGTCCCTGCCATCGGGGCGGCGTCAGAGGACGGTTCGTCGACTGCCGCCGGGGACGGCTTGGTGGATATCAACAACGCCGATCAGCAGGCGCTTGAGACGCTGCCGGGAATCGGCCCCGCACTCGCGCAGCGCATCATCAGCTGGCGTGAAGAGAACGGCCGCTTCCGTGCGGTCGACGACCTCCTCGCGGTGCCCGGCATCGGTGACAGTGTGCTGGGTGGGCTGAAGGATCTGGTGCGCGTGTGAGCACGCCGCGCGTGCGCGATCTGCGCCTGGTGCCCCTCGCCGGAATCGTCTGGGTCACTGCTTTGGGTTGCGTGTTCTTCCCGCTGGTCTCCTGGTGGTGTGTGCTGGCCGGGGTGGTCGGCGCAGCCGTGGCGCTCGGGGTTCTGCTGCGCGACAGGGCGCGCCGCCGGCTGCGCGGCGGCGGGCTGCTTGTGTTGTTGGCCCTGGCCGCGGCGGCTGCAGCGATGACAGCGGCGCTGGCTGTTCCGCAGCGCGAGGCCGCTGCCGAGTGGGACGGGCATTCTGTGGAGGTTGTCGGTGAGATCGCCTCGTCGGCGTCAACGGGCAGTGACGGGCGCATCTGGTTCG
>NZ_JAJUFV010000085.1 GCF_029263575.1 Microbacterium sp. | reverse complement strand
CATCGAGCTCGTGCCACCACGAACCGCTCCGATGATCGGCGAAGTACGTGGTGATGTCATGCCAGAAGTCCGAGTAGTACTCGGCATACTCCGGTTCACCGGTTGCCCGCGCGAGCCACGCGGCCGCGCCCAGCGCTTCGGCCGCGACCCAGTGCATCCGAGCATGGCTGACAACGTTTCCGTCGTAGTCGACGGTATAGGCGAGCCCCGCGATCCCGTCCTCTCGTCCGTCGCGCAACGCGCCGGCGAACAGCGCTTTCGCGCACGTGAGAAGCGGTGCGTGCATGACCTCGCTGTACGCGCCGATGTTCAACAGCAGCCGCGCCCACTCGACCGCGTGACCGGGCATCGTGCCGAACGGACGGAACTGATCGAACGGGGTCTCGCGCCCGTAGTCGGGGTCGATGACCCAGTCAGGACCGTAGTGCTCAGGAATGCGCGCATCATGAGGAACGACGGTGTCCACCACGAGCCGTTGCGCGAGGCGCTCGGCGCGTCTCAACCACTTCGGGTCGCGATCATCTTCGTACGCCGCAGTAAAGGCCTCGGTCAGGTGCATGTTCGCGTTCTGCCCGCGATAGGCCTCGAGCACCCTGCCGTGACGATCGACCGCGTCGACGGCCGCTCCGACGTCGTCGTGCCACAGCCACGCGTCGATCGCCTCCACAGCGCGGCGGACGACCTCGTCCGACCCGGCGATGCCCGCCTGGCGCGCAGTCGTGCCGGCAAGCAGCGCGAAGGCGTGCCCGTAAGTGGTGCGCGCGTCAGAAACGACCGTCGCCTGATCGATATCGACGGCATCGACGAATCCGAGGGATTCCGATTCAACGAAGCGATCGAGCAGCACGCGCACGCCGTCCTCGGCCCATCCTCCGGTTTGCGGATGCCCGAGCAGCTGCGCGATCGCGAAGCAGTGCACGAGCCGACCGACGTTGTACAGCGCGAGCGGCTGATCGACATCCACGCTGCCGTCGACCCTGCGCCACCGGAACCGATCGATACCGCTCGGCTCCTCGAAAAAGGCGAGCAGACGGGCCGTCTCAGCCGTCAGCTCGGCGCGGTGCGCATCGCTGTCGACGAGCGCCCCGGGTTCTCCCGCAGACCCCCACCTCATGCCGCCGCTCGCAGGCTGCTCACGAAGAACCGTTGGCATGCCAGGAACAAGATCACCGTCGGCAGCGAGACGAGCAAGGCCGCAGTCAGCACGACTGGCGGGCCGAGGCTCACGAAACCGCCGCTGATCTCGGCCAATGCCGCCATGACCGGCCGCCGGTCGGGGCTCGTCGTCAGCGTGATTCCGAACAACAGGTCGTTCCACACCCACGTGAACTGGAAGATAAACGCCGCGAACAGCGCCGAGCGGATCAGCGGCAAGTGGATCTGGAAGAACAGCCGACCCCAGCCGGCCCCGTCGAGCTTGGCCGCCTCGGCGATCTCGGGCGGAATCGTCGTGAGGTAGTTGCGCACGACGAAGAAGGCGAACGGCACGCAGATCGCGCCGTAGATCAAGATCATGCCGAGCGACGTGTCATAAAGGTTGGTATTGACGTACGCCTGGAACAGCGGCGCGAGAAAGATCTGCAGCGGCAGCAGTGTGCCCAGGTAGATGAGCCAGAACCACAGCGACGGGCGGCGCACGGGCATGGCCACGACCGCGAACCCGGCAAGGCCGGCGGCGAGCACAGCGACAAGAGCGGATGCCGTGGCGTAGAGCAGGCTGTTGAGCAACCCGAGTCCGAGCGAGGATTCATTCCATGCGGCGACGAGGTTATTCCACAGATCGAACCCGACCGGCAGCCACAACGGCTCACCCTCGTATGCGGAAAGCGGCGTGATCGCGTTGACGATCAGCAGGTACACCGGGATGAGCCACAGCACACCCAGCACGACGAGCACGGCGTTGCGCACAATGCGGAACATGCGATCACACCTCCTTCAACTGCTGGCGCAAGTAGGCCCACGATGCGCCCACGACGATGATGGTCAGCACGACGGCGACAGCTGCGCCGTAGCCGTAGTCGCTGACGATAAAGGTCTGGCGATACATCGTGACCGCCAGGGTTTCGGACGACCCGCCCGGACCACCCTTGGTGAGCAGCCAGATCATGTCGAACACCCGCAGGCTGTTCGCGATCGACATACCGATCACGACGACGGTGACGGGTTTCAGCTGCGGGACGATGATGTTCCAGAACAGGCGCACGCCCGACGCCCCATCCAGGGTTCCGGCTTCGACCGTCTCGGGCGGAATGGCCTGCAGCCCCACGAGGAACAGGATCACAGCGACCCCCGTCGCCTGCCACGTGTTCGCCAGAATCATTACGATCGTGTTCGTGGGCCACTCGAGCAGCCAGCCCGAATCGGGGGCGATGCCTCCGAAGAAGGTAATGGCCTGGTTCAGTGCACCGTTGGAGCGCAGAATGAATCCCCAGATGACGGCGGTGGCGGTGCCGGAGAGCGCATAGGGCAGCACGAAGGCGAGACGCACCCAGCGTCCGCCCTTCATCTGCGAGGTGAACACCGCGACGAGCAGCCCGATGCCGACCGGCAGGATCAGCGTGCCGACAGTCCACATCACCGTGTTCAGGACGGAGCGGCCGAAGAGCGGGTCCTGCAGCAGGCGGACGTAATTCTCGAACCCGATGAACTCGGCGTTGAAGCCGTCATCGTTGGTGAGGCTCTGATAGACGGTCGCGACGAATGGCACCAGCAACATGATCCCGACCAGCGCGACGGCCGGAATCAGGAAGGGAATGCTGCGCACACGACCGGCGAACGAACCGGCGCGGCGTTCGGCGGGCCGGGGAGTCCCGGCCCGCCTTCCCGTCGTGACAGTCTCCGTCGTCACTGGGCGTCGGCCTTCCAGTTCGCCCACTCCGTGTCGGCGAGCTGCTGCAGCTTCTCGAGCGTCGGGTCGATGTTCTCCGGCGTCGGGTTCGCCATGAACGCACCGAGGAACTGCACCCCGCCTTCGATGAGCGCGGGCGGCCCCGCTTCCCAGTAGCGCACGAGCTCGACCGGCTCACCCTCTTGCACCTGGTCGAGCACCGACGACAGCACAGGGTCTTCCGTCGAGACCTCGGGGTTCGCGGAGGTGTCCTTGATCTCATCCACCCAGGGCTGCTGCACCTGCGGGTTCAGCCAGTTGGCCATCACGTCACGCGTGGCCTCGGGGTTGGGCGCCTTCTCGGCCATGCTGATGACGCCGGATTCGACGACCACCGAGGGCGTGACGCCCTCTTCGACGGTCGGCAGAAGATAGGCACCGTACTCGGACTCATCCATCGACTCCGCGAACGTGCCGTTTCGCCAGGTTCCCATCGGAACCTGCGCCACCGTGCCTGCGGCGAACAGCGCCGGCTCCGTATCCCACGCGGTGTCGGGTGCGGTGAACCAGCCCTTGGCATACATGTCCGACCAGATCTCCATGGCCTCGCGTGCCGTCGGATCGGTGTACTTCGCCTCGCCGTCCATGAGCTGCTGATAGAACTCGGGGTCGAGCTTCGACAGGATCTCAGCGAACCAGATGAACGCCGTCCAGCCGGCCTCCTGCGTCGCGAACAGCGGAGTCACCCCGGCGGCCTTGAGTTTGTCGTTGTTCGACTCGAACTCGGCCCAGGTAGTCGGCGGCGTGATGCCCGCGTCGGCGAAGACCTGCTTGCTGTAGAAGATCACCCAGTACGACTTGTAGATCGGCAGGCCGTATACCTTGTCGTCATAGGCGAAACTGTCGCGGGTGTCGGGATTCACCCAGCCCTCTTCGACCGCTTTGTCCCACTCGTCGCTCAGGTCGGCCAGACCGCCGGAGCGAGCGAGCTCTTGCAGGCGGTAGCCGTTCCACCACTTGACGATATCCGTGGTGCTGTTCGTCTTCAGCGAAGACCGGACGATCTGCTGGTAGTTCTCTGTCGACGGCACGTCCCGCGCGTCCAGGCCGTAGCCGGTGAGCTCTTCAAGCTCATCGCTCGCGAGCGCGAATCCGTCGGCGAAGTCGGCACGGTCACCGTTCAGGCTCACGGTGCCGCTGTCGCCGCCCCCGCCGCCGCTCGCCGAACCCTGCGAACACGCGCCGAGGGCGAGTGTCATCGCAAGTACCGTTCCCAACACGCCGAATCTCTTCATTGCTGTGCTTGTGCGCCTCATGTGATCCTCCTCGATCTTTGGTAACGATACCAGCATCGACCGGAACGTCAAGAGCGGAGTTCACAAAGCCGGGATGGTTGACAGTCGCGCGACGTCTGATAACGTTACCAACGAATTGCTCAGACTGGAGGATGCGATGGAACTGTGCATCGACTTGGGTGGCACCGAGATCAAGCTCGCCATCATCGACAGCGCCCGCATCCTCGGCTCCGACACGCGCGCCGTCCAGGGCGATGCCCGCGATCTCGACGAGGCCGCTTCCGCGGCTGAAGCTCTGATCGCACGCACACAGGCCGTGCCGACCGCACTGGGAATCGCCGTTCCTGGTGTGGTGAACCCCGCAACCGGTCGCATGTTGCACGCCAACGATAAATACGGGTTTCTGAACGAATTCGACCTGCAGGGATGGTCGGCCAGGAATTTCGGCCTCCCCGCTGTCGTCGAGAACGACGCCCGCGCCGCGCTTATCGGCGAGACATCCGCCGGCTCGGCATCCGGCGAGCGCGATGCCGTTCTGCTCACGCTCGGCACCGGCATCGGCACGGCCGCGATGATCGACGGCATCCCGCTTCGGGGCACCACAGGCCACGCGGGAATCCTCGGCGGACATGTCACCACCGACATCGGTGCTCGACTCTGCCCCTGCGGAAACGTCGGATGCGCGGAGGCGCTCGCGAGTACGTGGGCACTGAGTCACACCGATTCAGCGCACGGGCCCGCCTCTGTGAAGGAGCTGTTCCACGAGGACGACCACACCGATCTCCGTGACAGCTTCCTGCACGTGTGGGGTGCCACCGTCGTCACTCTGATCCACATGTACGACCCGTCGGTCGCCATCCTCTCGGGCGGCATCCTGCGCGCCGGTGACGCCGTGCGCGCACCGATCGAAGCGTACGTTCGCGACCATCTATGGCAGTCGATGACTGCTCCGCGCTTCGTCGTGCCGCCGGAGCCCGAATACTCCGTCGTCCGCGGCATGAGCACGCTCGCCCGACAGATGCACGTCAAACCTCAGAACCGATCCGACCAGGAGACACAGTGACCACCCCGATCAACGACCTGCACGATAACCACGGCGACCGCGGTCGTTACGACCTTCAGCCGACGGTGGCGCTGCCCAGCGGTGCGAGCATCCTCCGAGGAACAGCTGCTTGGCAGTCTGCCGCGGCCACAGCGACCGAACGCGGTGGGGCTCTCCTCATCGACGCCTATCCTGGCGTCGACCTGGTAGCTCTGACCGAGCAGGTACGCCAAGCGCTTCCGGAGTGGCACATCGTCAGCGTCGAAGACGCGGCCCTTCCCGTGGCCGAGTACGAACAGCTCATCCGCCCGCATCTGACTGACGACCGCGTGCTCGGTGTCATGAGTCACTTCGCGCTCAGCGACTTCTACGACGCTGACCGCCTCTCCGCTCTGGCCCAAAGTCTCACCGCATCCACTGTCGTCATCGGATGGGGCGCCGGGCTGCTCGCCGCCGACGCAGAGAACTCCACCACCGTGCTTGTCGACATGGCCCGTTGGGAGATCCAGCTGCGCCAGCGCGGCGGTGCCACCAACTGGCGCGCCGATAACGCGAACGAAGACGGGCTGCGCAAGTACAAGCGCGGCTTCTACGTCGAGTGGCGCACCGCCGACCGGCACAAGCGCGCGCTCTTCGACACGCTCGACTTCGTCGTCGACGGTAATGCGATCGCTCCCGCTGTGACACATCCCGACTCTCCCGAGGCGGGGATGATCACCGGCGAAGCCTTCCGTCAGGCGATGAAGGATGCCGCTACCCGGCCGTTTCGCGTCGTGCCGTTCTTCGACCCCGGTGTGTGGGGTGGCCAGTGGATGAAGAAGGTCATCGGGCTCGACCCTGCGCAGGACAACTTCGCCTGGTGCTTCGACTGCGTGCCCGAAGAGAACTCGCTGCTGCTCGAAGGCGACGGCGGCGTCATCGAGGTTCCCTCGATCGATCTTGTCTTCGCACAGCCGGTCGAATTGCTGGGAGCGAAGAACTTCTCGCGCTTCGGCGCAGACTTCCCCATTCGCTTCGACTTTCTCGACACGATGGGCGGCGGAAACCTCAGCCTGCAGGTGCACCCCCTGCAGGACTACATTCGCAACACGTTCGGCATGGCCTACACGCAGGACGAGAGCTACTACCTGCTCGACGCCGACGACGACGCCGTGGTTTTCCTCGGCACGAAGACCGGGATCGACCAGCAGCAGATGATCGACGATCTGCACACCGCGCAAAAGGGCGGTGCGCCATTCCCCGCGGAGAAGTACATCAACTCCTTCCCGGCCCGCAAGCACGATCACTTCGCGATCCCTGCCGGCACCATTCACTGCTCTGGCGCGAACTCGATGGTTCTCGAGATCTCGGCGACCCCATCGACGTTCACATTCAAGCTGTGGGACTGGGGTCGCCTGGGGCTCGACGGCGTCCCACGCCCCGTGCATCTGGATCACGGCATCCGAAACATCCAGTGGGACCGCGACACCGAATGGGTCGATGAGCACCTCATCGATCAGGTCGAAACGCTGCGCACAGACGGCGACGTCGTCGAAGAGCGCACCGGGCTTCACGAGCTCGAGTTCATCGAGACTCGACGGCACTGGTTCACCCAGCATGCCGACCACGACACCGAAGACACCGTCAATGTGCTCAACCTGGTCGAGGGCGACGAAGCACGCATCGTGAGCCCCACTGGAGCGTTCGAACCCTTCGTCGTGCACTACGCGGAGACCTTTATCGTTCCGGCATCCGTGGGCGCCTATCGGATCGAGCGCACCGAGCGGTCGCAGAGCGAACGCCTCGCCACGATCAAGGCGTACGTCAGGGGTTCGCGGACGAGCGACCGCTGACCGGCGGAATCTGCGATCACCCGGATCATCCTGATCGACGGTCCGCGCCTCGTGTCATTGATGATTCGCTACGGCAGTTCGCCCTCGCACACGCCGTGCGCCGCCATCGTCGAGTACAGTTGCTCGGCGTCGAAGACCTCGCCGACGCCGACCGACGCCGAGGTCAATGCGCTGCGCAGCGTCGCCTGCTCGGCATCCGAGTATTCCGTCGTGAAGACCTCGTACGACGGAAGCGTCACTTCCGGCCTCTCATCGACGTCATCGGTGACCTCACGCGGCATCGCCGCCCGAAGCTCAGCCGGATCTGAGGCGACGCCAGCCGCCGCGAGCTGACTCATCACCTCGTATGACGCCTGCGCCATCACCTCTTCACACGATGGTGATTCGGATGCCGCCGCGCACCCCGTGAACGCCACCGCCGTCAGCGCCAGCGCGGCGCCCACCGCGGATGCCCGTTGCATACGACCAGTCATGAACCCGCCTCCCGTCAGCAACCGTGCGCAAGGGGCGCGCTGGCGCATCCGCCCCTCAGATCTTCCACCCGCGCCTGGCCCACCAGATGACGAGCCAGATCGTCACGGCGAAAAGCACCACCGTCACCAAGGCGACAACGACGACGCCGATGAGGGCACCGGCGATGTCGAGACCCTGATCTTCATAAGCGGGAGCGGCGACGGCTTCCGTCCACAGCCCCCAGAACCACACCGTCATCCAGGCGAGCGCGATCGTCAGCACCGCCGACACAGAGATGTTCACCCACGGGTTGAAGACGACACCACCGATAACGGTCACCTTGCGGCGTTCGGGAGCACGATCATGCATACCTCTACGCTCGCACACGCTCGCTCGTCCCGCGAGGTACCGACGCACGTGTCGTCCGGCCCGCGCCTACGCGCCTCCGGTATCGGTCTTGCGACCGCCCGCCTCGAGAACGTCACCTGCGGGAAGCTCTTTATGCCCGCCGAACTGCAAGCGCATCGCCGAGAGCACCTGGTTGGCGAACTGGTCTTCGTCGCGCGATGCGAAGCGCTCGAACAAGGATGCGGCGAGCACCGGAACCGGCACGCCCACATCGACGGCGGCCTTGACCGTCCAACGGCCCTCGCCCGAGTCCGAGACACGACCGGCAAGGCCGTCCAGCGTCGGGTTCTCGTTCAACGCGGCAGCGGTCAGATCGAGCAGCCACGACGAGATGACCGACCCACGGCGCCACAGCTCGGTGACCTTCGCGGTGTCGATGTCGAACTGGTAGAACTCCGGCTCTTCCAGCGGCGCGATCTCGGCCGAATGCTCGGCCTCGCGCACGCCGGCATCCGCATTCTCCAACAGGTTCAGACCTTCGGCGATCGATGCCATGATGCCGTACTCGATGCCGTTGTGCACCATCTTCACGAAGTGCCCTGACCCCGACGGACCGCAGTGCAAGAACCCCTGCTCTTCAGGAGCGAGCTCGCCTTCGCGACCAGGGGTGCGCTCGATCTCTCCTGCGCCCGGGGCGATCGTGCGCAGAATCGGCTCGAGGCGTTTCACCGCGGCATCCGGCCCGCCGACCATCAGACAGTACCCGCGCTCGAGGCCGAACACCCCGCCGCTCGTGCCGATGTCGACGTAGTCGATTCCACGCTCGCGCAGCGCCGCCGCCCGGCGCACATCATCGCGATAGTTCGAGTTTCCGCCGTCGATCAGGACGTCGCCCGCTTCCAGCACCTCGGCGGCCTCTTCTCCCACCGACCCGGTCAGAGAGGCAGGAACCATCATCCACACGGCGCGCGGCTTCTGCAGCTTGCTCGCCATGTCGGCCAGGCTCTCGGCGGCGATCGCTCCCTCGTCAGCCAGATCCGCAATCGCGTCGGGGTTCACGTCATAGACGACGCAATCGTGACCGTCTTTCATCAGACGACGCACGATGTTCGCGCCCATCCGTCCGAGACCGATCATCGCCAGCTGCATGAGTGCTCCTTCACGTCGGTTCCCGACGGGCGACTGCTCCGCCGGGCTTCAGCTTCGCACGCCGATGGGCCGGGTTCAATGGGGGCGGCATCCGCTCGGGCGCGGCATCCGGTCGCCTGGCGAGAAACGCTCTGCCGCATGAGAAACGTCGTGGGAACACGTTTGTCATGCGGGAAGACGTTTCTCGCGACCGCAGGCGCCACCCCACGCAGTAACCTCTCCTCATGACCGGAATCGAGTCGACACATGCCTTTCGTCGAAGCGTCCTGGCCACCGCGCCGCGTGTTCGCCGCACAGAGCGCATTGCGCCGTTCTCGATCCTGCTCGGCATCATCGGCCTGATCTTCGCCGCCATCGCCTATCTGATGCTCGTCACGATCGACCAGGCCGCGACACCGGAAAAACGCATGGAGCAGTTCTGGGTGAGCCTGCTCGCGATCGTCGGGGCGGTGTTCTTCTTCGCCTCGATCGCCTATGGCGTGTGGATGCTGAGCAGAAAATGGCGCCGTCGGCGCGCGGCCGCAGACCTCGCCCTCTCACGCGGGTGGCACTACAACTTCGCGTGGGATCCGAGCGACTTCGCGGGCACGCTGTTCCGCACCGGGCGCCAAGCCTGGGTCGAGAACGGCGCACACGTGCACGAGCCGCGCTACATCGAAGCAGGCAACTACTCGTACATGGCTACCGAAGGCCCGCGCGGCAGACGCGAGATCGGTTTCGTCGGTATTCAGCTCGATCGCACCCTGCCGCACATGTACCTCGCATCTACCACGAACGCCGGCACGCGCGCATACACACCGCCGTTCGCCTCAGACCAGCGCCTATCGCTCGAGGGCGACTTCGACCGGTGGTTCCGCCTCTACTGCCCCGGCGAGTATGAGCAGGATGCGCTCTACATCATCACCCCCGACGTCATGGCGCTCATGATCGACGAAGCGCCCGGCTTCGACATCGAGATCGTCGACGACTGGATGTTCATCGTCGCCCGCAGGCCCTTCGACATGACGGACGGCCGCGTGCTCGACTTCGCCTATCGCGTGGGATCGACGCTCGGTCAGCGGACGGCCCGCCAATCGGCCCAGTACCGCGACGAGCGCCACGAGGATGCCGCGTTCATCGACGACTCCGGGGCGCGGCTGAAGACTGGACGCTGGGTGGCAACGGTCGTTCCGGCCGTCGTCGTCGGCCTGGTGTGGTTCGGCATCGCCTGGGCGAGTGGAGTTGTCACGCTGTAGGAGGCGCTTCTTCAGCGAGAAACGTCCTGCCGCATGACAAACGTCGTGGGAACACGTTTCTCATGTCGCAAGACGTTTGTCACCGGGCGCGCAGGGGCGGGGCCGGGCACGAAAAGGCGCGGACCGGCAAAGCCGACCCGCGCCCCTTCAGTTACGTCACACCGTGCGGCGTCTCCAGAAGAAGATCGCAGCACCGGCGAGCAGCAGCACCAGCGCACCACCGGCAAGACCGAGCGGAAGCGCGCCACCGGTCTGGGGCAGCTCGTTCACGCCGGGCGTTCCGGGGTGGGCCGGGTCGACCGGCTCAGGGTCAACCGGCTCGGGCTCGACCGGGTCGACCGGGTCGGGGTCGACGGGCTCGCGCACGATCACACCGGCGTCCCACGTCGGGTCGATGCCCTCAGAGGCGAGCACCTCGTTCCACTCGTAGTCGTGGGTGAGGTAGACGTTGTCCGGACCCAGCACGATCGTCTGCGTCAGACCCGTCTGGGTGTCGGCATCCGAATCGATGGCGTCATCTGAGGCGGCATCCTGCTGGGTGAACGTGTAGATCTCGCTCTGCGCATCCGTCAGCGTGAACTTCACGTTGTACTCACCCGCCGGCAGCTGATCGAAGATGTAACGGCCGCGGTCATCCGTGGTCGTCGTGCGGATGACTTCGCCGTTCTGAATCAGCTCGACGGTGACACCGGGCAGCACCTGCTCGGCGTCATCCTGCACGCCATCCTTGTTCGCGTCGATCCACGTCACGTCACCGATCGCGTAGTCCTTCTCAGGCTCGACGGTCTCGCCGGGGGTGTTGAAGAGCACGACATCGGCAGAGCCACCGTTCTCGTCAACTGTGATCTCGCTGAGCTCTGACGTCTTCTGATACCCGGCCGGGGCGACGTCTTCGCGCAGCCAGTACGTGCCGATCTCGGTGACGACCGGAGTCTCACCGGCCGCCGTGACGAGCTTTCCGTCGACGACGCGCAGATCGCTCAGCACGACCGTCTGCTGGTCTTCTGCCAGCACCGAGAAACGCGCATCCGCATCGGTGATCAGCTTGGTCGAGTCGGTACTGTCGCGCTTGAGCAGGCTCAACGGATAGTCGTTGGTCGGCGTGATCGTCGCACCGACCGACTCGATCATGTTGGTGATGCCGACGTTCGCCTCGAAGTCGGTCACACGAACCTTGAAGAACGCGGGAACCGTCTCGCCGACGACCAGCTTGCCCTTCTCGATCGTGACCGTGCCCGTTGCCGGATCGTGCACCGCGGTGATGCTCGAACCGGGGATCACGAAGCTGTCACCGGGGGTCACCTCGCCCGCGGCGACGTTCTCTGGTGTGACGAAACCGACGAACTCGACGCCCTCAGGCAGAACATCGACGACATCGGTCACCATGTTGCTGAAGCTGCCGTGCGGGATCATCTCGACTCGATAGATGAACTCGCTCTGCGTCAGATTTCCTTCGGCGTCGACCTCAGCCCGCAGGTTCGTGGTGAACGCGTCGTTTACAGCGTCGTAGACGTTCTTGCGAACCTCCAGCTCATCGCCGTAGCTCGTCGCCGTCGTGTTGGAGGTCGAGGTGTAGACGACCTCCAGGTCATCACCCTCGTAGCGGGCGGCGTTGTTGACCTCGATGGTCTGCTTGCCGTCGAACACGTGCGTGGGCAGCTCGAGCGTGATCGTCCACGTGCCGGTGAACGGTGCCTCGGCGGATTCTCCCCACGAAGCATCCTTCGGGAATGCTTCGTTCGGTGCGATCACGAGGTTGCCGTCGGCGTCAAGCGAAACGTCGAACGTGCCGCCGTCGAGCGGATAGTTCCACGCATACATGCCGGTGATCGACTCTTGGATCGCGGGCAGCGTCTCTTCCGTCACATCGAAAACCGTGTGGTCGACGACATCGACGATGCGCGATGACGCGGCGTCGCTGACATCCGCGCCGATCGTGAAGGTGTAGGGAACGAGCGCCGACTGCCCTGCGGTCACCCGCACGGCGGCGTCATCGGTGGTCTTCGCGAAGCGCTGGGGGTCATCGACGCCGCCGCTGAGGTCCTTGGGCACCGTGATGGTCGTCGAGGCACCCTTCCCGGTGTACTGACCGTCAGGGCCCCACACGAAGTAGGCGTTGTTCTCGGCGCGGTACTCCGTGGCGTACAGGCCGTCGAGGCTCGCCCACTCCGGCAACGCATTGATGGTCGCCTCCGCCGTCAGCGTGTACGACTTCGTGACGTCGTTACCGATGTTGATGTAGAGGCTCTGGCCATCGACGACGTAGGTGTGCACGTACTCGTCTGCGGCGATATCGGCCTCGGGGTTTCCGAAGTCCTCGCCTGCTGGCGCGAGGGCGACCTCATCACCGTTCTGGTCGACGAGTCGGATGAAGCCGTCTGCGTCGACGTTCCAGGACGACTCGTTCGGCAGCGTGTCACGGATGACGACGTTGCGCTCCAGAGCGAAGTAGCTGTCGCTGAAATCGGTGAAGATCCTCAGGTCGGCGCCGAGCGTATACGTCACGGGGATGCCGTCGACGAGGGAGTCACCCGCCGCGAGCTGCTCGTCGATCGTGACGGCCGTCGGGTCAGCGCTCTTGCTGAAGCCCTCGCCGACGCCGGGACGCTCGATGCCGTCGACGTGACCGCTGATCGTCGTGGTCGTGGAGTGCTCGTTGCCGTCGACGTCGACCTGATTGGTGAGCCCCACGGCGTAGTCGCCGCCGTCGACCTCGTCGACGTTGTCGTATGCGGTCTGCAGCTGCTCGCGAATTGCCTCGAGCGCGGCAGCGTCGGCAATCTTCGCCTTGTACGTGAATGTGTAGACCGAGTTCGCCTCCGCGGCGAACGAGTGCGCGAATGTCGTG
>NZ_JAJUFV010000084.1 GCF_029263575.1 Microbacterium sp. | reverse complement strand
CGCCGCCCGCGGACCGCACCACTTCGACGGGGTCGCGACTGTCGTGACGAAGCTGTTCGGCATCGTGGCGCCAGATGCGGCGTACTTCGGGCAGAAGGATGCGCAGCAGATCCTCGTCGTGCGGCGCGCGGTGCGCGATCTGAATCTCGACGTGCGCATCGAGGCGTGCCCGATCGTGCGTGAGGCCGACGGGCTCGCGATGAGCTCGCGCAACGTCTATCTCGACGCGGCCGCGCGCGAGCAGGCGACGGCGCTGAACCGAGCGCTCGATGCGGCATCGGGCCTGCATGACGCCGGAGAGCGCGATGCCGAGCGGCTGCTGAGCGCAGCCCGCACAGTGCTCGCCGAGGCGGGAATCACCCCGGAGTACCTCGAACTGCGCGGCGCAGACGATCTGCGCCCCCTCACCCGCGTCGATGACGATGCCCTGATCGCCGTCGCCGCGCGCGTCGGCGGTGCACGACTGATCGATAATCACATCCTGAAGAGGAGCGCCTGATGCGCCGCACCATGCTGAAGTCGAAGATCCACCGCGCGACGATCACCGGAAGCGATCTGAACTACGTCGGCTCGATCACTATCGACCCCGACCTGCTCGACGCCGCCGATATCCTCGCGCATGAGCAGGTCCACGTCGTCGACGTCGACAACGGCGCGCGCTTCGAGACCTATACGATCGCGGGCGAGCGCGGATCGGGTGTGATCCAGGTCAATGGCGCGGCCGCGCGGCTCGTGCATTCCGGCGACACGGTCATCGTCATCTCTTACGCGGATTATTCGCGTGAAGGCCTCGAGACTTACGAGCCCGTGGTCGTGCATGTCGACCGCGCCAACGCCATCATCCGGGTCGACGATGCGGTTGATCAGCTCTTGACCGGAGCGCACGCATGAGTGCCCAGGTCGCCGCCCGCACGAGCATCACGCTCGGGACGCTGGCCGCCAGAAAAGAGGCAGGCGAGCCGATCGTCATGGTCACTGCGTACGACTATCCGGGTGCGCAGATCGTCGAGGCCGCGGGCGTCGATGTCGTGCTGGTCGGAGACTCCGCCGCGATGACCGTGCTCGGTTACGACAGCACCGTGCCGGTGAGCGTCGATGAGATGATCATGCTGACAGCGGCGGTGCGCCGCGGCCTGTCGTCTCCGCTGCTTGTGGCCGATCTGCCGTTCGGGTCGTACGAGGCATCCGATGAGCTCGCGATCGCAACCGCGCAGCGCTTCGTCAAAGAGGCCGGTGCCGACCTGGTGAAGATCGAGCGGGGCGGAACCTCGGTCGATCGTGCCCGTGCGCTTGTCGCGGCGGGCATCCCCGTCGTCGGTCATGTCGGACTGACGCCCCAGACGGCGACGTCGCTGGGCGGTTATCGCGCCCAGGGGCGGACCGCGGTTGCCGCCCGCGCTGTGCGCGATGACGCGTTGGCGCTGCAGGAGGCCGGGTGCTCGCTGCTTGTGCTCGAGGCCGTGCCGAGCGAGGTTACCGCGGCGCTCATGCCGCACATGCGCGTGCCCGTGATCGGGATCGGCGCGGGCCCAGAGACCGACGGGCAGGTGCTCGTGTTTCACGATCTGCTCGGCCTCTATGGTGGCGGTGCGGCGAAGTTCGTCAAGCGTTACGCCGACCTGCGCACAGCCGCGATCGATGGCGTGGCGGCGTATGCCGCCGATGTGCGATCGGCGAAATACCCGGCGCCCGAGCACGAGTATTCGATGCCCGCGGCTGAAGCGGCCGAGTTGCAGGAGCTGATTGCCTCGCATTGAGTGCTCAGCGCTGAACAGCCCGGGCTGTGTGGCCTGGGTAGCCCACGATTTTCCGATTGTGTGGGCAGGGCGATACTCTCGATGCATGCGATTGAGAATGATTATCATTAGCGCGATGAGCGCGGCGGTGCTTGGCGTCACCGGCTGTGGCGCGACGGCGCCGACAGAACCTTCCACGGGTGTGGGCACGGACGCCGGCTTCCCCCTGACCTTCGAAAACTGTGATCTAGAGGTCACGGTCGAGCATGCGCCGCAACGAGCCGTATCGCTCAACCAATCGGCGACCGAGATCCTGATCGCGCTCGGGCTGGAAGATCGTGTGGCAGGCACCTCCTACGAGGTGGATCCCGTCAGCGACGACATGGCGGAGGCATACGGCAGCATTCCGCTGCTGACCGACGGCATTCTGAAGCATGAGACGCTGCTGCAGGGCGAACCAGATTTCGTGATCTCGTCGTACGCGTCGTTCTTCACTGCTGAGAACGCGGGCGAGCGCGCCGAGCTGCAGGAACTCGGCGTACCCACGTACCTGAGCGAGTTCGACTGCACGTATCACGAAGCTGTCGCCGGTGGCGCGACGTTCGAGATGCTGTTCGACGAGATCGAGACAATTGCGGAGATCTTCGGTGTCCCCGATGCCGGTGACGAAGTTGTTGCAGCTCAGCGCGCGGCCATCGATGAGGGACTCGAGATCGCTCAGCAGATCGACGGCACTCCGAAGCTGGTCTGGTTCTATTCGACGGCGGCGTCAGCAGCCACCCCGTCTGTAGCAGGGCCGGGCGGCTTGCCTCAGACCGTCACGGAGATGCTCGGTGCGGAGAACCTCTTCAGCGATGCGGCCACGAAATGGCCCGAGGTGAGCTGGGACGAGATCGCTGTGCGCGATCCGGACGTGATCGTGTTGGGTGACCTCACTCGCGGATATCCCGGCGACACGGCGGCTGAGAAGATCGAGTTCCTCAAGAGCGATCCGTTGACCTCGACGATGGAAGCCGTGGTCAACGACCGTTTCATCACGGTTCCCGGGCAGTACATGGATCCGTCGATCCACAGCGTGCAGGCTCTGCCAACCGTGGCGCAGGGTCTCGTTGATCTGGCGGTGCGATGATGCCGGGCACCGTCGAGTCGTTGATCGGTCGCTGGGACGAACAGCAGGCGGCGTACATCACGAACCGAGAGCAACGCTTCGATATCATGCTCGATGTCGTCGCTCGAATCTGCGAGACCACGGCGGGTCTCGACGTCGATGGCAGCGGTCTGATCGTGCTCGACCTCGCCTGCGGACCGGGTAGCCTGTCGCATCGAATCCTCGAGCGCTTTCCACGTGCGCGTGTGCTCGGCATTGACTACGACCCTGTCTTGCTCACTCTCGCAAGCGAATGGCTCGGTTCTCAGCACGGCGACCGCTTCGCCCCGATCGATGCGGATCTCGCGTCGACTGACTGGCCGTCGCAACTACCCGCCGATACTGGGGCGCAGATCGCGGTCTCGTCGACCGCGCTGCACTGGTTGCGGCCCGCCCAGCTCGTGGCGCTTTATGAGACGCTCGGTTCGGTACTGCCGTCGAACGGCATCTTCATGAATGCTGATCATCTGCGTTACGACCCCGTCAGCCAACCGCTGCTCTCGGCGATCGCCGCTGACGACGACCGGCGGACGCAGCACGCTGCTCACGCGCGCGGAGTGCAGACCTGGGATGAATGGTGGACGGATGCTGTCGCATTCGAGTCGCTCGCTCAGCACCGAGCGGAGCGTGAGCGACGTTTCGCCGACCGCCCGCCGACGCCGCACGCGCCCCTCGAGCTGCACCTGAACGCCCTTCGTACCGCTGGCTTTGCGGAGGCGGGTGTCATCTGGCGCCATTACGACGATGTCGTCGTCTTGGGGCGGCGATGACTCAGCTGGGTACGGAGCCGGCTCCGGGTCGGGCTGATTCGCCGCCCGTCCCGGCGGTGGCGTCATCGGATCGCACGGAGGATACGGGATCCCAAGCGGCCGGGGCATCGGCTGCTGCGCTTGAAGCGACCCGGCGGCTGCGCGCCCCGGCGATTCTGCTGGGGTTCGCGGTGGCGCTCGTGGCATCGATCATCGCGGCGGCGTTCGTCGGCACCGCGACCGTCGGACCACTCGATGTGATCGCGATCGTTCTGCGCAATGTCGGGCTCGGCGCGCTTGCCCCCGCGCCGCCGGTCTCACCGCTCGTCGACGCATTGATCTGGGAATCTCGGTTACCGCGCGTTCTGCTTGCGGCGACCGTGGGGTTGGGGCTGGCGGTGTCCGGTGCCGTTCTGCAGTCGATCACTCGCAACCCACTCGCAGAGCCCTATCTGCTGGGCGTCTCATCGGGGGCGTCTACCGGCGCCGTGTCGGTCATGATCCTCGGCTTGGGTTCTGGGGCCGTGACTCTTTCGATGGGCGCTTTCGCCGGAGCGCTCGTCGCGTTCACCGTCGTGCTGCTGTTGATCGGCGGAGGTCGTGTATCGAACCCGGCCCGCGTCGTTCTCACCGGAGTGCTCGTATCGCAGTTCTTCTCGGCTGTCACGTCGCTCGTTCTCATGCTCAACGGCGACGCCGACTCGACGAGGGGTTTCACATACTGGCTCCTCGGATCCCTCGGTGGTGCCCGCTGGGAGCCGCTCATCGTGGCGTCGGTTGTGATCGTGATCTGCGCAATCGCCTGTGTGCTGTTCGCGCCGGCACTGGACGCTTTCACTTTCGGCTGGGACACCGCGTCATCGCTCGGAATCCGCGTCACGCACACGCGGGTGACGCTGATGATCCTCACCGCACTCATTACCGCGGCTGCAGTCGCGGCGTCGGGGGCGATCGGGTTCATCGGTCTGCTCGTTCCTCATATCGTCAGACTGCTCGCCGGGTATGCGCACCGCATGCTGTTGCCGTTGTCGGCGATGGGCGGAGCGATATTCCTCATCTGGGTGGATGCCTTCGCGAGATCGGCGTTCGCGCCGCATGAAGTGCCGGTGGGCGTGATCACCGCTCTCCTCGGCGCGCCGGTCTTCGCGCTCGTTCTGCGAAGGGCGGCCCGTCGGTGACGCGTCTGACGGCTCAGGGCATCACCTGGTCGGTTGATGGCGCACGCGTGCTCGATCACGTATCGCTCCGAGCGAATCCCGGCGAGGTGCTGGGCGTGCTGGGGCCTAACGGTGCGGGTAAGACGTCGTTGCTGCGTATTCTTGCCGGCCTGCGCCGACCTGACGCCGGTGTTGTCGCTCTCGATGGTGTGAACCTGCGAACGATGCGACGCCGTGCCGTCGCTCGCCGTATCGCGATCGTCGAGCAGTCTCCCGAGGTGCATGACGACATCACCGTATATGAGACGGTTTCGCTCGGACGCACACCGTACCGCGGCGCGTTCGCACCTCCGACGCGCGGGGATCGCGCTGCTGTCGATGAGGCTCTCGCGGCGACTGAGATGGCACGCTACCGATCGCGCACGTGGCGCAGTCTGTCGGGCGGAGAGCAGCAGCGCGTGCAAGTGGCGCGAGCACTCGCGCAGGAACCCGATGTCATCGTGCTCGACGAACCCACGAATCACCTCGACATCCGCTTTCAGCTCGACGTGCTCTCGTTGCTGTCATCGTTGGATACGACGGTCGTGACTGCCCTGCACGATCTGAACCTGGCCGCACGATTCTGTGATCACATCATCGTGCTCTGGGCGGGAGCAGTGCATGCGTCGGGCGCCCCGGCAGAGGTCATCACCGCTGAGCTCTTGCGCACGGTCTACCAGGTCGACGGCGTCGTCGAGACGTCGCCGCACACCGGTGCGCCGGCAGCAACGTATCTCGGCGGGTCGCGTGCCCGGCCGCCCCGTGACGGCATGGTGCGTGTCGCTGCGCCGTGACGTCGCAATAGGGTGATCTGAATCATCAGAACGGGGTCGTGTCGGTCATCGACCAGCCGGTGCTTGCCGGCGCCTGTGCCTGGGCCGGTGACGTCTCGGCCACGGTTCGCATTGTTTGTTCGCTGGATGCATGAGCGCGAGGGCTCCAGGCGTCGGCATCCGTTCTGCCCACGGCATCCGTTCTGAATCCGGCATCGGTTCTGCCACCGGCATCCGTCGCGCCCCCGAAACCGCGAGAGCGATCGGTGCGTGTGACCTGCGCTGTCGCGTAGCGAAGCGATGGGCCGATCTCGTCGACCTGCACTTCCAGGCTGACGCGGCTCACACCTTCGCGATCTTGGTAGTTGCGCTGTTGCAGGCGACCAGTGACGATCACCCGGCTGCCCTTGATCAGCGACGCTGTGACGTTGGTGGCCAGATCGCGCCACGCTGAACAGCGCAGGAAGAGTGCCTCGCCGTCTTTCCACGCGTTCGCCTGGCGGTCGAAGGTGCGTGGGGTGCTCGCGACCGTGAAGCTCGCGACCGCAACGCCCGATTGCGTATGGCGCAATTCAGGGTCGGTCGTCAGATTGCCCACGATGGTCAGGGACGTCTCGTTCATCTTCTTCACTCCGGTTCCGTATGGCGTTCACATCAGTTATGAGACTGCCTCGTCAGTGAGGCGCGATCAGACTATGGGGAGGGTGAGACATTGCCGGGGCGCGGCCCGGCGGCCCCGTCGGTGGCAGACCGATGCCGCGCCGTTTCGGGTACGTCATGTCAACAGCGAACTCGCCGAACAGTTCGGCGTCGTCGTGCCGTACTTCGATGACTCTGATTTCGGGAGCGGTCGCCGCATCGGCGGATCCTCGCGGTTCAACGCGCTGGTTCAGGCGTTGACGCCGGCCCGCGGGCTTGCGCTTCTCGCGCATCTCGATGATTCCGGCATCTTCGAAGACTGCCCGCTTGAGCTCAATGCGGTTGAGTCGGCGGTCGCCGCGCTGGCGGTGCTGTTCGGCTGCGTCGGCCCTGACGGGCTCGCGCAGGATCCTGAGAGCGGGTGGGTCGCCGACAGCGACATCGTGCGCATCATGCGTGCGCTCGGGTGGGACTCGGCCGACGAAGTTGGAATCACCTCGCCGGCCGAGGCATTGCTGTCATTCGCGCGTGACGCGAAACTGCTTCGTCGGTTCAAAGGGCGCATCGTCGTGACGACCCGAGGGCGCGAGCTTCTCGAGCCGGGTCCTGGGACGTTGCGGGCACTTGCCTCTGCGGTCGCAGCGGATGCTGATCGCCACGCAGGCTGGTACGGCAGAGCCGAACGGTTCGCGTGCACACTTGCTGTCCTCGCGATCGCAGACGGGTCTGCGCAGGAGCTTGCCGACATCCCTGCTGTCGTCGCTCTCGGCGACGGTGCGCTCAATGAGAATCGGCGGGTGTGCAATGTGCGCACTCCCGCCGGAGATGACCCGGGCGCACCACATTCGCTGGTGGCAACGAGATCACGGCGCCACAGATCTGGCGAACGGGGTGCTGCTGTGTGAAACATGTCATCATCGCATCCACGACAACGGGTGGGAGATCGAAGTCGAAGGCACGGGCGTTGCCGCTCGCGTGTGGTTCATCCCGCCGCCATTCGTCGACCCCACGCGGCGACGGCGGCTGGGTGGCCGCGCACGATTCGACATAGCGGCATGAAAGTCGCCGCGTGAAAGACAACGGGGCTCGCAGGCGAACCCGCGAACCCCGCTGCGTGAGCCGGAACTCAGCTCTGGATCATCGCCCGTCGCCGCACGAGCAGCGCGGCGCCCGCGAACAGCGCCAGCGTGCCCAGCGCCCACAGCGCGGGTACAGTGCCACCGGTCGCGGCCAGAGAATCGTCTCCTGCGCCGGCGTCGCCGGAACCAGCGTCCCCGGCTCCGCCGTCACCAGCATCGCCCGATCCGCCGTCTCCGGAACCGCCGTCTCCGGAACCGTCATCACCAGATCCACCGCCTCCAGAACCGTCATCGCCACCCGAGCCGTCATCTGCACTCACGACGGTCACCGCAGTCTCGGCGACGGCGGTCGTGCCGTAGTCATCCGTGACCGAGTAGACCAGCGTGTACTCGCCCTCGTCGGGCAGCACCATGCGTGCGAAGAACCCGGGCTCGACGACCTCGACGGTGATGCGGTCGGTGAGGTCCTCACCATTCGCGTCCATCGCCGAGATGCCCTCGAGCTCATCGAACTCCGCACCGGCGACGACCTCACGCGTCGGCGGGACGCCGCTGAACGTCGGCTCGACTGCGGTGACTGTCACAGTCCGCTCGAACTCCGTCGCGTTGCCTGCGGCATCCGCCACACGATACGTCAGCGTGTACGAACCGGGTGTGCGCACATCGACCTCACCCGAGACCTCGATCGAGTCAGTGACATCGCCGTCGATCTCGTCTGCGGCGGTGACACCCGCCAGCGGCTCGAACGGCTGACCCTGGGCGACCTCGGACTCAGCCTCAAGACCCGAGAACTCCGGACCCTTCTCATCGTCCACTGTGCGCGTCAGCGTCACCTCGTCGATCACCGTGCGATCCATCGTCTGATACGTGGTCAGCGTGATCGCCGTGGGCGACACATCGACGTCGGTGTACTGCGGTTGGTTCGACTGATCCTTGATCGCCGCCTCCGGAGACGACGCATCCAGACCATAGAACTTGCTGCCGCTCGCCGAGTTGCCGGTCACGTACAGCACCTGACCTTCCTCAGCCGCCAACGTCACACCCGACTGCTCCTGGGCGTCCAGGTCTCCGGCCGGCGTCATGCCGTCCATGAGATAACTGCGGGTATAGATGTGGTCGTGCCCGGCGAGCACCAGGTCGACACCCAGCTCGCTGAACACCGGTGCGAGAGCCTCACGACGCTCGATGACGTCCTGCTCGACCGAATGGAACGCCGCCGAGTACAGCGAGTGGTGCATGCCCACCACGACCCAGTTCGCCTCGTCGCCGTGCTCCTCGATCACCGAGCGCAGGAACGCCTCATGATCCTCCTCGTTCGCGCTCCGCGCGTTCGTGTTGATGTTGAGGTAGAGCACACCGTTGTAGGTGTACCAGTAGTCGCCACCCGCACGACCCTCCTGGCTCTCATACCCGTGGGTCTCAGAGCGATTCGGCGTGAAGAAGTGCGAGTTGAACTGGTTCGACTGGTTGTCGTGGTTGCCAATCGTCGCCTGGAACGGCAGCTGCTTGAGCAGCTCAGGCGCGATCAGCGAGGCGTACTCGTTCTCCGACGTGTGCGACTCGACCTGGTCGCCCGCGCTGAAGATCATCGAGGCATCCTTCTCGAACTGGTCGATCTGGTCGACCGACGCGGCCCACCGATCGCGGTCGTTCTGCCAGTTGCCCGAGGCGCCGATCTGCGCATCCGTGAGGAACACGAAACTGTAGGTGTCCTCGAAGCTTCCCGTCCACAGCTCATACGAGCGCGACCAGCCCATCTCATCGTTGCCGACGCGATACATGTATGCCGTTTCCTCTTCCAGGGCGTCAATGACGACCTGGTTCGAGAACCGTCCGTCGCGGGCCAGAGCCGTCGCCGCATCGATCACACGCGCGTCACCCACGGGGAACTCGGCACCCGTGCGAGCCGACACCGGTGCGACCTGCACCTTCGCCGCGATCTCACGATCGGTGTAGAAGGTGAGGTTGCGCTGCGTCTCATTGGCGCCGACATGCAGGAGCACATCCGCGATGGCAGCCGGAGCATCCTTCGCGGCGATCGTCAGCGAACGCAGCTGCATGAACACGTCCGAGCTGTTGTCGTTCGTGTTGTGCACCTGCACCGCGATCGTGTTCTCGCCCGCCCGCAGAGCGGATGCCGGAACCGTGAACGAACCCGTCAGCGGTGCCGTCCCGTTGCCGCCGGCATAGACCATGTTGCTGGTCTCGCTCGCATCGATGCGCTCGTCCGCGAAGCCGCCGACCTGCTCGCCGTTGACATACACGCGGGCTGCGTCGTCGTAGGCGAGTTCGCCATTGAGCTGCGCGACCTGCGCCAGATCCTCAGCCGACAGATCGAACGTCGTGCGGAAGAAGAACGCCTCGATGTTCTTGCCGTCCTCCTTGTACTGCGTGACGAGTGTGTTCGGCGTGAATCCGCCGCCGAGATCGGCGATCTCGCCGCGCTTGGCGCCGAAGCTCACGGTGCCGGTCTTCCACGACGCATCGTCGTAGTCCCGAGCGGTCCACTCGGTCTTCGAATCCAGCTCGGCTGCCGGATCAGCATCGAGGTCGTGGAAACGCCAGGCAGCCTCGTCAGAGAGAACCGGTGCGCCGTCCAGATCGGTCGGCTCGGGGATCGTCGACTCGGTCGGCTCCTGCGCATCCGGACGCGTCGGCAGCGTCGGCTCCTCCGGCTCCGTCTCACCGGCGACCGGCCGCAACGCGACGTCGAAGATGTGCATGATGCCCTTGCTGACCTCGGTCGGCAGCGTCACGCTGCGCACGGTCTTCGTCGCATCCAACGGCACCACGGCCGTGCCGAACACGACGGGCTTCGCCGTGTCAGAACCGCCCGAGAGCGTGTTGCGCTTGGTCAGCTCGATGAGTCGGATGTTCCCGGGCTCCAGCTGCCCCGGCACCCAGTCGCTGAGCCGCACGTCGACGTCCTGCGTGCTGCCGTCCGAGTACGTGACGACGGCGGTGCCGCGCGACGGTCCGTTGGTCGCCAGACCCATGAACGAGATTCCGGATGCCTCGGCGTCGCCGAAGTCCAGCACCTGACCACGCGGAATCCAGTGATCCATCTCCCCGGCGACCGTGTCGGGCCAGGTGAAGGTGACATCCGTCTCGCCCAGTGGAAGCTCGGTGCCGCCGACGACGCCGGCCGCTTCCAGGTCTTGACGCGACAGGCCGATGCCACCGGCATCCAGCCCGCCCATGTTCACCGCACCGTCATCGGTGACGCCGACGGAGTTTCGCGCGTCGACACCGTCGCGGTACGACGGCGGAACGTCATCCGCGCCCGTGCCCCAGGTGCCCGGCGTCGCCCCCATGGTGAAGTCGAGCGTGCCGCCGCTGCGTGCGAAGTCTGCGGGCAGCCACGATGCCGACTGCACCGTGCCGTTGACCGACAGGGCAGTGGTGTACTTGCTGTCATCGCCCACGCCGGGCGCATTAATCGTGATGGTGCGGTCAGAGCCGATCGACGTGATCGCGATGTGCTCGAACATGGGTGCCGACACCAGCAGGTCGGCCGTGCCCCAGATCGCCGGCATCAGCCCGAGGTTCGCCCAGACGTACCAGGCGCTGAACGAGCCGAGGTCATCGTTGCCGGCCAGACCATCGGGCGCGGTCGTGAACAGCTCGTCGGCCGCGCGATACAGCGTGTCGGTCGTCTTGTGCGGAGCCTGCAGCCAGTTGTACACCCAGGGCAGCCCGAAGCTCGGCTGGTTGGCGACGTACGCGGTGTCGCTGAACGCGCCGCCGTCGAGATCGCGCAGGATGCTGTCGAGCTCGGCCATCGACTTTTCGACGCCGCCGCGTGCCTCGATGAGGTTGGCCATGTTGTGCGAGGCGTTGAAGCCGTACTGCAGACCCGTAGACTGCTCGAACTGCGCCCCCTGTGTGGTGAGCGAGGTGTTCATGAAGCCGTTGCGGTTGCGGGCGTCGACGTGCTCGCGGTCGTAGTTGAAGACGTTCTTCCAGTTCTGCGAACGGGTCGAGAACTGCTCGTAGGCTTCATCGTTTCCGAGGCGCTTCGCCAGCTGCGCGATCGCGAAATCGTTCGTCGCGTACTCGAGCGTGCGAGAGGTCGCCGCACCCTGCTTGTCGCCGTCGATCCAGCCGTGCACGCCGTACATCACGCCGTCCGATCGGCCGGTGTTCGTCATCGGCAGCGTCTGCGTCTCGACCATCGTGGCCAGCGCGGTGGCGCGGTCGTAGTCGGTCGAGCCGAAGTCATCGGTGGCCGCGATGATGTTCTGCAGCGAGTCGCCGCTCATCTTGGTCTGGATCTGGTTGTAGGTCGGCCAGCTCGTCCACTTGCCCGACTGGGTCACCATGTCGACGATCGACTGGTTGATGTCGCTGGCACGCTCGGGGTAGAGCAGAGCCACCAGCTGCGACTGGCCGCGGTAGGCGTCCCAGCCGGCGAAGTTCACGTAGAAGTCGCGTCCTTCGGCGACCTGGTGCTCCTCGCCATCGAAGCCGATGTAGGTGCCGTCGACGTCCTGGAACGTGTTCGGGTGCAGCAGCGAGTGGTACAGCGACGTGTAGAAGGTGATCCGATCGCGGTCACTGCCGCCGGTCGCGTCGATCGAGCCGAGCGCTTCCTCCCACGTCGCGCGGGCTGCCGCGCGGGTGCCGTCGAAGTCCAGTTCGGAAGTCTCGGCTTCCGCGTTGGCGCGAGCGCCGTCGACCGAGACGTAGCTCAGGCCGATCTTCGCGGTCACGTCAGCGCCGTCGGCGAAGGTCAGCCAGGCGCCGGCGCCGTGTTTGTCGGATGCCGCGGCCTCGGTCGCCCCGGCATCGACGCCGTCGGGTGTCCAGACGCCGAAGGATTCGACGGGCTGGTCGAAGGTGGCCGAGAAGTGGGCGGTGTACTGCGAACCGCCGTTGCAGACGATGTTCGCGTTAACGGTGCCGGTCAGCTCTCCCGTGGCCGGGTCGAACGCGATGTCGGATGCGTGCACCTGGTTGTTCGAGCCGCCCGCTTCGAACAGCAGCGTTGCGTTTTCGTCAAACGAGTAGCGACTCACGGCCGTGCGGGTGGTGCTGGTCAGCTCGGCCTGCACGCCTTCGAGGCCGACGGAGTAGTAGCCGGGCTCGGCGATCTCGTCGTCGTGTGAGAAGTCGAGGAAGTAATCGCCGATGGCCGATGCCGGGTTGGAGGGCAGCGCGTCGCCGTCGAGGTCTCCGGCGAACGGGATCACAGGAAAGTCGAAGCCGCCGTAGTTCGAGCGGCATCCGGTTCCGGAGAGGCGGGTCATGCCGAACCCGCGGATCTGGTCAGCCTGGTACTCGTACCCGCCGTACTGCTCGCCCGTCTCGGTCTCGAAGGTCGTCGGGCTGGACTGCACCATGCCGAAGGGGAGCGTGGCACCCGGGAAGGTGTTGCCGTAGTGGTCGTTGCCGCGGCCGTTGTTGGCGTCGTTCATCTCGGTGCCGATGAACTGGTCGACCGCATCGAATGCCGAGAGGTCGGATGCCTCGGCGGCGTAGGCGGCGGGAGTGACGAGCGCTGAAGATGCGGCGACGACCGCGACGACGCCACCGGCGATGAGGGCGCGCCGCGGTCGATTCGACGATCTCGGCTGATAAGGCGCATGGACGGGCATGCGATGCCTCCGTAACTGTGGGTGGAGAAAGCGGATTATGACACCGCTGTCATGCACCCTAGGGCAAAGGGGGGTCCAATGCAGCAATCGGAGGTGAATTTATGGTGTACAGCCGATCACGCGCGGTCCGGTCTGCCGCGTGGTGCCGGTCACGCGCGGTCGTGCACGGTGACGAGATAACCATCCGGGTCGGCGAAGGTGAACGTCCGCCCGAACGGCCCATCGATCGGTGCCGCGGTGATCATGACATCG
>NZ_JAJUFV010000083.1 GCF_029263575.1 Microbacterium sp. | reverse complement strand
CGGTCAGCGTCTGCCCGGGCTGCAGGGCACGGCATCGGCCGGTCTCGTCAACGCGGTCGTCTGGATTCCTGTCGCGATCGTGTGGTTCAGCCAGCATCCGCTGACGCCGATGGCGCTGCTCCTGGCCGGCGTGTGCGGGCTGCTGGCCTCGGCCGTGCCCTACATCGTCGACATTCTCGCTCTTCGCCGGGTGTCGACGCAGATCTTCAGCATGTTCACCAGCATCAACCCACTGTGGGCGGCGCTGGCCGGGCTGCTCGTTCTTCAGCAGACGCTCGGGCTCGGCGAGTGGATCGGCATCGGGCTGATCGTCGCCAGCAACATCGTGGTCTCGATTCGCGGTCGATCATCCAGGCCGTCCACACGTCACGCCGCGGCTCACCCCGGCCCGCGTCGTCAGCGACCTCGGATGCCGCGTGCCGCCGTCCCGGGTCGCAGATCCAGCCGTCGCAGCAACTGGGCGTTGAGCGCGACCACGATCGTCGAGAGCGACATCAGCAGCGCCCCCACCGACATCGGCAGCACGAAACCGACCGGCGCCAGCACACCTGCGGCGAGTGGCACCGAGATGAGGTTGTAACCGGCCGCCCACCAGAGGTTCTGCGTCATCTTCCGGTACGCGGCACGCGACAGCTCGAACACCGACAGCACCGAGCGCGGGTCGTCGCTGGCGAGGATGACACCGGCCGAGGCGATCGCCACATCGGTACCCGCGCCGATGGCCAGGCCGACATCTGCCTGCGCGAGCGCGGGAGCATCGTTCACCCCATCACCGACCATAGCGACCTTCCGGCCCTCGGCCTGGAGCTCCCGCACCTTCGCGGCCTTGTCTTCGGGGCGCACCCCGGCGAAAACCCGGTCGATGCCGAGCTCGTCGGCGACCGCGACGGCGACAGCCTCTGCATCCCCCGTGATCATCACGCTCTGCACGCCCTGGGCATGCAGAGCGTCGACGGCCTCGCGAGAGGCGGGCCGCACTTCGTCGGCGAGCTTCATCGCCCCGACGACCCGGCCGTCTCGCATGACGTGCAGGATCGTGGCGCCATCTGTGCGCCATTGGTCGGCGACGGCGAGTTCGTCGGCACGCTCTTCGGTGAGCAGGTGCGGACCGCCGACGCGAACGCTCGCACCCTCGACCGTGGCCGTGACGCCGACAGCGGGGGAGGAGGTGAAATCGCTGCTGGCGGCGAGGGTGAGCTGTCGGTCCGCGGCTGCGCGGACGATCGCCCGTGCCAGCGGGTGCTCGCTGTCAGCTTCGGCAGCAGCCGCCCACGCCAGCACTTCGTCGTGATCGAGGCCGTCGGCCGCAGAGACCTCAGAGACGACGGGCTCGCCCTTCGTGAGCGTGCCCGTCTTGTCGAACAGCACGGTGTCGACCATGCGCATGCTCTCGAGCGCGAGGCGGTCTTTCACAAGCACGCCGCCGCGCGCGGCCCGCTCGGTCGCGATCGAGACGACGAGCGGAATGGCGAGTCCGAGCGCGTGCGGGCACGCGATCACGAGCACGGTGATCGTGCGGATCACGGCCGCATCCGGCATGCCGACCAGCGTCCACACGAGCGCCGTGATCACCGCCGCGCCCAACGCGAACCAGAACAACCACCCCGCGGCGGTATCTGCCAGGCGCTGCGCGCGAGATGACGAGTTCTGCGCATCGGTGACCAGGCGTCGGATGCCGGCGAGCGCTGTGTCATCGCCCGTCGCGGTGATCTCGATGCGCAGCCCCGAGTCGGTCGCGACGGTCCCGGCCGTGACGATGTCGTCGACCCCGCGGGTGACCGTGCGCGTTTCACCCGTGACCATCGACTCATCGACCGCTGCGCGCCCGTCGACGATTAGTCCGTCAGCGGGAATGCTGCCGCCGGGGCGCACGACGACGACATCGCCGACTGCGAGGTCAGCGGGAGAGACCGTCACGACCTCATCGCCGTCGACACGCTCAGCCTCGTCGGGAAGGAGAGCGGCAAGCGAATCGAGCGCAGAGGTCGTCTGGGCGAGCGAGCGCATCTCGATCCAGTGCCCGAGCAGCATGATCACGATGAGGAGCGCGAGCTCCCACCAGAAGTCGAGCTCGTGATGCAGGAGGCCGAGGGTCGCACCCCACGAGGAGAGAAACGCGACCGTGATGGCGAGTCCGATCAGCAGCATCATCCCGGGGGCGCGCGAGCGGATCTCGCTCACGGCGCCGACGAGGAACGGCTTGCCTCCCCAGGCGTACATGATCGTGCCCAGTACGGGGGAGACCCAGGTGACGATGAGGCTGTCGGGAAGTGCGTACCCGAGAATCGACGCGAACATGGGGGAGAGTGCGACGGTGGGGATCGCGAGCGCGAGCATGACCCAGAACAGACGGCGGAACTGTGCTACATGGTCGTTGTGGTCGTGCTCGTGCTGATCGTTCATCTTGCGGCTCCCGCCCGGCCGTAACCGTTCGAATCGCTTAAGTTGCTCTACTTTGGGTCAGGATGCAGCAATTTGCGCGATTCGAACGCGAGGCTCGCCCGCTGCCGGGTGGCCTCGTAGAGGATCGCGGCGGTCGCGTTCGCCGCGTTCAACGACGATGCGTGTCCCGTCATCGGGATGCGGGTGAGCACATCGCAGGCCTGTTTCCAGGCCGCCGACATTCCTGAGTGTTCATTGCCGGTCACGATCAGCGTCGGGCCGGTGAGATCGACATCCCAGACGTCGTCTGTGGCGTCCTCGTCGGTGCCGACGATCTGCAGGTTCACGCCCTCTGCGCGTAGCTGCTGCGCCCATTCGAGCGCGGGGCGGATGCTGGGAAGTCGAACAGTCGGGGTCATGAGTCCCGACCCGGTGGATGCGCGCAGCGCCTGCGGATCGTACGGGTCAGCCGCGTGACCGGTGACGATCACGCCGTGCCCGCCGAGGGCGTCGACCGAGCGGACGATCGAGCCGATGTTGCCGGGGGACGCTGGTCGATCCAGCGCGACGTAGAGGGCATCGTCGGGCGTGGGAAGTCGCAAGAGGTCATCATCGGGGATGCCGACGACCAGAAGCAGCTCAGGTGGCTCATCGCCCTTCTCGCCAAGCTCGATCATCAGCTCCGGCGCGACCAGATACGGCGTCGCCCCCGCGCGCTCAGCGGCCGCGATCGTGTCTGAGGCCCAGCGTGAGCGGCCGTTGGTGTGCGTGATCAGCACCGCTCGCACCTGCAGTGTCGACTCCAGCACGAGGTTGATTGGCCTGACGCCCTGCACGATCATCTCTCCGGCACGGTTGCGCTTGGTGCGGTTTCCGAGCAGCGTCTCCCAGTACTGGAACGTCGCGTTCCTCGTCGACACGGCCTTGGTTCTTCGCGCGCCGGATTGTGAAGGCATGACTTCGAGCGTAGCGACTGCGAGGTCAGTACCAGTTCACCGACTGCGAGTGCCCCCACGCGGCGCACGGCGAGCCGTAGGCGCGCTGGATGTAGTCCAGACCCCAGCGGATCTGCGTGACAGCGTTGGTCTGCCAGTCGGCACCCGCGCTGGCCATCTTGCTTCCGGGAAGCGCCTGAGGGATGCCGGTGGCGCCACTGGACGCGTTGTACGCCTGGTAGTTCCACCCGGATTCCTTCTGCCACAGGGAGCTCAGGCACGAGAACTGGTCGCCGCCCCAGCCGTACTCGTCCGCTGCGATCTGCCGGGCTGCGGCCTTCGCGCCGTCGGGCGTGTTCGCGGCGGCGCGGATGGCTGCGGCTTCGGCTGCTGCCTTCGCCGCGGCCTCTTCGGCGGCTTTCTTCTCGATCGCCGCATCCAGCTGGCTGCGCAGCTCGGCGGCCTGCGCGGCAACCTGTTCGGTCTGGTCGCTGATGGTCGTCATCAGCGCGGGCATCAACAGCACTGAGGGGCTGTTCGCGTTCTCGACATTGGTGATCGTCGTCAAAAGCGCGCTCGTGTCGATCTCGGTGCTTTCAGCGCTCAGGTCCACGTCACTGTTCTTCGCGTCGAAGACGGCGGTCTCGGCATCCGACACCGCCGTGCGGGCGCTCTCGAGGGCGAGCGCCGCGTCGGTGGGGTTGACCGTGAAGATGGTCGCGCCCACGCTCGCCGCGCGCCCGTCGGACTCGGCGAACGCTGGTGCGGCGGTCGTGACGCCGGTGGCGACAGCGACGCCCAGCGTCGCACCGATGGCGACGACTGCGGCGGCTCGCCACGAGCGGGCAGGAGTGAGGGAGAAGGCTTTGGGCATGACGATGAAACGATCCTTCGGGTGATCAGGGCGGCAGCGGCACTGCCTGCGCGCCCTCGGGTAGGACGCACAAGCCCACGAGTTTGCACGCCTGAACTGGGCGAAACCTTCGGGCGAGCTGGGTGGGAGGTGTGAGCGACGCTCCAGATCGCGGTCGCACTGTGCCGACGAGACCTGCGCGGAGCCACGCGAACCCCGTCGCGCTCAATCGCCCGCGTTCAGGGTTCGCGGGAGAAAGCGCAACGGGGTTCGCGTGATGGGATCTCAGAGGATCGCTGCGAGCGCGCCCGTGATGATGAGAGTGATGACCGTCGTCCAGCCGATGATCGCGATCGCCTGCCAGACGAGGACGCGAACCTTGCCGACACCGGTCGCCGCGAGCATCGTGGCGGTGAACTGCGTCGGCAGCAGCAGGGGGCCGAGCAGGCTCACTCCGGGAACACCGTAGCGGTTCAGTGCGCTGTGGAACTTCTGTCTGCGCGCGGTCTTGCGTTCGCTCTCGTCCGCCTCTGTCGTGGTCGTGGTTGTCGTACCGCCCGCAGCCAGTGCAGCATCACGCGATTGCGCGCGGCGGGTCACGATGGCCTGGCGGGCGCCAGAGCTTGCGATCACCAGAATCGCGACGCAGAGGAAGTTGCCGATGATAGCGGCGATCGCCGCTATGACCGGATGGATCCCGCCGACGATGCCGATCGCGGCGGCACCCTCACCCTCGATGAAGGGAATGGCCCCGGCGAGCGCGACGATGAGCGGCTGCACGAGCTCCGGTACCTGCGCGACGAGGTCCTGGAAGGTTTCGATGAGGTTCATGGTAAGTCCTGCTTTCGGATGCCGACGGCCTGTCCGTCGCGATGTATACAGTCCATCGGCTCACAGCAGCCTGGCACAGTGCCGGGCTGTCACCGGCTTTCGGGCGGTCCGCACGGCCGATCCATGACAACTGTCATGGCCGTATCGTTGGGGGAGTGAACGGCTCGTCTCCGCCTCTGGAATCGCTTCCCGGCGCTGCCTGGTTCGCGCGGAGAATCTCTGCGACCTGGTGGTACACGGTCATCGGCGTGCTGTTTTTCGAAGTCGTCGTCGTGTTCGTATGGATGACGACGCTCGTGGCGGCGAGATTCGATTCACCGTCGGTGCTCGGCGTCGGAATCGGTGGCGCGATCTGGGTCGCATCGACCGTGCTTTCGCTGATCGACTATCGGAACCGAGCGGATGCCGCGCCGCGAGCGCGTTGGGCGAAGCTGTTCGGGCCACTGCTGATCGCCGTCGCCTTCGGCGCCGTCGGCTGGGCGCTCACCGGCAGCTGGTTGTTCGCGCTCTTCCCTGTCGCGCAGTTGCTGGTGCTGGGCGAGTGGCCGCGCGGGGTGCGGCTGCGTGTCACGGTGGCGATCACCTTTGTGATGGTCTGCATGGCGGTCATCGACTCGCGTATGACCTTCGCACCAGGTGGCGCACTCGGCGGGCTGGTCGAAGCGGGGGCCGACTGGGTCGTGGTGGCGTTCTTCTCCGTCGCGCTGCCGATCATGACGGTGTCATCACTGTGGTGGTGGGATGTGCTCAACGTTCTCGATCGCGCTCGCGTCTCGGAGTCGCGGTTGGCGGCTACCCAAGAGCGGCTGCGCGTGGCAACCGACGTGCACGACTTGCAGGGTCACCACCTGCAGGTGATCGCTCTGCAATTGGAACTGGCCGAGCGACTGTCAGAACGTGACCCGGCCGCGGCACTGGAACAGCTTCAGGCGGCCCGACGCAGCGTCGATGATGCGCGACAGGGCACACGCGACCTCGCCCTGCGTTTCCGCTCGGTGCCGCTGCGTGATGAACTCGCCAACGCCGCCGACCTCTTGCATGCGGCGGGGCTCAACATCGAGACGTCTGTTGACGTCGACGCCGATGAGGCTCCGGCATCCGATCTGGGGCCCGTCATTCGTGAGACGACGACGAACGTGCTGCGTCACGGCGGAGGAAAGCGCGCCCGGCTCTCGCTCGCGAAGGCGCCGAATGCCTGGCGTTATGAGATCTCAAACGATCGTGCCGGCAGCGTCGAGAAGAGTTCCGAGGGCAGCGGGCTGGAGGGGATCCGCCGGCGCATCACCGAGGCGGGCGGAACCGTCGAGATCCGCCGCGGCGACAACGACTTCACCGTGGTCGTCACGGTTCCGGCGAGAGAGGACGGGGCGCGATGATCCGCGTGTTGCTGGCTGACGACGAGGGGATGATCCGTTCGGCGCTCGCCGCGCTGCTGCGCCTAGAGGAAGACATCGACGTCATCGCCGAGTGCGCCGACGGGCAGGAAGCGGTGGCTGAAGCGTTGCGACTCGAACCGGATGTGTGTCTGCTCGACCTGGAGATGCCCGGCCTCGACGGTGTCGAAGTCGCCGAACGACTCAATCGCGCTATCGCGACGCGCTGCATCGTGGTGACTCGCCACGCACGCCCCGGCGTGCTGCGCCGCGCCCTCGCTTCGGGAGTGGCGGGGTTCCTGCCGAAATCACGCGGAGCCGACGAAGTCGCTGCCATCATCCGACGCGTCGCGGAAGGCGGGCGCTACGTCGACCCCGAGATTGCCGCCGATGCCCTGAGCGATGAACGAAGCCCTCTGACCGACCGTGAGCTCGACGTGCTCCGCGCCGGGCGCCGTGGTGAGACCACGAATCAGATCGCCCGCATCCTGTCGCTCGCCCCCGGCACAGTACGCAATCACATCTCTGTCGTCCTGAGCAAACTGCACGTCTCGACGCGTCAGCAAGCAGCGATCATGGCCGAGGAGCGCGGCTGGATCTGAGCGACGGCCGCTACTCCACGAGCTTGCCGTCGGACGACACATCGCGCATGAGCGCCGCGATCTCATCGGGAACGGGTGGGATCTCCTCGCGCGTCACACCCTCCGTCGGCGACCAGACGAGGTTCACCTGCAGCGCCGGTTCCGCATCGGGGAAGTCGCTGCGGTTGTGGCATCCGCGGGTCTCGCGCCGTTCGAGCGCGGCCTCCAGCGTCGCGCGCGCAGCGAGCGCCGAGCCCTTCAGGTCGAATGCGTGCGCGAGATCCTGGAACCCCGCGATGTCGGGATGGATGCCGACGTCCGCCATGCGCTCTTCGATGTGGGCGAGCTCGGCGAGCCCCTCCTGCAACCCGGCTTCCGAGCGCACGACACCGGCGTGCTCGGTCATCGTGTTGCGGATCGCGCGCTGCAGGGCGCGCACGTTCTCACGTCCGTCGGCGATCAGCAGATCGTCGATCTCGGCGCGGGCTGAGGCGACGGCATCCGCTGATCGATGCTGCGCGGAAAGCCCCGCGGCGTGCGCCATCGCGGCCTGCCCGACCAGTCGTCCATACACGAGCAGTTCGATGAGCGAGTTGCCTCCCAGCCGGTTCGCGCCGTGCAGCCCGCTGGATGCCTCGCCGATCGCGTAGAGACCGTCGACGTCGGTGCCGTGGTCGTCGGGGCGCACCCACACCCCGCCCATCGAATAGTGCGCGGTCGGCGCGATCTCGATGGGGTCGGTCGTGATGTCGAGCATCTGCAGTTCCATCATCGTCTGGTAGACGCGGGGGAGGCGCGTCATGATCGTCTCACGGGGCAGGTGCGAGACGTCGAGCCAGACGCCGCCGTTCTCGGTACCGCGGCCCTCTTTGATCTCGGTGTAGGCGGCCAGTGCTACGCGGTCGCGGGTCGACAGCTCCATCCGCTCGGGATCGTACGTCGACATGAACCGCTCGCCGAGGGCGTTGCGGAGAATCCCGCCTTCGCCTCGCGCTGCCTCGGAGATGAGCGTGCCCGCCGCATTCTCCGGCTCGATGATGCCTGAGGGGTGGAACTGCACGAGCTCGGGGTCGCGCAGGCGGCCGCCTGCTTCGACCGCGAGACGGAACGCATCGCCGGTGTTCTCGTCGCGTCGCGACGAGGTTCGACGCCAGATGCGCGTGTGCCCGCCGGCGGCGAGGATCACCGAATCGGCATGGATGAGGTAACGCGTGCCATCGGCCTGATCGAAGCCGTAGGCGCCGAACACGACGTTGTCCTTCACCAGGATGCGCGTGATGTAGACGTGGTCGAGGATGGGCACGTTCAGCTCCTCTGCCCGGCGCACGAGCGTGCGCTGGATCTCGAGCCCGGTGTAATCGCCGGCGAAAGCCGTGCGGCGGAAGGTGTGCGCGCCGAAGAATCGCTGTGAGATGCGTCCGTCTTCTTCGCGGGCGAAGTCCATGCCCCAGCGATCGAGGTCGCCGATGCCGCGCTCGGCGCCGCGGGTGACGACCTCGACGGTGTGCGGGTTGGCGAGCAGGTAGCTCTCTTTGATGGTGTCGGCGGCGTGCTGCTGCCAGGTGTCGGCCGCGTCCATCGTGCCGAGGGCGGCGTTGATCCCGCCCGCGGCGAGAGAGGTGTGCGCGTCGTGCACCGGCCGCTTTCCGATGGCGAGGACGTCGACGTCGTGTTCGGCGACCTCGATGGCGGCGCGCAAGCCCGACCCGCCGGTGCCGATGACGAGGACGGTCGTGGAGATCTGACGTTCGCGTGTGCTCATCCCTCCACGCTAAGAACCTCGTGGTGATAACTCCAATGTATTATTCGCCTGGTCGCGATAGTCTGAGTGTATGAATCTGGAGCAGCTCAGGGGGTTCGTCGCCGTCGCGGAGCTCGGCCATTTCACCCGGGCATCCGAGAAGCTCCACCTGGCCCAGCCGTCGCTGAGCCGCCAGATCTCGACGCTCGAGGCCGAACTCGGCGCTGAGCTGTTCCATCGCGCACGGGGCAATATCTCGTTGACGGATGCCGGTGACGCGCTGCTGCCGCGCGCCAGACGGATGCTGTCTGACGCCGAGTCGATTCGCGATGAAATGGCCGAGCTCGCCGGGCTGCAGCGCGGGCGCGTGCGCCTCGGCGCGACTCCGACCCTGTGCATCAGCCTGGTGGCGGAGGTGCTTCGGGCTTTCCATGCCGCGTATCCCGGCATCGAGCTGCAGCTCGTCGAGGGCGGGTCGAACCTGCTGATCGAGCAGCTCGCGGCCGGGGCGGTCGACATGGCGCTCGTCACGATGTCTGATCGTCGAGACGTCAGCGGCACCTCGCTCGTGCGCACACCGCTTCTGGCCGAAGAGCTGGTTGTCGTGACGTCGGCTGATGAGCCCACGATCACCGACTCGTCGATCGATCTGCAACGCCTGGCCCAGTTGCCGCTGGTCGCGCTCGCCGAGAGCTATGACCTGCGCGGAGCGACGGATGCCGCATTCGCCGCTGCGGGGCTGACACCGTCGATCGTGGTCGAGGGTGCCGAGATGGACGCCGTGCTGCGCTTCGTCGAACGCGGGCTCGGTGTCGCTGTCGTGCCGGCGACCGTGCCGGTGGATCGTCCGACGCTGCGCTCGGCGCGGTTACGAGACCCGCAGCTGGAACGCACGATCGTGCTCGCGCAGCGCACCGACGTGAACCCGACCCGTGCGGCCGCGGCGATGCGCACAGTGATCGTGCGCACCTCCGCAGACCTCGCCGCCCGTTCGCCCGAGACCCTGCACCTGGTGTAGCCGCGCTATTCGCGGTCGGCGTCGGTCGCCGTGCCAAATCCCAGACGGTGCCCGCGTGTCGCGGGTGCGTTGTGGCCCGACACGCCGTTGCGCGCTCGGTGCGTCTGGGATTCGGGCCAGAGGACCCGCGTGAACTTCAGCGCGCGGCGAGCCATTCGGTAAAGGTCTCGGCGGTGAGCACCGCATCCGGTCCGGGTAGAGCGTGACCCTCGCGCATCCCCTTCATCTGCGCCGTCGGAACGCTGATAGATGGAATCCACCCCCGGTGCCCGATGGAGCGGGCGTACGCCTTGACCATCGCGTCGAGCGCCTCTTCGCGGGGCCCGGCGATGTCCTGGGCGCGGCCCTGCGGCGTGCCGGTTGCCAGCGCAGCGAGACGCGCTCCGACATCCTGCGCGGCAACGGGCTGAGTGCGCGCCCGTGGCGCGAGATGCAACGGCCCGAACTTCGCTCGATCGAACATCTGCGCCGCGAACTCGTGGAACTGCGTGGCGCGTTGGATCGTCCACGACAGTTTCGATGTCTCGACGACCTTTTCCTGCGCGATCTTGCCCGCGTAGTAGTCATACGGCATCTGGTCGATTCCGACGATCGACAGCAGCACGATGTGTCGGGCCCCGGCTTTCGCCGCAGCCGTGATCAGGTTGCTTGTCGCCGTCGTGAAGAACTCGATCGCGGCATCCGCTTTCAGCGTTGTCACGTTGGCTGCGTCGATGATCGTGTCGACGTCGTTGAGCGCAACATCCAATCCTTCGCGACTGATGAGATCGACGCCGTGAGAACGGCTGAGCACGACAGCGTCATGACCTGCGTTGCGCACGGCGTCGACCGTGTGCCGGCCGACGACACCGGTGCCGCCGGCGATTGCGATCTTCATCGGATGCTCTCCTTGCTGTTGCTTCGCTTGATTGTGTCCTGTTCGCAGGCCCTGTGGAAGCGCTCAGTTCGCCGCTGACTCGGGCGGTGGATTGTGCATGAACTCCAAACGGACGCCGTTGTCGTCTTCGACGAACGAGGCGTAGTAGCGGTCGCTGAAGCGCGGGTAGAGCTTTGGGTCGCGAACAGCGGACCAGCCCGCATCGATCGCGACCGCATGAAGATGGTCGACCTCTTCGCGAGAGTCGACGGCGAACGCGAGATGCTGCCAGCCGGCCCGACCGTGCCGGTGCGGACCGGTCTGCGGTTCGCGAGCGGGAAAGATGATCAACTCCGTGTCGTCGCCGTGCTGCCACGAGATCGAGTCTTCTTTGTCATACCCGCAGGTGTAGCCCATCGCCTCGAGCACGGGGTGGAACTTTGCGCGACCGCGGGAGAGGTCGTGGACGGTGATGCCTAGATGATCGACGAGTGCCATGTGTCCAGTGTCACCGAAAGTCACAGATGCGTCGAGATCCCGTGCGTGGGATGCGCGATTGAGCAAGGTTAGGTTAACCTGTGTACGCACAATATAGGGTTGCCTAACCTAATTCATTCCGTTTTCCTGAATCTGAGGAGTCCCATGTCATCGCGCCGTCCCTTCGTCGCAACGTCCCTTGTTCTCGTTTCCGCCCTCGCGCTCGCCGGATGCGCTTCGGCCTCCGCCGACGCCGACCCCGAAACGTCGGAGAACGAGGCCGGCACCATCACTTACACCTGGGACCGCAACGTCGCCGGTGAGGACGAAGAACCGACGTACGAGGAGACGACGGTCGAAGTGCCGAAGAACCCGGAGAAGATCGTCGCCTTCGAGATGTCCAGCCTCGACTCGATCGGCGCGCTCGGTGGCGAGGTGGCGGGTGCTCCGCTCGAATCGGTGCCCGAATACCTCAAGGACAACCTGGCCGATGACGCATTCAACGCGGGAACGCTGTTCGAGGCCGATCTGATCGAGATCGAGGCGCAGCAGCCCGATCTCATCATCATCGGCGGTCGCTCCTCCGGTCTCTACGACGAGCTGAGCGAGATCGCGCCGACGATCGACCTCGGCATCTCTGACACGTACCTCAACACACTCGAGCGCAACACCGAGTTCTTCGGCGAGCTTCTGGGCGCCGAAGACGAAGCATCCGCTCTCCTCGACGAGCTGAACGCCGGCATCGACGAGGCCAAGGCCGCGACCGCTGACGCGGGCAACGGTCTGGCGGTGATGGTCTCGGGCGGCGAGCTCAAGGCCATGTCTCCTGCGCCGGCCGAGGGGGGAAGCGCTCAGGTGCGCGGCGGACTGCTCTACGACGTGTTCGGCGTCGAGCCGGCGATCGACGACATCAAGGCCGCAACGCACGGTGACCCGATCTCGTTCGAGTTCCTGCTCGAGCACGACCCCGAGACGCTGTGGGTCGTCGACCGTGACGCTGCGACAGGTTCGGCCGAAGACGGCATGGCCGCAGCGCAGGTGCTCGACAACGACATCGTCGAGCAGACTGCCGCATTCACGAACGACAAGATCGTCTACCTCAACCCGACCGCCTGGTACATCGTCTACGGCGGGCTGGAGACGACGCAGCTCATGATCGACGACGTGCTGCAGATCACGGAGTGATCCGCTCTTCGCGGCGTTCGTTGTGACCGTCACCGCATCCGCGGCGCAGAGCACTCCCGCCCGGCAACGACCTCGCCGGTCGTGGGTGGGAGTGCTCATCGCCGTCGTCCTCGTCATCCTGGCTGTCGTGAGCCTCTTCGTCGGCGTGTCCGAGGTATCGCCGGGGTCGCTGTTCGCCGGCGGCGCCGACAGCACGTCGGCCTTTCTGCTGTTCGTCAGCCGCATTCCACGCACGCTCGCGGTGCTGCTGACCGGCGCATCCCTCGGCATCGCCGGATTGATCATGCAGATGCTCGTGCGCAACAAGTTCGTCGAACCCAGCACGACGGGAGTGACCGAGTTCGCCAGCTTCGGGATGCTGCTGGTGATGATCTTCGCCCCCGCGATGGCGCTTGTCGGCAAGATGGGCGTCGCGGCCGTGTTCGGGCTCATCGGCACGTGGGTGTTTCTGCAGGTCGTCAAAGCCGTGCCGGTGCGCCAGCTCGTGCTCGTGCCGCTGGTGGGCATCATGCTCGGCGGTGTCGTCGCGGCTGTCACCGGTTTCTTCGCGTATCGCCTCGATCTGCTGCAGTCGCTCAGCACCTGGACGCAGGGCAGCTTCGCCTCGATCATGCAGGGGCGCTATGAGTTCCTCTGGATCGCCGCCGCCATGATCGTCGTCGCGTGGATCGCGGCCGATCGGTTCAGCGTGATCGGCCTCGGTGAAGAGTTCGCGACCAATCTCGGCTTGAACTACCGCCGGGTCGTGGCTGTCGGAATGGTCATCATCGCCGTCATCACCGCGGTCGTGCTCGTGACGGCCGGGGTGATCCCGTTTCTCGGGTTGGTCGTGCCCAATGTCGTCAGCCTGATCATCGGCGATAACGTCCGTCGCGCGATCGGGTGGGTCGCCGGGCTCGGGGCGGCCTTCGTGCTCGGTTGCGATCTCATCGCCCGCGTCGTCCGTTTCCCCTACGAGATGCCGTTGTCGGTCATCGTCGGTGTGATCGGTGCGGCCCTGTTCCTCTGG
>NZ_JAJUFV010000082.1 GCF_029263575.1 Microbacterium sp. | reverse complement strand
GGTGGGCGTGCTCGTGGTCTCTCAGCCCGTCACGGCACTTGTCACCGTCATCTACCTGGGCGGTATCGCCTTGCTGCAGTACTTCGTGCTCAGCGGCAAGACGCGTCAGGCAGCTCGCGTCGCGCGAGATTCCGCGTTGCATGTGGCCGCCTTGATCTCTGGAATGGTCGCTTCACTCAAAGAGATCACGCTTCGAGACAAGGCTGATGAGGTCAGCGCCATCGTGCGGGTGAATCGCGCGCAGACGGCGCGTGCTCGCGCCAACTCGAGCTTTCTGGCCACGGTGCCGCGTTTCATCTTCGACGCGGCCATCATCGGCGGTTTCGTCGTGGTCGGCGGAGCCGCGATGCTCACGTCCGGAGGCGACATGAACGCGACGATCTCTGCGGTGGCGATGTTCGGCATCGCCGGATTCCGCCTTGTGCCGTCTCTGACCGGCTTCCAGACGGTGATCACCCGAACGATCACATCCGCACCCTACGTCGATACCGTGATCAGCGATATTGAGACATCGAAGACGTTCTTGGCGGGACAGGAGGTGCTCGGTCGCTCGCCACTTCCCGGGGAGCCCCGCCTGTTGGAACTGGATGATGTCTCGTTCCACTTTCCCGGTAGCGATGAACCCGCTGTGCGCGGGCTCAGCCTGAGCATCCCGATGGGGTCGACGGTGGGCATCGCGGGTGCATCCGGGGCGGGAAAATCCACTCTGATCGATCTTCTGCTCGGCTTGCTGACGCCGACCAGCGGCCGCATTCGCATCGACGGCCTGCCGGTGGAAGAAGTGATGGCCGCCTGGCGAAGCCATGTCGGGTACGTTCCGCAGGAGGTCACGCTCTTCGAAGGAACCATCGCTCAGAACATCGCACTGACGTGGGGCAGTGAGGTCGACATCGAACGGGTCGAGCAGGCGGCCCGACGAGCTCAGCTGTGGCCGATGATCATGCAGCGCCCCAATGGTGTGAACTCGCGCGTGGGCGAGCGCGGGCTGACGCTCTCGGGCGGCCAGCGCCAGAGGCTCGGCATCGCTCGCGCTCTCTACAGTGACCCGCTGGTGCTTGTTCTCGATGAGGCGACGAGCGCACTCGACACGAAGACCGAAGCTGACGTCGCTGACGCGATCCGCGAACTGCGCGGAGACGTAACGGTGATCGCCGTCGCGCATAGGCTCAGCACCATCAAGGACTCCGATGTGATCCTCTACATGAAAGATGGAACGGCACAGGCGCAGGGCACATTCGATGAAGTCATCTCACAGAGCCCAGACTTCGCAGGACAGGCTCGCCTGGCCGGGTTGATATGAGCAGCGCGGTCGCGCGACTGCGTCGAACAGCTGGAACGACCTATCGGCGCACACTTGAGGCATTTCCTGACGCTCTCACTGCCTGGCTACGCCCTCCGGGGCGACGGTTTTCCCTCGCCGACGTTCCTGCACCGGTGGAGCCGCCCGATGCGCCGGTGCGGGTCTTCATCGCTCCAGCGAACTTCGCCGCACAGGGGTACGCATTCGCACGTGCTGCCGAACGCCTCCATGGCGTCGGAGCTGTCAATATGCAGCCTCGTGCGGCACAAGACTTCGGCTTCCCTGCCGATTACAACGTTCCCTGGCCAGTCGCAGTCTCGTCCGGGACCTGGGCACGCCGACAGCGTGAGGCGGTGGGCCGAGGTTTCACTCACGTGCTTATCGAGGCGGAGCGCCCGATCTTCGGCGTCGCGTTCGACGGAGATGTCGAGCGTGAAGTTCGTTGGCTTCGCGAACGGGGAGTGTCGGTCGCATTGGTCAGCCACGGAACCGATCTACGCGCACCTCATCGTCATGCCGACGCTGATAAGTGGTCGCCGTTTGGTGGCGAAGAAATCGATCAGCAATGGGTCGCGAGACTTGAGAGCGTCGCGCAGCGCAATCGAAGCCTTGGTGAGCGGTTGGGCGTTCCGCTATACGTCGTGACACCCGAGCTCCTTCTCGACTGGCCAGCTGCGCAGTGGCTGCCGAACGTCGTCGATCCGGCACGGTGGGCGACGGCATCCGACGTGTTGACGAGCGACCGGCCAGTGGTCTTGCACGCGCCGACCAGTCCGAAGGTCAAAGGGACTGCTCTCATCGAACCCGTCATGCTCCGACTGGCGGAGCAGGGTGTGGTGGACTACCGGCGAGTGGAGAACGTTGCGGCAGATGAGATGCCTCGGCTGTACGCTGGCGCAGACATCGTGCTGGATCAGTTCGCGCTCGGAATCTACTCGACGACGTCGATCGAAGCGATGGCGTCAGGCCGATTGGTCGTCGCACACCTGAGCGATCAGGTGAGAAGTCACGTGAAGACGGTCACAGGAATGGAACCTCCGATCGTGGAAGCGACCCCCGACACGCTGGCGTCAGTCATACATGACATCGTCACCAACCCAGATCGCTATCGTCGGAGTGCGAACCTCGGGCCACAGTACGTCGCTGCGGTGCACGACGGAGAGTTCTCCGCACAGGTGCTGAGGCCGTTCTTGCACGCCGACGCTGGAGAGGATCAGTCGGCATGAATCTTCGAGACAACGCCGTGACGATCGCGCGTCGCGCACTGCAGGCCGTTCCGGATTCTCTTCTGTCTCGCGTGTTGCCAGGGCGACTGGCGTGGGACAACGAAGCCATGCAGGTGGCTCACGCACCAGATGCACGAGTGCGGCTGCTGGTCGCCCCGATGAACTCGGCCGGTCAGGGATACAGGTGGGCGCGCGCTGCCGAGCAGAATCTCATCGATGTAGGTGCGGTGAGCATGATGCTCACCAACCCGGCACGTGATCGCTATTCGTTTCCCGTCGACGTCAGTGTTCCGGAGAGCGGGTTCGTTTTCGCTAGCCGTTGGCAGCGCCGCCAGCGTCAGGTCATCATCGATGATTTCAGTCACGTTTTGCTTGAATCGGGACAGTATCCGTTCGGATCCTTGCCAGGTCGAACTCCGCTACAGGCCGTCGATGAGCTCACGCGGGAAGGCAAGTCCGTCGCATTGCTGTGGCACGGCAGTGACATCCGCGTCCCTAGCCTTCACGTGGAAGAAGAGCCGGACTCGCCATTCGGGCAGCGTGGAGGATACCCCCAGGCATCGACCGCGGTGCTTGAGACCAACGCACGAGCCCGGTTGCGTATGGTCACGGAAACTGACCTTCCCGTCTTCGTATCGACGCCGGGATTGCTGAACGTACCGCGAGCAAGATGGCTGCCCGTGGTCGTAGACATCGAACGGTGGGGGAGCGATGCAGCTCCGCTGCAGCAACAGGTTCCTACCGTCGCGTACGTTCCTAGCAACTCGCCGATGAAGGGAGACCCGTCAATTGACGTGCAACTGGCCGGGCTCGAAAGCGAGGGACTCATCCGCTACCGACGGCTAGAGAACATCCCATCGCGAGACATGCCCAAGATCTACCGTTCCGCGGACATCGTGCTTGACCAGTTTCGTCTCGGTGACTACGGCGTCGCAGCCTGCGAAGCGCTCGCCGCTGGCCGCGTTGTGATCGGGCATGTCAACGAACGCAATCGCGCGCGAGTGAAGGAGACGACAGGGCTGGAGCTTCCCATCGTCGAGGCTCGATTCTCTGACGTCGCCGCGACAGTGCGGCGGGTAGTCGAAGATCGAGAGGCTTTTGCAGAGCACGCCGCGAAAGGAACATCGTTCGCGCGCGCTGTGCACAGTGGCGCGGCATCCGCCGCGGCGCTGGCAGAGTTCCTGGGAACCGAGGTGCGCGAGAGATGACGAACCGAGAGGATTCAGAGATGCCAGATGCCAGTCGACCCCGAGTGCTGTGTATCTCATTCTCCGACATCAACGCCGACTCGCGCGTGCTGCGCCAGCTCGCTGTGCTCGCAGAGGATCACCACGTCACCACGCTCTGCTATGGCTCTCGTCCAGAGCATGCTTCTGATCACATCGAGATCGACCGCAATCTGCCCTCGTTGCCACAGACGCTCAGTGGCGTTGTGAAGCTCGGCCTGCGACGGTTCCGCTCCGTTCAGTGGGAAGCTCCGGCCACCCGCGTGGCGATCGAGAAGCTCGGCGACCGGCAGTTCGACATCGTCGTTGCGAACGAGGCGCGCGCACTGCCGTTGGCGTTTCGCATAGCCGGCACTCCGAGGATCTGGTGCGATTTGCACGAGTGGGCACCAGCCGAGCGCACCCACGTTCTCTCATGGAGACTGCTCGTCGCACCTTTTATGCGCTGGATCTGCGCGGAGTACCTACCCCGCGTCGATGCTGCCACGACCATCAACGAGTCGATCGCAGACATGTACCGCGACGATTTCGGCGTCGAGGCCGAGATCGTGCGGAACGCGATCGGATATCGTGCCGACCTCGCGCCGCGACCGGTGCAGGAGGATACCGTTCGCCTTGTGCACAGCGGCGGAGCTGTACCCGGTCGTAATATCGAAGCGATCATCGACGCCGTCGACGAACTGGGTGAGGGATACACGCTCGACCTCTACCTGATCGCCTCCCGTGACGGCAGCGCGTACTGGCGCGGGTTGCGGCAGCAGATCGCGAACAGCGAGAGAACCACCCTGCACGATCCGGTATCGCCTGAGCAGCTGCCTGACGCGCTCAACGAATACGATCTCGGAGTCTTCCTCCTCCCGCCCCTGACGCCGAATCATCGGCACATGCTGCCGAACAAGTTCTTCGACTTCGTCCAGGCGCGGCTGGGGCTGGTATTCGGAACATCCGTCGAAACTGACCGAATCATCTCAAGCCTCCAGCTCGGGGTCGTGACCCAAGGGTACGGCGCGCAGGACATCGTATCGGCCGTTCGTGCGCTCAGTCGCGCCGACATTGAACAGTTCAAGAAGAATGCGGATGCCGCAGCTGAAGCCCTGTCATCACGCGCTGACATCGCCACTGAGCGCGGTATCCTCGACCGTCTGTCGTGAGCCGTCGTCTCAGGCAGAGTCGGTGACGAAAGCCTGCGCCGGCGCGACGCCGTACACGGCACGGGCATGTGCCGGTGCCCAGTTCTTGGCCGCGCGCCAACCCGTGAGGATTCCGTCGCGTTCGAGGACGACGATGAGATCCGTTCGCTGGATGCATGCCCGCAGGGCGTCGTTTCGTCGAGCAGCGGCGGCGAAACGCAGTCCTGCATCCAGCGGGCTCAATCGCTGCAGATTGCGGCCGAGCGCGGAGCCGCCCAATAGTTTCTCGAGCCGCTGAGTCGCGCGATGCCACCGCGGCGCGATGGGGATCGAGGTGATCTCGGCATCCGGTGCCGAGCGTGACACAACGATGATCTCATCGTGGCTGGTCTGCAACTGTGCCAGCGCGCGAGCGACCGAGCCTGACGGCGAGATCAACACGATTCTCATACTGCAGCCCTCCGCTGGTCGACGAACCCTCTCAGAGCCTGTATCTGCGGATCAAGCTGCTGCGCTCTCTGGAACTGCTGCGCCCATTCCTGCGCGGCGGCGCGCTCATCCGCGGATTGTGCCGTCGCGGCCTCGGCGGAGGAGATCAGCGCTGCGGCAACAGCATCCGCTGACAGATCGGCGGCGGGAAACCATGCCGGTGCGTCGCGCAGGACGTCGCTGGCGGCGTTCACCGGATCATGGACGGACGCGATCGGAAGTCCGGTCGCGGCATACTCGAAAACCTTCCCGCTCGTGACGTACCGACCTGTTCCCAGGACGAGGAGCAGTGCATCGAAGCGTCCGTACACGGAACCGATATCGCGCTTGGAGACGGCTCCGTGATACGTGATGTCGTTCTCTGCCAGGGTCTCGAGCTGGCCGACGACGGATTGATTCGGCACGCCTGTGTGATTGAGATGCCCCCAGAGCTCGATGCGCGCCTTCTCGAGTGCTGGAGACAGCTCGCGCGCTCGTTTCCAGCCGGCCAGCAATGCGTCGATCGGGACGGCCGCAGAGATCGTTCCGATGTAGCCGAAGACCAACTCGTCATCGACGACGCGCTCGGCTGTCGCAGGAGACTCGTCGTAGCCGTTCGCGACGACGCGGAAGCGACTCGCCGCCTGGGGATACAGCTGTGCGTGCCACTGCAGAATCGGTTCGTTCACGAACCAGACGGCATGCGCGTCATTGATCAAGCGTGCTTCGAGCTTTGCCACTTCGCTGCTTGGGCTCGTCAACCGGGCGCCGCTGAACACGTCGAGCTGCCACGCGTCTCGATAGTCCATGACGTACGGAATCCCATAGCGCTCCTGCAGGTACAGACCGGGAACGAAGTCGACATTCGGATTCGCGGTGCCGAGTACGAGGTCGACCGGGTGGTCTCGGTGAACCTGGTCGGCTGCGAGCTCGAGTGCCGGCCGCCATCCGCCATAGGTGCGCTCAGGGAAGGAATGCTGCTCGCGTTTCGCATCGATGACGTTCCACAACTCCGGTGCGTGCGCGCGGAACCGGGACCAGGTGCGCAGATCATTCTCGTAGGCGGCGGAGTGGAATGGTACGCGGACGATTTTGATCGACGGATGCACGGTGCGCTCAAGCGATTCGTCGACCCCCGTCGACATCGTGAACACTTCGCGAGGCACGGTCAGCACGGTGACGTCCCATCCGGCTGTCGCGAAGGCATTGGCGCTCGCCCAAGCACGATAGACGCCGCTGCCTCGACAGGGAGGGAATCCCCAGGCGACGTAGAGGAGGTGCGGTTTCGCGGAGCCGGCTGCGTCGCGCATCGGCAGGGGTTCGGTGGGCATCCGTTTTATCGTAGCCGGGGTACGTGAGCAAGATGATCTTCGACAGGTTTTCGGAGTCGCGACGCGTAGACTGAGCACCCGTGAAGATCGTCAGCGTCGTGGGCGCGCGCCCTCAGTTCGTCAAACTTGCTCCCGTTCACAAAGCGATCAGGGCCGCTGGGGCGGACCACGTGATCGTCCACACCGGTCAGCACTACGACCCCATGCTCTCTGATGTCTTCTTCGACGAGCTCGGCATCGGAGCGCCCGACGTGCATCTGGGCGTCGGCAGCGGCAGTCACGGCGTTCAGACGGGCGCGATGCTCGCCGCTCTCGATTCAGTCTTCGACGAGCACCGCCCCGACTGGGTTCTGGTGTACGGAGACACCAATTCGACTGTGGCAGCCGCACTCAGCGCCGTGAAGATGCATATTCCGGTTGCTCATTTGGAGGCCGGCCTGCGCAGCTTCAACCGGCGCATGCCAGAAGAGCACAACCGCGTGATGACGGACCACGCCGCTGATCTGTTGCTCGCGCCGACGCAGGTGGCCGTCGACCACCTTGCAGCCGAGGGGCTGGCGCATCGCACGGTGCTCGTGGGCGATGTCATGACAGACGTTCTCTTCCAGGTACGAGATGAGGTCAGCGACAGGCCGTCAGTGCTGGTGGACGAGCTGGATCTGACCGCGGGCGACTATTATCTGGCGACGATTCACCGAGCCGAGAACACCGACGATCCTGGCCGTCTCGACGAGGTCATCGATGGCCTCGCTGGGCTCGACAAGCCGGTCGTTCTCCTCGCGCATCCGCGCGTCGTGGCGCGAGCCGCCGCTCACGGCGTCGAGCTGGCGAGAGGATCGCTGATCGTGCGCTCACCACTGGCATACGCCGATCTGATCGCTGCGGCGCTGTCGAGCGCTGGTATCGTGACCGACTCCGGCGGGCTGCAGAAGGAGGCGTTTCTGCTCGGCGTCCCCTGCACGACGGTTCGCACGGAGACGGAGTGGATCGAGACGGTCGAGCTCGGCTGGAACGTCCTGGCGAACACCGCGGAGGAGATTTCTGCCGGGGTGAGTCGTCCGCGACCTATGGCTACGGACGCCGCTCCGTACGGTGATGGGCATGCCGCTGAGCGTGTGGTCAAGACGTTGCTCAGCGCGGCAGGTTAAGCTGTCGGTTCGCTCGCGCGCGCTTCGCGTGCGAGCTGTCTCGCGGCGGTCTTGCGGTTCTGCCAGGCGCGCAGGAAGCGCTCCACAGGGCGCTCGATCCAGACGTGCAGCGCGCCGGCGGCCGCGATCGATCCGACCAGCAGGACAGCGATCCACAGGAGCCCCGTAAGACCGCTTACACGGTGACCGACGATCTCCAGTGTGAGATAGATCAGCGTCGCATGGATGAGGTAGAAGGCGTATGACCACTCGCCGAGCATCACGATGAAACGGGACCGGAACGCCGGCGACCTGGTCGTGCGCAGATCGCTGGATGCCGCGCAGCAGATCAGCAGCGCGAACAGGACGAGGAGCACTTCGCTGGCGAACTGCGCCATGAGCAGCTGCAACGGTTGGGTCAGGGTGAACCGATCGAGCACGCTGATGCCGAGCAGGTATCCGACGATCAATGATGCCGGAACCCACACCGACAGTCGAACGCGCCAACCAGCGCGGAACGCCCAGGCGAGACACATCCCCACGATGAACTCGTTGAGTCGCAGAATGGGCCACGGCAGGGATGCGAACCATCCGGTCGGATCCGTCACCATGATCACACGCCCGATGATGCTCAGCGCGACGATGCCGACGGCGGTGACGAGGGCTCCTCGTCCGGTGAGAAGCCTCAGCACTTTTGTCATGAACGGATGCAGCGCATAGAAGAACGCCTCGACCGTCAGCGTCCACGACGCCGGGTTGCCCGCAAACATCACGGTCGCATCCCGTGACCACCCTTGGATCATGAGCAGGCAGAGTAAGAGGATCGCCCAGTCGACGGGTTTGACCCATGTTTGTGCAGGGTCAGGTGCGAAGCTGTAGAAGACCGGAATAGCGAGCAGCAGCGTGATTAGATGAAGCGGGTAGATGCGCGCGAAGCGCCGCCAATAGAACGTGCCGATTCCGACGTTCTCCCGCCACGACCAGGTGAGAACGAATCCGGAAAGGATGAAGAAAAACGCGACGCCGAAGTTCCCGAAGCGAACCAACTCCGAGACCGGTCCCGGGAGCGTGACGAAGTTCCGAACATGGAACAGAAAGACTGCAAACGCCGCCCACCACCGCAAGCCGGTCAGCGAGTCCAAGCGGGGCAGTGTCGACTGCTGCAGTGAGCTGACCATAGATACATCAGTTTACGGTCGCTGGCAGAGAACTCTATCCTGGCGCACGTAGACTGGAACCCATGCGCATCGCCGTCGTGGCCCTCGGAAAGATCGGGCTTCCCCTCGCCGTCCAGTTCGCCTCTTCCGGTCACGACGTCATCGGCGTCGATGTCAATCAGAAGACTGTCGACACGATCAACGCCGGACGCGAGCCGTTTCCCGGTGAGGCCGAGTTGCAAGAGCGACTCGCCGACTTGGTTCCGGCCGGAAAGCTCAGGGCGACGACGTCGTACGCCGAGGCGATCCCCGGTGCAGATGCGATTGTTCTCGTCGCCCCGGTCTTCGTGAATGACGAGACGTGGGAGCCGGATTTCCAGTACATGGATTCCGCGACCACGTCGCTGGCCGAGCATCTGACCCCCGGAGCGCTGATCTCGTACGAGACCACCCTGCCGGTCGGCACGACGCGAAACCGCTGGAAGCCGATGATCGAGCAGGGATCCGGTCTGAAAGAGGGCGTCGACTTCCACCTCGCCTACTCGCCAGAGCGCGTGCTCACCGGGCGCGTCTTCGCCGACCTGCGCAAGTACCCCAAGCTGATCGGCGCGCTGTCGGATGAGGGCAACCGCCGTGCACGCGAGTTCTACGAGGCGGTGCTGCAGTTCGACGAGCGCCCTGATCTTCCCCGACCGAACGGCGTGTGGGATCTCGGCACGACCGAGGCGTCTGAGATGGCCAAGCTCGCCGAGACGACCTACCGCGACGTGAACATCGGCCTCGCGAACCAGTTCGGGCTGTTCGCCGCCGCTAACGGCATCGACGTCTACAAGGTGATCGAAGCCTGCAACTCGCAGCCGTACAGCCACATCCACCGGCCAGGCATCGCCGTCGGCGGGCACTGCATCCCGGTGTATCCGCGACTGTATCTGTCGACAGACCCCGATGCGGACATCGTGCGTGTTGCGCGCCAGCTCAACGCGTCGATGCCGGAACGTCTCGTTGCGCAAGCCGAGGGCATTCTCGGCGACCTGACGGGCCAGCGGGCTGTCGTGCTCGGTGCGGCATACCGCGGCGGAGTGAAGGAGACCGCATTCTCGGGCGTCTTCCCGACGGTCGACGCCCTCACATCGCGCGGGGCCAAGGTGCTCGTGCACGACCCGATCTACAGCGACGACGAGCTACGCGCGCTCGGCTTCACGCCGTATGCGCTGGGCGCCGACGTCGATCTGGCGATCCTGCAGACCGATCACGCCGAATACCGTGAGCTGGGGCCTGAGCAGCTCCCCGGTGTCAAACTCCTCGTGGACGGTCGTGCCGCGACCGATCCCAAGCTGTGGGCGGGAACGCCGAGAATCGTCGTGGGGACCGCGGCGTAACGCCTCGGCGATCTTCTCAGAGTCCGGCGAGAGCTCGAAGCTCGCCGAGCGACGCGCGGGAGGTATCCAGCGCATTCCGGGGATCCGAACCGGCGTCGAGAACGCTACGAAGCTCGTTGAGCGTGTTCGCATAGGAGACAACCGCGTCGCTCCAGTCGGATGCGATCGACTGCGGGGCCGCTGCGCTCGCGAGAATCTCTGCGTCCTGTTGGAGGGTCTCCACGATCTGAGCGCCCACCTCACGGTTGTCAGCGACGAGGTCGAGACCGCGGACGGCGTCATCGAGGCGCGGCTTTACCTCGGCGGTAAACGTTTCCAAATCAGGTTCGGGAACCGGCGGTGGAGTCGTGATCGGCGTCATCGACGGATCCGGCGCCGGGTCGGTTGAGTCCGACGGCGATGGGGATGGCGTCGGGGACGCGGATGACGAGGGCGAGCTCGTCGGCTGCGGATCAGCGCCGCGAGGAATCAGGAAGAACAGCACGACCGCCACTATGACGATAGCGGCCACGACGAGCCCCACGATCAGCCAGATGCGACCCTTGTTGCTCTTCTTCTCTGGGAAGTACCAAACAGCTTCGGGCTGGGGCTCGTCGCTCATCATCTCTCCAATGCGGGCATGGGCTGCCAGGTGCGGTCACGACTGATCTTGCCGCCATCGCGGATGCCGCGGAAGAGGTTGCTCGTGCCACGACCGGTTCGTTCGACGAAGAACAGCCGGATCAGCTCTTTGAAGAACGTCGCGGTGGTTCCTAGGCCGAACAAGACGGGGTTGTAGACGCCGTGCACACGGTAGTAGTGCTTGATGAAGGCGCGGTTTCGCATGATGTAGTACCGGTAGGCATTGCTGGAGGCGTTCATGTGACGCACGCCCATGTCCCACTGTTTGATCTCGCGCGTGCGTCGCAGCACGAACTCGTCCACGATCACAGCCGTGGTCAAGCGCGAGGCCATCCAGCCGTACATCTGGTCGTCCCAGTAGATGAAGAATCGCGGGTCGGGTAGACCGATCTGCTTGACGACGGAGCGATGGATGAACATGCCCTCGAAGCATCCGCTGTTCATCTCTTTGAAACCGGACTCGTCAAAGCCGGCCGGTGCGAAGGGAATCGGAATGCCCATCCGGTCGGCGATGCGGTATTGCCAGTAGAACTCGCTGCCGTCGTAGTCGTAGCGTCGACCCTGGATGCTCTTGAAGCGCGGTGCCCACTTGCCCATCTTCGCGAGTCCGTCGGGGATGACCTCGACATCGTCATCCATCATCCAGATCCACTCGCTGCCGAGCTCGTATGCCGCGCGCATCCCCTCGCTGAAGCCGCCGGAGCCGCCCGTGTTCGTCTCGAGGCGGTTGTAAACGAGCTCGGTGCCGATACGGTCGCGGAACGACTCCACAACCTCGGTTGTGTCGTCGACGGACGCATTGTCTGTCACGATGATGTGACCCGGCTTCGGGTCCATCATGGTGATGCTCTCGAGGAGCCGCTCTAGCAGGTGCGAGCGGTTGAAGGTCACGATGACGATCGCGGCGGAAGCCGGATCGAATGTGGCAGGTGTGCCGGTCATGTGTTTTCCTCGAAGGTGTGCTCCCAGGATTGAGGCGAGACCAGGTCTGGCAAAGCCGACTGGTATTGCTTCTGCAGCTCTGGCCAGCGGCGTTGCAGTTCGCCGTGCAGACGCAACGTGTCGCGGAGGAGTCGGCGGAACTTTGCGCGGTCACGTGTATAGATGTTCTTGCCGGAGCCGTCGGCGGCGCTCACAAGCGCGCTGTCGTATGCCGGAAGCCGCCACCACTGCGCGTCGCCCTTGCCGAACTCGACCTCAGGCCGCGACACGTTCGCTGGACGCGGCTTGTGAAGCCAGTGCGCTGCGAGCGTCGTCAACGTGAACATCCGCAATCGCAATCCCGTCGGGCTGTCGAATTCGTTCTTCGATAGCTGCTTGTACACACGACGTCCGAAGCGCGAATGAAGGACGGTCGACGGGTCACGGTGTACAACGGTCTCAGGAAAATCCCCGGCAAGTGCTCTGGCGGCCGGCATTGCGGTCGCGAGGTTCTTGCGCATGTGCTGAGGCCCCGAGAGAACGTCTTGCAACGCTCGCATACGCAGAGCGACCGGGTAGTACTGCATCATCATGAGGTGCTTGAGATCGACACGACGGCTATGCCTGATCAAACGACCACCGCGAGGTGCTCCCGAATGCAGCAAACCCGCAACGAGTCGATTACGAGCGTGAAAATAGGCCTGCCAGTCGATGGAGTCGTCTTTGTTCACCCACGACACATGCCACAGGGCAACGCCCGGCATCGACACCGTCGGGAACCCCGCCTTACCCGCGCGCAGGCAGAACTCGGCATCATCCCATTTGATGAACGCAGGCAGGGACAGCCCGACCTTGCGGATCACCTCGAGTGGGATCAGGCACATCCACCAGCCGTTATAGTCGGCGTCCATACGCATGTGCAGAAGCTTTGACTGGCGTAGGTTGGACGTGCCGAAGTCGTGAGGCATCTTCTCTTGATAGAGGTTGCGCCACATGAAGGGTGACTCGTCGACGACTTCCGCCCAGCCATGCAGTTTCGGCCGGTCAAGCAGATCAAACATGTGCCCGCCGACGAGAACCGGGTTCGTGGCGTATTGCCCGAAGACGATCGATCGGCGCAATGATTCGGGCTCGATGCGCACGTCGTCATCCAGTAGTTGCACGAAGTCGCTCTCGGGGCGTTGGGAGGCCTCGTGCATCGCGCGGGCGAACCCTCCGGATCCGCCGAGGTTCGGCTGGCGAATGACCGCGAGATTTTCCCCGAGTGTTTCAGCAACTTCGGCGTAGCCTTCCTGCTCTGCGACCAGTTGCGTCCCTTGGTCGATGAGGAAGATGCGGTCAACGAGTTTCAAAGCGTCAGGTGCAGCTGCAAGGGCCTGCAGAGTCTCTACGCAATAGTCAGGCTTGTTGTACGTCGTGATTCCTAACGATGCCTTGCCGTTGCGCGCCGGTTCTTGTTCCGTCGTCCACTCCGCACCTCGCAGCACCGCCTGCTTTTCGTCGGCAACGATGTCGAACCACAGCCAACCGCCGTCGCTGTAGTGAGTGAGCTGAAGATCGAAATGCGTCGTGCTCTCGCCCGTGACCTCACG
>NZ_JAJUFV010000081.1 GCF_029263575.1 Microbacterium sp. | reverse complement strand
GGCGCGCTCGGCATCCGATGCGGCGTCGAGGAAGTCTGCCGCGAACGCCGGCTCGAGCACGTCAGCACCCGACACCCACAGCGCATCCGTCGACCACAGGGCATCCGCCAGACGCTTGAGCACGCGACGCTGCTCTTTGTACACGCTCTTGCGGGTGTCGATCGTGACGATCGCCTGTCCCATGATGCCCTTCAACACCGCGATCTCAGCTTCGATCACACGCGGGACGACGACGTGCGCGTTGTAGCGCGCCAGTGATGGGCCGCTGTACGCCTCACGCGTGGCCCCGACCGCCGCACGAGCGAACCGGCCGATCAGGTCACTCGTCAGGTTCTTCAGTCGCGCCAAGTCACGTCGTGACCGATCGAACGAGCTCAACCACATCGGCTGCCGCGTCAGACGGTAGAGGGCGTCGGCGAGCTCTTCCCTCGTGAAGTCGTAGCCGACCCACTGCTGCACACGTCCTAGCAGCGCCTCGTGCTCGGTCGGGCTCGACAGCTGTGCGACGTCGAGATAGTCGTTGACGATCGCATCTTCGAAGTCATGCACCGAGTAGCCGATGTCGTCGGAAAGATCCATGATCTCGGCTTCGATGCATCGCAGGCGCCCCGGCGCACCGTCGCGCATCCACCGGAAGACCGCTTCGTCCTCGGGATACACACCGAACTTCAGCCGCCCACCGGGATCGGGAATCGGGCTGTCGACCGTCCACGGGTACTTGCACGTGGCATCCAGGCTCGCGCGCGTGAGGTTGAGTCCGACAGAGTGACCTGCCTCGTCGATGACCTTCGCTTCGAGCCGGGTCAGGATGCGCAGCGACTGCGCGTTTCCCTCAAAACCACCGATGCTCTCGGCCCACTCATTGAGCGCCCGCTCGCCGTTGTGCCCGAACGGGGGATGGCCGAGATCATGGCTCAGGCATGCCGTGTCGACGACATCGGCCGAGACGCCGAGCGTGACGGCGAGTTCACGGCCCACCTGCGCGACCTCAAGCGAGTGCGTCAGGCGGTTGCGCGCGAAATCCGCGGTGCTGGCGGGGCTCAGCACCTGGGTCTTGGCTGCCAGACGCCGAAGCGCAGCCGAGTGCAGCACCCGGGCCCGGTCACGGGAGAAATCGTCACGCTCTGAGCGGTGTGTCTCCGCGAAGAACCGCTCGGCATCGCGGAGATCATAACCACTAGCCACCATTGTTCTCGATCTCCGCTCCACGCAGCATCTCACCGGCATCGGAGGCGAGCTCGCGCGACTCGAGCCATCGCTCGGGAAGAGCGGGCCGCTTGGGGCGACCGGCGCGGCCACGCTGACCCTCCGCGTCCGCACCAGGATACGGTGAATCGAAGTCGAGCTGCCCGAGCAACTCGTCGATGTGTGCCAGGCTCTGCGCCGTGGCGAGCCCGGTGCGCACATCGCCGCCGACCGGATACCCCTTGAAGTACCAGGCGACATGTTTGCGGATGTCACGGCAGCCGTGATCTTCATCCCCGAGGAACTCTACAAGCAGCTCCGCGTGGCGACGGAAGGCGTTGGCGACGAACCCGAGTGTCGCATCGACCGGAGTGTGCTCGTGCCCGAATGCCGCAGCGAGCTCTCCGAACAGCCACGGCCGGCCCAGGCATCCGCGCCCGACGACCACGCCGTCACAGTCGGTTCGCGCCATCATCTGGACGGCATCTGCGGCCGACCAGATGTCACCGTTGCCGAGCACCGGAACGCTCGTGACGGCCTGCTTGAGCTCGCCGATCGCGTTCCAGTCGGCGTGCCCCGAGTAGAACTCGCTCGCTGTGCGCGCGTGCAGGGCGATCGCGGCTGCGCCGGCGTCTTCTGCAGCGCGGCCGGCGTCGAGGAACGTGAGGTGATCGGCATCGATGCCCTTGCGCATCTTCACTGTCAGCGGCAACGACCCTGCCGCCTTGACTGCCTGCTCGACGATGTCAGCGAATAGCGAGGTCTTCCATGGCAGCGCGGCTCCGCCCCCCTTGCGGGTGACCTTCGGCACGGGGCATCCGAAATTCAAGTCGATGTGGTCGGCGTGATCTTCTGCGACGATGATGCGCACAGCCTCGGCGATCGTTTTCGGATCGACGCCGTAGAGCTGAATCGATCGCGGCGTCTCGCTCTCGTGATGGCGGATCAACCGCATCGTCGTGTCGTTGCGCTCGACGAGTGCACGCGACGTGATCATCTCGCTGACGTAGAGGCCGGCGCCGTACTCTCGGCACAGGCGCCGGAAGGCGGTGTTGGTGATACCGGCCATGGGCGCCAGAACCACCGGCACGTCGAGATCGATCGGGCCGATGTGCAGGGGTCGGGCGAGTGCTGTCGCGGTGCTCATATCCCCTCTATTCTCCCATCTTCGCGGGCCCGGGCGGGCGGCGCGCGACGTAGGCTGTGGATATGACCGATTCCGCACTCCGCCAGATCCCGTTCACGGATGCTCAGGGCACGGAGAAGACCCTCGACGATATCGGCGCCGACGTCATGCTCGTTGTCAACGTCGCGTCCAGATGCGGCAACACCCCGCAGTACACGCAGCTGGAAGAGCTGCAGCGCCTCTACGGTGATCGCGGGTTCAGCGTCGTCGGGTTCCCCTGCAACCAGTTCATGGGCCAGGAGCCCGGCTCGATCGACGACATCTTGACGTTCTGCTCGACCACGTACGGCGTGACCTTTCCCATAGTCGACAAGATCAAGGTCAACGGTCGAAACGGCGCCGAGCTGTACAGGGCGCTCAAGACCACGCCCGATGCGAACGGCAAGGCCGGCCGCGTCGAGTGGAATTTCGAGAAGTTCCTCGTGCTCCCGGACGGCGAGGTCAAACGGTTCCGCCCGGAGCAGCAGCCCGACTCCCCGGAGATCATCGAGGCGATCGAGGCCGCGCTCGTCCGCTAAGCGGTCGCGCTCGCAGGCGAGGCATCCGGCTGGTCTCGCTTCGCCCACAGGTCGCGCAGCACGTTCTCGAACGCCGACGGAGGCTGGGCGCCGGAGATGCCGTACTGGCCGTCGATGACGAAGAACGGCACGCCCTGAATGCCGTAGGCACGAGCCTGCTCCTGATCCTGGCGCACGGCGGGCAGGTGCTCTGAGCTCTCCAGCGCGGCACGGGTGCTTTCGGCATCCAGTCCCACCTCTACGGCGAGCTCGACCAGGTCATCCACCCGGCCGACGTGCTTTCCCTCGATGAAGTAGGCAGACATCAGCCGCTCTTCCATGGCGTGCTGGACGCCATTCGCTTTCGCGAGGTGAAGCAACTCGTGAGCCTTTACCGTGTTGGTGTGCTTGAGCAGATCGAACCGGTACTCGAGACCGGCGTTCTTGGCGACGTTCGTCACGTTATCGAGCATCTGCGTGACCTGCTCACGCGGCATTCCCTTGTGCCCCGCGAGGAAGTCGATCTCATCACCGTCGAAGTCGACCGGAGTGTCCGGCGAGAGCTCGAACGAGTGGAAGGTGACCGTGACCTGAGGTGCGTCGTCATCGCCGGCGACGGCTTCGAGGCCCTTCTCAAGATTGCGCTTGCCGATGTAGCACCACGGGCAAGCGATGTCGGACCAGATGTCGATAGCGATAGGTGTGCTCACGTGAGGTGCAACGCGTGTGGGCCGCCGCATATTCCGTTGGTAGCATTCTCGGATGCTTTCTGCCGATGCCCCGCTGCCGTCGCTCCCCGAGAGGGTGCTGGTCGCCGGCGTCACCGGGGCCGGCAAAACGACGCTCGCCCGACGCATCGCCGCACAGTGGCACCTCGTGCACCACGAGCTCGACGCGCTGCATCACGGACCGAGCTGGACCCCGCGCCCGTCCTTTCTCGACGACGTGCGCGCCTTCGCCGCGACCGACCGCTGGGTCACCGAGTGGCAGTACACCAGCAAGGGCACCGACGAGATCTTGCCTCCGCGGGCCGACCTGCTGGTGTGGCTCGACTACCCGTATCCGCTGGTGCGGCGCCGCCTCATTCGCCGCACGCTCTCGAGGCGCCTGCTTCGAACCCGGCTGTGGAACGGCAATGTCGAACCATCTCTGTGGAGCCGCGATGCCTGGAGCGGAGAGAACGACATCCTGCGCTGGCAGGCCAGCACGCGCCGCAAGTGGAATGAGCGGATGCCGGCGATCGAAGAGACCTTTCCGCAGCTGACGATCGTGCGGCTGCGGCATCCGCGAGAGACCGAGCGCTGGTTGCGCAACCGTGCTATCGGCTGCTGAACCGACCGCCCTGGAACAGATGCATGCCCGATGCACAGTTGCAGGTCGAAACTACGGCGTGTCGCCCTGCGGGCGTACTTTCGACCTGCAAGTGTGTCGATGTCTGTGGTCGCCTCATCCCGAGGGAGCATCGACCGCGCCGCCGAAGCGGCGGTCGCGCGACAGGTAGATCTCGATCGCCCGCCAAAGCTCTGTGCGCGAGAAGTCGGGCCAGAGAGTGTCGAGGAACACCATCTCGGCATACGCCGACTGCCACAGCAGGAAGTTCGACGTGCGCTGCTCTCCCGACGACCGCAGGAACAGATCGACATCAGGCATGTCCGGCACGTAGAGGCTCCGGCGAATCATCTTCTCGGTGATGGCCCTGGGTTTGATCCTTCCTGCGGCAGCGTCGGCAGCCAGTGACCGCATCGCATCGACGAGCTCAACGCGTCCGCCGTAGTTCACGCACATCGTCAATGTCAGCACGTCGTTGCCCGCCGTGAGCTTCTCGGCATACTGCAGCTCCTTGATGACCGATCCCCAGAGCCGCGGTTTTCGTCCGGCCCAGCGAACGCGCACGCCCCATTCGTTGAGCTGATCGCGGCGGCGGTGCAGAACGTCACGGTTGTAGCCCATGAGGAAACGTACTTCGTCAGGCGAGCGCGCCCAGTTCTCGGTGGAGAACGCATAGACCGAGAGATGCTTGACTCCGGCCTGGATGGCGCCCGCCACGACGTCGAGCAACACCTCTTCCCCGGCCTTGTGTCCCTCGATACGGCTGAGACCGCGCTTGTTCGCCCACCGGCCGTTGCCATCCATGACGATGGCGACATGCTCGGGAACCGCGCGAAACGTCGGCGCCTGTTGCCCTGTCCAATCCAACGGACGATAGGCGACGGCGTCTTTGTGGGTGTACGGCTTCGGCGTCAACGGATCTCCTCCCGATCCTGCTCGGTGATGTGCGCGAGAGAGCGGATGCCGCGCTCGAGGTGAAACTGCGCATAGGCCGAGACGAGGCCGCTGCCCGCAGCTGTATCGGCCGGCGATGCGGCATCCACGGCATCCCACTCACCGCGAATCAGCGCGCGCAGAAGCTCCAACGTGGATTCTGCGACCCGAGCGCTCCCGGCGGGCGCGCAATCTGCGCACACCAGCCCGCCCATCTGTCCGACGAAGTGTGCGTGCGGTCCCGGCGCGCCGCAGCGGGCGCAATCGCCGAGCGCGGGCGCCCACCCCGACAGCGCCATGACACGCAGAAGGTAAGAATCGAGGATGCTGCGCGGCGCGTGCTCGCCGCGAGAGAGGGCGCGCAGTCCCCCGACGAGCAGAAGGTACTGCTCGGGCGTCGCCTCGGCATCGCTGAGCCGATCTGCTGTTTCGACCATCGCGTTGGCCGAGGTGAAGCGGTCGTAGTGCGCGGCGATGTCGGAGCCGTACGAGCCCAGCGTCTCGGCCTGCTGCACGATGTCGAGCGAGCGGCCCTGGTACAGCTGCACATCGGCGACCATGAACGGCTCCAGCCGCGAGCCGAACTTCGACGAAGTGCGGCGCACGCCCTTGGCGACCGCACGTATCTTGCCGTTGCGGCGCGAGAGCATGGTGACGATGCGATCTGCCTCACCGAGTTTATGGGTGCGCAGGATCACCGCTTCGTCTCGATAGGTGGGCACTGTTCGATTATCCTCTGCGCGCGTCACAATAGACGGGTGACCGAACCGCTTTTCATCATTCCATTCTGGGCTGATCTTCTCGGCGTCGGCCTGGGCGGCATCCAGGGCGCCATGTTCGCCTCAGGTTTTCAGGGGCAGCGACGCCTTGATCTTCTCGGCGTCGCTATCATCGGCATCCTGATCGGGATGGGTGGCGGACTCATTCGTGACCTGTTGCTGGGACAGCCACCGGCGACGTTGCAGAACAACTGGTATCTCATCACCGCCGCCGGTGCTGCCATCATCGGCATGTTGCTGGCCGGTCTTCTGAACCGGGCAAATGCGATCATCGTGGTTCTCGATGCCGTGGTCATTGGAATGTTCGGCGCTTTTGGCACCAGCAAGGCACTCGGATTGGGTGTTCCCGAAGTGCCTGCAGTTTTCATCGGAGTGTGCGCCGCGGTGGGCGGCAGCATCCTGCGCGATGTGATCATGGGGCTGCCGGTGGCGATCATGCATGTCGGATCGCTCTATGCGATCGCCGCCGCGTTCGGCTGCACGGTGATCGTCGTCGTGCATGCCTTCGGCGTGGGGCTGCTCGTCGCAGGTGTGATCGGACTGATCTCGACCGCTGTCATCCGCGTGCTCGCGGTGATCTTCGATCTTTCACTGCCCGAACAGCGCCGTCTCTACCGCCGTAAGGTGGCGGCAGAGACGGCCTCGATTCCGACCGCAAAACCGTGAGGGCCTGAAACCGTGCGGGAGTGAAAACCGTGCGGCGGGTCAGACGGCGGCGAGCTCAAACTGGCGCGCGCGGATCGACCGATTCACTCCCGACACGATCGCCTTGAGGCTTGCCGTCGAGATGTCGCCGTCGATGCCGATGCCCCACAGCCGCTGGTCACCGATCTGAAGTTCGACGTACGCGGCGGCCTGCGCATCGCCGCCAGAGCTGAGAGCGTGCTCGACATAGTCGTAAACGGTGATATCGAAGCCCTGCTCACGCAGCACCTCGACGAATGCGGCGACAGGTCCGTTGCCCTGACCTGAGACGGCGAACTCCCGCTCGTCGTCACGCAGCACCACGTCGAGGACGACCTCGCCAGACATGTCGCTGCGCGTCTGCGTGGCTAGCAGCTCGTACCGTCCCCATTTCGCGTCGGCGTCGTCTGCGGGCAGGTACTCGTCGTTGAAGATCGACCAGATCTGCTCGCTGGTGACTTCGCCGCCCTCAGCATCCGTCTTGCCCTGCACAACACCCGAGAACTCGATCTGGAGCTTCCGCGGCAGATCGATGGCGTGATCCGTCTTCAGCAGGTAGGCAACCCCGCCCTTGCCCGACTGCGAGTTGACGCGGATGACGGCTTCGTACGAGCGACCCAGGTCCTTCGGGTCGATCGGCAGATACGGCACCGCCCACTCGATCTCGTCGACTGTCTTGCCCTCTGCCTCAGCCCGGGCATCCATCGCCTCGAAGCCCTTCTTGATGGCGTCCTGATGCGATCCGCTGAACGCGGTGAAGACCAGGTCTCCCGCCCACGGGCTGCGCTCGGGCACCGGCAGCTGATTGCAATACTCGACGGTGCGCTTGACCTGGTCGATGTCGCTGAAGTCGATCTGCGGGTCAATGCCCTGCGTGAACATGTTGATGCCCAGCGCGACGAGATCCACGTTCCCGGTGCGCTCTCCGTTGCCGAACAGGCACCCCTCGATCCGGTCGGCGCCGGCCATGTACCCGAGCTCTGCCGCCGCCACCGCGGTGCCGCGGTCGTTGTGGGGGTGCAGCGACAGAATGATGTTCTCGCGGTGCGCCAGGTGGCGGCTCATCCACTCGATCGAGTCGGCGTAGATGTTCGGCGAGGCCATCTCGACGGTCGCGGGCAGGTTGATGATCACCTTGCGCTCGGGTGTGGGCTCGAAGATCTCGATCACCTGGTTGCAGATGTCGACGGCGAACTCCAGCTCGGTGCCCGTGTACGACTCGGGCGAGTACTCATAGAAGACATGGGTCTCGGGAATGCGCTTCTCGAACTCGCGGCACAGCCGTGCCCCTTCCAGGGCAAGATCGATGATGCCCTGTTTATCGGTGCGGAAGACGACCTCGCGCTGCAGCACGCTCGTGGAGTTGTACAGGTGCACGATGGCCTGCTTGGCCCCGGCGATCGACTCGTAGGTGCGCTCGATGAGATGCTCGCGCGCCTGCGTCAGCACCTGGATGGTGACGTCGTCAGGGATGAGGTCTTCTTCGATGAGCTGGCGCACGAAGTCGAAGTCGGTCTGGCTGGCCGAGGGGAACCCGACCTCGATCTCTTTGTAGCCCATGCTCACGAGCAGTTCGAACATGACCCGTTTGCGCTCGGGCGACATCGGATCGATCAGTGCTTGGTTGCCGTCGCGCAAATCGACGGCGCACCAGCGAGGTGCTTCGGTGATGCGCTTGGTCGGCCAGGTGCGGTCAGGCAGGTCAACGGTGATCTGCTCGTGAAACGGTCGGTACTTGTGGATCGGCATCGCGGACGGGCGCTGGGAGTTATGCATCTTGGGGCTTCTTCTCTTCGTCAGATGTGGCGGGCCAACACAAGCGCCGCGACGAGCAAGGCCCTAGCTTCAGGACTCGTCGCGGCAACTAAGAAGAAGCTGTCCGCCGAAAGGCATAGCTTCAGAGTACACCCCTGCAGAAGGGCTACGCGACCTCACGGGATGAGGGCGAATTTGCCACCCGGGTGTCCTTGCGAGAGCAACGCGACAGCCGCGGGGGCTTCAGCCAATGCAAACATGCGAGCAACAGGCACGTCGAGCACGCCGCGGTCTGCGAGCTCGATGAGCTCTCCACGGATGCTGTCGCGGAAGCGCGCGCTGTCAGGGAGCGCCCCCGCGATCCATCGGATGCCATCGCGCTCTGCTCGTCCCGACGCCGCGATCGTCACGATGCGCGAGCGGTCGTTCACCAACTCCAGTGACGCGTCCACGGCTTCGTCTGTGCCGACCGCATCCAGCGCCGCCAGGATCGGCGCACCCGCCACCTCCCGCACGCGATCAGTCAGCCCGGGGCCATAGACCACCGGGGTGGCGCCGAACCGCCGCACCTCGTCGAATCGCGCCTCGCTCGCTGTGCCGATCACACGGATGCCGCGATGCGCGGCCTGCTGCAGCACGCTCACCCCCACCGCACCCGACGCGCCGTGCAGGAGGATCGTCTGCCCGGCCTGCGCTTCGGTCACCGCCAGCATCTCCGCAGCGGTCGTTCCGGCGAGAAGCAGGTTTGCGGCAGCCGCATGCGTCAGCGTCGGAGGTTTGGCGAACGCCTTCTCCGCCGCAATGGTGACATCGGTCGCATAGCCACCGCGAATACGGAAAGCGACGATCTCATCGCCGATCTGCGCTCTGCCTGACCCGATAACCGTGTCTGGCCCGATCGCCGTGATCTCGCCCGAGATCTCATAGCCGATCGCCACGGGGTACTCCACTGCGACCCGCGCCGTCGCGACATGTTTGTAGTCGGCCGGATTCATTCCCGCCGCGTGCACGCGAACAGTGATTTCGCCAGCGCCGGGCGCGGGCACGTCATGGTCGACGAACTCCCATGTGTCAGCCGGGCCGGGCCGAGTCGCGATCCAGTGCTGCGCCATCAGAACCCGAGCTTTCCCAGCTGCTTCGCGTCACGTTGCCATTCCTTGGCGACTTTGACATGCAGCCCGAGGTAGACCCGACTGCCCAGCAGCTCTTCGATACCGGCGCGCGCACGCTTGCCGACGTCGGCGAGTCGGGAGCCTTTGTGGCCGATGATGATCGCCTTCTGGCTGTCGCGTTCGACGACGATCTGAGCGTGCACGTCGGTGAGGTCGCTGTCTTCGCGGGCGGCGATATCGTCGATCACGATGGCGATGGAGTGTGGCAGCTCGTCGCGGACGCCTTCCAACGCAGCCTCGCGAATCAGCTCTGCCACGCGGTCTTCGACCGACTCATCCGTGGCGATGCCCTCGGGGTAGAGCGCTGGCCCCTCCGGCATCAGCGCGAGCACTTCATCTGTGAGCACGTCCAGCTGCTCGCGGGTGAGCGCAGAAAGGGGAATGACAGCCGCCCAGTCCTCGCGCAGCGCGTCGACCTCGATCAGGCGCTCGGTTATCCGGTCGCGATCAGCGACATCGGTCTTGGTGACGATCGCGACCTTCTTCGCGCGCGGATACCCGTCGAGCGACGCTGCGATCCGGCGATCGCCCGGGCCGACCTTCTCGGTCGCAGGCACGCAGAAGCCGATCACGTCGACGTCGCCGAGCACCTGCTCGACCAGGTCGTTGAGACGCTCGCCGAGCAGCGTGCGCGGCTTGTGCAGCCCTGGGGTGTCGACGATCACGAGCTGTCCTGTCGGCCGGTTCAGAATGCCGCGGATGGCGCGCCTGGTCGTCTGCGGCTTCGCGCTCGTGATGGCGATCTTCTCGCCCACCAGCGCATTCGTGAGCGTAGATTTTCCGACGTTCGGCCTGCCGACGAAGGTCACGAATCCGCTGCGTGTGGTCTCACTCATCATCCGTCTCCTCTGCGTCGCTGGTGGCGCGCTCCACGAACACGGTCGCAATGCCTCGTCCCCGACCGCGCGATGCGCCACCGGTGAGGATCAGTCCGTCGATCTCCGCTGTGACGCCGGTCTGCGGCACCTGATCGACGGCCTTGCCCAGCAGGCCACCGATCGAGTCAACATCCTCGTCTTCGAGCTCGATGCCGAAGAGATCGCCGACGTCGTCGAGCGAGAGACGGGCGCTCACGCGATACCGGCCATCGCCGAGATCGACGACCTCGGCGGCCGCGTGATCGTATTCGTCGGCGATCTCGCCCACGAGCTCTTCGATCAGATCCTCCAGGGTCACCAGACCCGAGATTCCGCCGTGCTCGTCGATCACCAGGCACACGTGGACCGCATCGCGTTTCATCTGCTGCAGCAGCGTCTCGGCCCGCATCGATTCCGGGACGAACGTCGCCGGACGCGCGATGGGGCGGATGGGCGCCTGGCGCCAGGCGGAATCGTCGCGATAGGCGAACTGCACGAGGTCTTTGAGGTAGAGCACGCCGACGACGTCGTCCGCTTCGTCTTCGACCACGGGGATCCGCGAGACACCACGGCGGAGAAACAGTGTCATCGCCTCATCGGTCGTCGCCGTGGCATCCACCGTCACCATCTCCGTTCGCGGAACCATCACGGCCCGCACGAACTGATCGGTGAAGTCGAAGACCGAGTGAATGAGATCGCGATCGTCCTCTTCGATCAGATCGTTCGACGCCGCCTCGTCGACCATGCTGAGCAGCTGATCCTCCGAGGTGAACGAGCTGCGGCCGGTACCCGGCGTGACACGGTTGCCGATCAGCACCAGACCCTGCGCAAGAGGTCCGAGAATCAGACGAAGACCGCGAACGATCGAAGCGGTGCCGCGGATCATGCCTTCGGAGTGCTGCCGCCCCACCGAGCGCGGGCTCGCCCCGACCAGCACGAATGTGATGCCGGTCATGAGGATCGCGGCCGCGAGCGTCGCCCACCAGAGATTGTCAAACATGATCGTGAACGCGACGGTGACCAGCACTGCGGCGGTGACCTCCACGAGCACGCGGATGAAGGCGATCGCGTTGACGTGCGCGTCAAGGTCGGCGCCGATGCGCTCGAGCGCTGTCATCCGCCGCCCCTCGGCGGCCATATCGGCCAGGTCCGCACGGGAGGTCACGCCGTAGGCGGCGTCGATGGCGGCCGTCAGACCGCCGAATGCCACCAGTAGCACAGCGGCGAGCAGAAGAAGGATCTCGGTCATCAGCGGCCGTCAGCGTGCGCGAAGCCGCGAATCAGCTCCTTCTGCAGGCCGAACATCTCACGCTCCTCTTCGGGCTCGGCGTGGTCGAATCCGAGCAGATGCAGCAGACCGTGCGTCGTCAGCAGGATGAGCTCGTCCATCAGCGTGTGCCCGGCGGTCTGCGCCTGGGCCTCAGCGACCTGCGGACACAGCACGATGTCGCCGAGCAGCCCGGCCGGCGTGGGGCGGTCTTCGGTACCGGGGCGCAGCTCGTCCATCGGAAAGCTGAGCACATCGGTCGGTCCCGGCTCGTCCATCCACTGCACGTGGAGCGCCTCCATGGCACCCTCGTCGACGAGGACGATGGCGATCTCGGCATCGGGGCTGACGTGCAGCTGCGCGAGATTGAAATCGGTGAGCCGCTGCAACACCGCCTCGTCGATGTCGATGGCGGATTCGTTGTTGATCTCGATCATGATGCGTGTCCTCGTCTGGGCGAACGATCTCGCGGCCCCGGTCGCATTCCGCTGCGACGCTCGGCGCGATTCGCTGGCTCATGCGCCTGCCGAAGTGCGGCGGCCTGCTCCCGCTCGTGCCGGGCGGCCGTGCGCTGCTCGTCATACTCGCTGTAGGCGTCGACGATGCGCCCGACGAGCGAGTGGCGCACGACATCGTCGCTCGTGAGGCGCGCGAAGTGGATGTCGTCGATCTCGTTCAGCACGCGCGTGACGAGCCGCAGCCCCGACGCGCCCTGCGGCAGATCGAGCTGGGTGATATCACCGGTGACGACCATCTTGGTGCCGAAGCCGAGCCGCGTGAGGAACATCTTCATCTGCTCGGGAGTGGTGTTCTGGGCTTCGTCCAGCACGACGAAGGAATCGTTCAACGTGCGGCCGCGCATGTACGCCAAGGGAGCCACTTCGATCGTCCCTGCGGCCATCAGACGCGGGACGATCTCGGGGTCCATCATCTCGTTGAGAGCGTCATAGAGCGGACGCAGATACGGATCGATCTTGTCGTTCAGTGTGCCGGGCAGAAACCCCAGCCGCTCCCCCGCCTCCACGGCCGGACGCGTGAGGATGATACGGGTGACCTCCTTGCGCTGCAGCGCCTGTACGGCCTTCGCCATGGCGAGGTAGGTCTTTCCGGTGCCAGCCGGACCGATGCCGAACACGATGGTGTTCTGCTCGATCGCGTCGACGTACTCTTTCTGCCCCAGCGTCTTCGGCCGAATGACTCGACCACGCGTCGACAGGATCGCCTCGCTGAGCACCTCGCTCGGCCGCGGCCCGTCGGTCTGCTCGAGAATACGCGCCGAGCTCTCGACGTCGCCGGGTGCGAGGTCGTGGCCCGCCTTGGTCATCGTGATCAGCTCCTCCACGAGTGCCTTCGCGCCGCTGACGTCGATGGCGGGGCCGCTCAGCGTGATCTCATTGCCACGCGCGAGCACCTCGACGCCAGGATGCTGCTGCTCGAGCATCTTGAGCAGACGGTCCTGCGGACCGAGCAGTCGCACCATTGCGACGCCGTCGACAAGGATTCGTTCGGTGATGGACGGTGTGCGCGAATCGTCAGAAGCCAACGAGTTCGTTCTCCTTGAAGTTGCCGAGCACGTGGGCGTGCACGTGGAACACGGATTGGGCGGCGCTTGGGCCGTTGTTGAAGATCAGCCGATATTCGCCATTGGCGTGCTCATCGGCGATCTGTTTGGCGACCGCGACCATCTCGGCCAGAAGCGCCGGGTTGCCCGCTGCGAGCTCGGTGACGTCGCGGTACTGCTCGGTCTTGGGGATGACCAGCATGTGCAGCGGCGCCTGCGGGTTGATGTCGCGAATGGCGAATACCGTGCCGGTGTCGACCACGATCTCGCCGGGAATCTCGCCGGTCAGGATGCG
>NZ_JAJUFV010000080.1 GCF_029263575.1 Microbacterium sp. | reverse complement strand
CCCCCCCCACTCCGCGCACCCCGATGACCTAGGAGTCGATCTGGTCGATGATGGCGTCGACGGCGGCTTCGCTCACGATGCCGAAGGTGTCGACCGCGGGCGCGACGATGACGGCTCCCGCGCCGCGGCGCACGGTGTCTGCCCGAACGACACCGTTCAGCACGAGAAGCTCTGAGCTCTCCGCCAGCAGCTCGATGCGTCGCGCGTCGTCGTCGCTGACGGCGGTGTGCGGCACAACGACGTCGACCAGGAGTTCGTCGGAGTTCGGGCGCTCGCCCTCCGCCAAGCGTCGGACGAAGATGCCACGATCGGAGGCGTTGCGTGTGAGGCGGTGCGCGAGATCGGAATCGCCGGACACTGCGAGCGAACGTCCCTGCCGGCGGATCGACCCCGAGAGGTCCACTGTGTTCGAGCGCGCGGGATCGTTCCAGGTGCGCGGGGAGTCCAACGTCGAGGGGTCGCCCGAGGATGCGGGTGATTCGAGTTCACGACGCATCCGCACCAGGCGACCAGCTGAGCGGCGCAGCTCGTTCGGGTTCAGTACGGCAGTGTCGAGGGCGTTACGCACCGCCTCGATGAGCACGGGGAGGGCATCGGCCTCGCACTTCGCGTTCGCGACATCCGCACCCGCCGCCAGTGCGAGCACCGCCGACTCGGGCGCCGACCAGCGGGCCGCCACGGCGGCCATGCGCAGTGAATCCGAGATGATGACGCCGTCGTAGCCGAGATCACGTCGGATCCATCCTGCGTTCACCTCGTGCGAGAGGCTGGCCGGCACATCGAACCCATGCCGTGTCAGCACGACGTGACCGACCATGATGCTCGAGACGCCCGCGTCGATGGCCGCGATGAACGGCGGCACGTGCACGTCGCGATGCTCGGCGTCGCTGCGGTCGATGACCGGGAGGCCGAGGTGGCTGTCGACGGCGCTGTCACCATGACCGGGGAAGTGCTTCGCAGTCGACGCGACACCGCCGTCGCGGAAACCGCGGATCTGCGCGGCACCGAGAACACCGGTGCGCGCGGGCCCGTGCCCGAAGGCGCGCACCCCGAGGATCGGATCGCGGTCCGTCATGACGACGTCGATGCACGGGCTGAAGGTCCAGTCGTAGCCGATGGCACGTGCTTCCTCTGCAGCCAAGAGCGCGGCGCGATAGGCCACGTCCTCGTCGTCCGCGAGGCCGATCCCATGCGGATAGGGCAGGTCCGTTCCGGTTCGTCCCAGGCTGTATCCGACGCCGGATTCGAGGTTGCCGCTAATGAGTGGCGGGATCACGCCCGCGTCGAGTGCAGTCTCCCGGATCTCGCGATGGTAGGCCGCGGCACTGCTCGCCGACATGTCGACCACGCTGTGCAAGGTGCCAACTCCCGCACGAACGGCGCTGAGCGTGGCCGCGTCCGGGCGACCCGACGATGTCACCCCCGGCATGACGAGCAGGCACTGCGCGATGAGCTGGCTCAGCGGAAGCTCGAGCAAATCGGTGTCGTCGGAAAGTCGGCCTTGACGTTGCGTGGATGTCATGGATACGTTCTATCAAACGTTTGCACGACCCGACAAGCACCACCCGAGCCGCAAGCAATATCAACGACCGATATGGAGTGACCACATGCGACGCAGCAGCACACTCGCCTTCATCGGAATCGCCGCGACAGCGGCGCTCGCCCTCAGCGGATGCGGCCTGGGCGCGAGCCCGGAAGCCGACACCGACGCCTCCGGCGACATCGAAGGCACCATCCGATTCCAGACGATGCAGCTCTCCCCGACGTTCGACGACTACATCAACGGTGTCATCGCGGACTTCGAGAAGGAGTACCCCGGCACGACGGTCGAATGGGTCGACATCCCCAGTGACCAGGCCGCACGCAAGGTCAGCGCCGACTCCGCAGCCGGCGAGCTCGCGGACGTGCTCGACCTGGATGCCGCCACCCTCGCGCCGCTGGGCCGCGACGGACGCGTCCTCGACATGGCGGAGCATGCAGCCGACCTCGAAGACAGCTACGTGGAGTCCGCGTGGCAGAGCTTCGACTACGGCAAGACCAAGGTCACCGCGCTTCCCTGGTACCTCAACTCGCCCGTGCTCCTGTCGAATCAGGCGCTCCTCGACACCGCCGGCGACCCGGTGACTCCGACGAGCTACCTCGAGCTCCTCGACGTCTCCCAGGAGATCGCCGAGAGCACTGGCAAGGCGGGCTTCCAGCCGACGTCCATCGGGTTCCCGAACTACCTTCTCAGCATCGGCGTCCCGCTGGTGAACGAAGATTCGACCGAAGCCGTCGTCAACACCCCTGAGGCCGTGGAGTTCGTGGAGAAGCTCGCGGAGCTCTACAAGTCCGGCGGCATCCCGAAGGACTCCATCACCGCCGCGCAGCGCAGCGAGATCGACACGTTCGGTCAGGGGGACACGGCATACCTCGAGACGGGCCCGTCGCGTCTGAAGATCATCTCCGAGAACGCCCCTCAGGTGTTCGAGCAGATCTCCATCGACAAGCCGCTCGGAGCCGCCGACAGCACGACGTGGATCGTCGCGCACGGCCTCGCCGTCCCCAAGGCGAGCAAGAACCCGGCAACGGCGCTGGCCTTCGCCAAGTACCTGACGTCCGCCGAGGCACAGCTCGCCCTCGCCGAGCAGTCTTCCGTGTTCCCCAGCGCTGTCGACGCGCTCGAAGACGACTTCTTCAGCGCGGAACCCACGGACCTCGCAACCGAGGCCCGCGGCATCGTGGCATCCAGCCTGTTCGACGGTGGCACCATGCCGAAGCCCCCGGCAGTGGATGCCGAGTTCGCGACGCTGCTGTGGTCGTCCGTGCAGACCGCCATCACCGGTGAGACCCCCGCAGCGGAAGCCCTCGAGGTGGCCGAAGCTCAGCTCACCGATCTGCTGAAGAGCCGCGTCCAGTGACGGCGGTCGTCGGGGCGAGCAGTCGCCCGGTGCGGGAGCGTCGGCGCCGCTCCACGGTGGCGCCGGTCCGGCGGCCTCGATGGTGGGTGCCGGTCCTGTTCATCGGACCGGTGCTCATCATCCAGATCACCTTCCTCTTCACGCCGCTCGCCAACACGTTCGTCTTGGCGTTCACGAACGCCAGCACCATCGGCGGCGGCGTGTTCACCGGACTCGAGAACTTCGCGACGATCTTCTCCTCGCCGCTGTTCTGGGAGGCCACCGGACGCACTGGGCTGTACATGCTCATCGCGACCCCGCTCCTCGTCGGGGTATCCCTGTTCCTCGCGATCCTGCTGAACACGCAGATGCGAGGCTCCGGGATCGTCCGACCGATCCTCTTCTCCCCGCTGGTCATGCCGATGGCCGTGGTCGCCCTGATGTTCCAGTTCGTTCTCAGCTCGGACGGCCTCATCAACCAGGTACTGGAGGGCCTCCACGTCATCGCGGCGCCGATTCCGTTCCTCACCAGCAGTCGACTCGCTCTCATCAGCGCCGTGCTGGTCACGGTCTGGAAGGGATGCGGTCTCTACACACTCATCCTTCTGGCAGCGCTGCAGAACGTCTCGCGCGAGCTCGACGAAGCAGCAGAACTCGACGGCGCCTCGTGGCTGCGTCGCACCTGGAGCGTGACGATCCCGCAGATCCGCGGCACCATCGGGCTCATCGCCATCCTCGCCGCCATCGCGGCACTGAGGGTCTTCACCGAGCCGTACGTCCTCACGGGCGGAGGTCCCGGCACGTCGTCGACGACGATTGTGCTCTACCTGTTCGGGAAGGGCATCTCGCCCGGAACGGCAGCGGGCTTCGCCTCCGCCGTGAGCCTCATCCTGTTCGCCTTCGTGCTGCTCGTCTCGGCCGTCGGCTGGGCCATCTCGAGAAGGGGGCGCGTGCGATGAGCATCGACACCACGCATACCGACACGACGCGCACGACCACCTCCGTGCGCAACCGCACCGACACCTACGCGGTCGTCGTGCCGCCCAAGCGCCGACGCCGTCAGCGGCGCGGAGCCATCAGCCCGATGGAGCGCACCATCCGCTGGATCCTCATGAGCATCGCCATGCTGCTCGTGCTCGGTCCGCTCGTGTGGCAACTGACCACGGCGCTGAAAGGCCCGGGGGAATCGACCACCGAGTTCCCCGGCAGCGTCATCCCCTCGCAGCCGACGATAGACAACTTCGTCACCGCGTTCACGGCCATCCCGCTCGGGCAGTACCTGCTCAACTCGGCGTACATCTCCGCGATGGGTGTGACGACGAACCTCATCCTCGCCACGCTCACCGGATACGCGCTCGCGCGCATCGACTTCCGTGGACGTGGGCTGTACATCACGATCCTGCTGGCGACGGCTGCACTGCCGTTCGAGGTCATCATGGTCTCGACCCTGATTGTCACCCGCGGGCTGGGACTGCAGGACACTCTCATCGGAGTGGTGCTACCTCAAGCGGTGTCCATCGTCTCGATCTTCGTCATGCGGCAAGCGTTCTCGAACGTGCCGGACGAACTCGAAGAGGCGGCCGTCGTCGACGGCGCCGGCCCGATTCGCACCTTCTGGTCCATCATGCTGCCCTCCGTTCGCGGCTCGATTGCCGTGGTGGCAGTCCTCGGATTCCTCGACAGCTGGGACCAGTTCCTCTGGCCGTTGGTGATTCTGAGCGACCCGTCGAACTACCCCGTCAACGTGGGAGTGCAGTTCCTCGCAGGCGCGTTCTCCGCGGATCAGCGTGTCATCAGTGCGGCTGCCGTCATCGTGATGATCCCGCCCCTGTTGGTCTACTTCCTGATGCAGAAGCAGGTCTTCACCGGTCTCGCCGAGGGAGCGCTGAAGGGATGAGTCGACCGTCCGTCGCGCTGGTCGGCGTCTCCGGATACGGCAGACGCCACCTCCTCGACCTTCTCCGACTTCACTCGGAAGGGAGGGTTGAGCTGGTCGGTATCGCTGACCCGAGCATCCCGTCCGATGTCGAAGCGGAGTTGGAGCGGTTCGGCGCCCGGCCTCAGAGGGCCTCATCGCTGGGTGATCTGCACGGACTGTGCTCGCCGCAGACGGTGGTGATCGCGACACCGCCGCACACGCACTTCCCCCTTGCCGTGCTCGCGTTGAACGGCGGCGCATCCGTGTACGTGGAGAAGCCGCCCGTGCCGTTGCCCGAACAGTTGGACGAGCTGGAACGCCTGGCGGTCGGCCGCCGCGTCGAGTTCGGTTTCCAGCAGACGCGGTCGGTTATCATGGCCGTGGATGCTGCGCGACGGGAACGACCCATCGGACAGTTGCGGCGGGTCGTCGCCTACGGGTCTCTCCAGCGACCGGACTCGTACTACGACCGTGCCCCGTGGGCGGGCCGCCGCACACTCGGCGACACCCCCGTCTTCGACGGCTCGCTGTTCAACCCGCTCGCGCACACGGTGCATGCGGCACTGGCTCTGGCGCAACGTGAAGAGCCTGCCTGGACGATCAGCGAACTCGAAGTCGAGTTGGGTGCTGCGCGTGAGATCGAGGCGGATGACACCGCCGCACTGCGCGTGCGCTCCGCATCCGGCCCGATCGTCGTCGCCGTCGGGACCACCGCCGGCGACGACGTCATCGAAGGATCGCTGCTCCTCGTGGGAACGGCCGGAGTGATGCGCGTGCGCCTTCGCGATCTTCGCATCGAGGTGGAGGCCGACGGGACCAGCTCGGTGCTTGCGGGCGCGTTCGCTCCCGCAGCTCTCGACTCCGCGGTGTGTGCTCCACAGGCGCCCGCCGACCAGTTCACTGACATCTCCGCTGTTCGGGCATTCGTCCGTCTGGTGGCCGCCGCCGTCGAGGCCGCACCCTCAACTGAACGACTCGCTGCTACACGGCGCGTTGATGGCGAGTCAGGGCCCCGCACCGAACTTCCGGGTCTCACCTCCGCCGTCGCCAGGGCGGCCGCGGACGGACTCCTCCTCAGCGAGGCAGGCGTGCGCATCGGTCGCACGCACCGACGCCACTCGCTAGAGAATTGGGATGGCCGGCTGACCAGCCGGCACCCAGGGCAGGGACGCCCGAAAGCGGAGGTATCCAGATGAGTGGTCGTGTCGGACCGGCGAAGCTGAGAGACGTTGCGGAAGCCGCAGGCGTCAGCATCTCGACAGTGTCCAGAGTGTTCTCCAGTCCGGAACTGCTGTCCGACGCCACCGTGACGCATGTGCGGTCGGTCGCACGCCGCCTGCGTTTCACTCCGAACGTCGTCGCTCGCGCGCTCATCACTGGTGTCGCCGCCAACATCGGGCTGATTGTGCCCGACATCACCAACCCGTACATGACCCGCCTCCTCAAAGCCGCACAGGGTCGCTCCCGGTCCTCGAGCGTCGGAGTCCTCGTCGCTGACACCGACGACGACGCGGCCATCGAACGTCAGGTCGCGGAAGAACTTGCCCGCCAGTCCCGTGGGCTGATCCTCTGCGCCCCGCGCATGAGTGCCGAGAATCTGAAGAGCATCGCCGATATGGTCCCGTTGGTGCTCGTGAACCGGGTCGTCGACGGTATCGCCTCCATCCACACAGACTCCGGTCACGCTCTTCACGAGATCGTCGACGAACTCGTGCGATTGGGACACCGGCGGCTCGCCTACCTCCCCGGGCCCAGCGGGTCATGGGCGAACGGTGAGCGCGAACGCGCCATCGTCGAGCGTGCGACGTCGCACGGTGCCGAAGTCGTCGTGCTCGATGCAACGTCCGCCACCCACGAAGACGGCATCCGCGCTGCGGAGGCTGTGGTCGCCGGTGGTGCGTCCGGGGTCCTCGCCTTCGACGACGTCCTCGCTTCCGGTCTCATCGAAGGCCTCCGCCGTGAAGGGCTCTCCGTGCCGGGGGATATCAGCGTCGTCGGCCACGACGATGTCCTCGCCGAACTCGTGCAGCCGGCGCTGACGACCGTGCGTGCGCAGAGCGCGCGCGTCGGACGCTTGGCCGTCGACCTCCTCCTCGATGACGCGGACGACGCCGGTGCGCACAGCGTCGCCGTGCAGGCCGAAGCCGTCTACCGCAGTTCCGTCGGCGAGGCACCTCAGTCCTCGAACGGCTCCATCGGCCTTTCGCACGCATCTTCACTCTTGACCCCCGATACAGAAAGTTCGACATGACCTCGCTGAACTATCCCGTCGATGAGACCGCCCTCGACGACCTCCTCTCCGAGCCCGGCGAAGGAGTCGGCGAAGCACTCGCCGCACTCGGCGGTGACATCCTCCTGCTGGGCGCCGGAGGCAAGATCGGCCCGACGATGGCACGCATGGCCCGTCGCGCGCTCGACCAGGTCGGATCCGACGCGCAGGTGCTCGCAGTCTCTCGCTGGAGCGAGCAGGCCGCGAGGGACGAACTCGAATCCCACGGCGTGCGCACCATCGCCGCCGACCTGTCCGACACGAAGGCCTACGCGGATCTTCCGGATGCGGCCGGGCTGTTCTTCCTCGCCGCGATGAAGTTCGGCACGACCGGCAACGAACACCGCACCTGGTGGACGAACGCCGCCGTGCCGGCCTTCGTCGCAGATCGGTGGCGCGGCATTCCCTCCATGGTCTACTCCACCGGCAACGTGTACGGCCTCTCTCCGCTGAGTGGCGGCGGGAGCGTGGAAAGCGACATCGTCCGCCCCGACGGCGAGTACGCCCAGTCCTGCCTCGGCCGCGAGCGTGTCTTCACCGCCGCCGCCGAGCAGTGGGGCACCCCCACCACTATCTTCCGCCTCAACTACGCCTGCGAGCTGCGCTACGGCGTCATCGCCGACATCGCCGCGAAGATCGCGGCCGGCGATGAGGTCGATGTCACGATGCCTGCGGTCAACGTCTGCTGGCAGGGGGACATCAGCTCGTGGGCGCTGCGCAGCATCGAGCTCGCCTCCACCCCTCCGACGATCCTCAACGCGACCGGACCCGAGACCACTCCCGTGCGCTCCATCGCGGAACGGCTCGCCGCACGCATGGACAAGCCGTTGCACCTCGTCGGCGCCGAGGAGGACACCGCCCTGCTGAGCAACGCCGGTGCCTGCTTCGAGCGCTACGGCTACCCGACGCTGCCGCTGGGTACCCTCATCGACTGGGTCGGAGACTGGGTCGGCCAGGGAGGCCGTCAGCTCGGCAAGGCCACGAAGTTCCAGCAGCGGGCGGGAGCGTACTGATGGTCGCCGATCTCGGAGCACGCCTGCGCGCCGGCGCCGCCATCCCCGCGCACCCACTGGCTCTCGACAAGAACGGCGTCTACGACCCGACCGCTCAGCGCGCCCTCACCCGGTACTACGCAGAGTCCGGCGTCGACGGCATGGCCGTCGGCGTGCATACGACGCAGTTCGCGCTGCACGAGAACGCCGGTCTGTTCCGTGAGGTTCTCCAGAGCGCCGTCGACGCGGCACCGGAGTGGGACGCGATCCGTGTCGCCGGAATCGTCGGCGACACCTCGGACGCCGTCCGCGAAGCGGAGATCGCGGCCGCGCTCGGCTACGACGCGGTGCTGCTGTGCCCGTGGGGCATGTCGGAGCGGACAGAGCGGACGCTTCTCGACCGCGCGGCGGCCGTCGGCGACGTTCTCCCCACTGTCGGCTTCTACCTTCAGGAGAGCGTCGGCGGCATGCGCCTCAGCCGCGCGTACTGGCAGGAGCTGCTGGATCAGCCGTCGACGGTCGCGGTGAAGACCGCACCGTTCGACCGGTATCGCACGGTCGATGTCTCGCGCACGCTCCTCGAGCACGACCGCTGGGATGATGTCGTCCTCCTCACCGGCAATGACGATGCGATCCTGCATGACCTGGTCACCCCCATCACCGGGACGGTCGCCGGGGAGCAGCGTTCGGTGCGTGCTCGTGGTGGTCTGCTCGGGCAGTGGGCCGTCGGCGCTCGCGCAGCCGCGGAGCTGCTGGCTCGAACCTCGAGTGAGGTCGCGACCGGGGGCGTGTCCGTCGAGACGCTGTCCCTCGCGTCGGACCTGGTCGAGGTGAACGCGGCGGTGTTCGACGTACTCGGGAACTTCGCCGGATGCGTCGCCGGCGTCAACGAGGTGCTGCGCCAGCAGGGTCTCGTCGAGAGCGCGATCTGCCTGGACGAGCACGAGCGACTGTCGCCGGGGCAGTCGGAACTCATCGCCCAGGTGCGCGAGCGATTCCCCGATCTGCTCGACGAGACCTTCGTCGCCGAGAACCGCGACCGCTGGCTCTCATGACTGCCCCGCGTCTTCATCGCTCGGGTGCGCCGCCCCGGACCAGGCTCGTACATTTCGGTCTCGGCGCTTTTCACCGCGCGCATCAGGCCGTGTACACGCAGCTCTCGGCTCCTGCGGACGATTGGGGGATCGCGGCGTTCACGGGACGCTCCGTAGCGCCCGCGGCACTCGTCGAGCAGGACGGCGTGTACACGGTCGTCACCCCGGATGAAGAGGCGCTGGTCGTGGACCGGATCGCCAGCGTGGGATCGGGGTCGGACCGTTCAGCGTTCCGGTCCGCGCTCGCGGCACCGGAGGTGTCAGCGGTGACGCTGACCATCACCGAGGCCGCCTACGCGGGCCCGGATGCCGCCCCGGACGTGCGCGCAGACATCGCGCGACTCAGGAACGGGAACGCGCCGCTGACGGCGCCAGGTCGGCTCGTCGACGCGTTGCGCGCACGGCACGCTGCGCAGGCGGACCCTGTGACGGTGCTGGCCTGCGACAACGTTCCGCGGAACGGAGCCCGCATCCGCAGTGTACTGCTGGACATCGCCGCAGACGTCGACGAGAGCCTCGCGACCTGGATCGCCGACGAACTGGCGTTCCCGTCCAGCGTCGTGGACCGCATCACCCCGCGACCCGGTGACGATGCTGCACGCATCTCTCGCTCAGCGACGGGGTTCGAGGACCACGCCGCGGTTCTCGCCGAGCCGTATCGGGAGTGGGTCATCGAGAACAACGCGGTGAGTGAACTTCCCGACTGGGCGTCCGCGGGGGCTCGTTTCGTCGACGACCTGGATGCGGCGGAATCGCGAAAACTGCGCCTGCTGAACGCCGGGCACCTCCTGCTCGCGTTGGAAGGCCCTGCCCGCGGCATGCGCACCGTTGCAGAGGCGTGGGCGGACGCCGAGCTCCGGACGTCGGTTCAGCGGCTCTGGGAGGAGGCTCGTCGCAGCATCCCTGAGGACGGCGCCGATGTCGACCAGTGGCTGACGCGGGTCGCCACTCGATTCGCGGACTCTCGCATCGAGCATCAGCTCGCGCAGATCGCCGAGGGCGCACTCGAGAAGCTGCGCGTGCGCATCGTGCCCACGGTCGATGCAGAGGTCACGGCTGGTCGAAGTGCTGACGCGGCGCTCGGCGTCGTCGCTGCGTGGCTCCGACTGCAGGACTCGTCACTGGATGAGTCGCTTCGGCGCCTTGGGAGTTGGACGGAGAACGGGCCGGTCAAGGCGCGCCTGGAAGCTCTGCATCGACACGAGCTGGCCTGAGGGCCCGCTCTCTCAGATCGACCGGCGACGAGGCCGGTTGCGGTGCGAACCATGCGTTCGCGCCTGAGATGAAGGGAACGAAATGGCACGCAGTAGGCAGTTGGTTCTCGGTTCGGCCGCAGTGCTGACCGCGATGTTGCTCGTCGCAACACCGGTCCACGCTTCGACCACGACCACGACCACGACGTCGTCCCCATCGACGACGCTCCAGCTCTCCCCGTACGACAACGCAGTCCTCGACGACGACCCCTCGGTCTACTGGACCCTGGGCGCGGCCGCATCCGGAGGTGAGGCAGATCTCGGCACCGCAGGGATCACCGGCACCTACAGCGGATCCCCGTCCACGACATCACTGCCCAACGGCGACAGCGCCACACAGTTCGACGGCGCCACGCAGTACTTCGAAGCGGCCGACGCCGACGCGCTGAGCCCCACTACGACCGGGGAGATCACCATCGAGGCGTGGATCCGCCCTGACGCCCTGCAGTTCCCGAACTCCGAGAGCTCGGGGTACGTGAACTGGATGGGCAAGGGCGAGACCGGGCAGTACGAGTACCTCGGCCGGATGTACTCGCTCACGAACACGGAGAACCGTCCGAACCGGATCTCCGGATACTCGTTCAACACCAGCGGCGGCCTCGGCGCGGGCTCCTACTTCCAGGATCCGGTCTCGACGGGAGAGTGGATCCACTACGCCCTGGTCATCAACACCAACAACAAGGGTGGCGCGTTCCCGAACGGCTACACGAAGGTCTACAAGAACGGTGTGCTGCGCGACCAGGATGACCTGAGCATCCGCGGGGTGACCATCGTGCCGGAGCGCGGAGACGCCCCGTTCCGTGCGGGCACCCGCGACTTCGCATCATGGTTCGAAGGGGCCATCGGGAAGATCGCTGTCTACGACACCGAGCTCACGCCGCAGCAGCTGTCAGCGCACACGGCCGCGATGTCGGTCCCTGCGAGCGCGTCCATCGCCCTGTCGTCCCAGGTGACCTGGATCGACCGCAACGGCAACGCCAAGGCAGACGGGTCCGACCGCTCCGAGGCTGTCTACACCGTCAGCAACATCGGAAGCCTGGCGGTCTCCGACATCGCCGTGCAGTCATCCCAGAACGCCGTGACCTGCACCGTCACGACGCTCGCTCCAGGGCAGACGGTCACCTGTGCCCCGGTCGTGCGCAAGCTCACCGGCGGCGAGGTCTCGAGCGGAAAGGTCACCCACCACGGGATCGTTTCCGCGGTGAGTCGCGGAGGGGCGCTCAACGACGACGTGACGACGGTCATCGACGTCCCGCGTCATCGCCACCGATGACATCAGCGCCCGGCACGAGTGTCCGCCGTCACGGTGATGGACGCTCGCGCCGGGCGCACCGCCCACCAGCCCCGGGTGGTGGCAACCTCACATCCAAGGCCACACCGACGAAAGGACACCGCGTGAGCTCATCAGCGACCGCCACCGTCGTCGAGGACGGCGTGTACACCTCCGTGCTCGACCTGTTCTCCATCGGCATCGGCCCCTCCAGTTCCCACACCGTCGGGCCCATGCGCGCGGGACAGGACTTCCGCTCACGCCTCGAGGAGTTGGGGGTGTGGGAACGGGTGGGGAGGATTCAGTGCACGCTTCACGGGTCTCTCGCTGCCACCGGAATCGGTCATGGAACGCCGGATGCGGTCATCGCCGGGCTTCGCGGGCTGCGCCCGGAGACCGTGGACCCCGCAGACGTGCATGGAGCGTGGGAAAGGGTGCAGGCGGGTGAGCCGGTCGACATCGTAGGCGTTCCGTTCTCGCGAGAGGACATGGAGTTCGCTCCGCGGGAGCGCCCATCGGGGCACCCCAATTCGCTCCGGCTGACAGCCGCCATCTCGCCCGACGGCGAGGCCATCAGCGAGACGTACCTCTCGGTGGGTGGCGGTTTCATCCAGCGTGAAGGCGAGGATCCTCGTGCCAGCGAATCGAGCGCGGCCGAGCGCGCCGCGATTCCGCGTTACAGTTCGATGCGCGAGCTCCTTGAACTGGTGCAGGACCGCACCATCGCCGACGTCGCCTGGCACGCCGAGACGGCTCTGCACGGTGCGGACGCGGCACGGGCAGGAATCGACGCGATCTGGGATGCGATGCGCGACTGCGTCGAGACCGGTCTCGCCGCCGACGGCGTCCTCCCGGGCGGACTGAGAGTGCCTCGCCGAGCCGCACTGGCCTGGCACCATCTCGCGGCGCGCGGTGATTCGGAGGCGGCTGCAGAGGCCGTGTCCGTGTACGCGCTCGCGATAAACGAGGAGAACGCCGCCGGCGGACGGGTCGTCACGGCACCGACGAACGGCGCTGCGGGGGTGCTGCCCGCTGTCCTCTATCACGCGGCGGTCACCGAGAACTTCGACAGAGAGCTCATCCGGACGTTCCTGCTCACGGCCACGGCCATCGGCTCCATCATCAAAGCGAACGCGTCGATTTCCGGCGCGGAAGCAGGTTGCCAGGCGGAGGTCGGCAGCGCGTGCGCGATGGCGGCAGCCGGTCTGACGGCGATTCGGGGAGGCTCGCCGGAGCAGATCGAGAACGCCGCGGAGATCGCCATCGAGCATCATCTCGGGCTGACCTGCGATCCGGTCTCGGGGCTGGTGCAGATCCCGTGCATCGAGAGGAATGCGGTGGCGGCCTCGACTGCCATCACGGCCAGCAGGCTGGCGTTGCTCGGCGACGGCACCCACATCGTCCACCTCGACACGGTCATCGAGACGATGCGTCAGACCGGTGCTGACATGTCTTCGAGGTACAAGGAGACGAGCGAGGGCGGGCTCGCCGTCAACGTCGTCGAGTGCTGAGCTGGTAATACCTTAGGATCCGACCGCCCGTTCCGGATGGGAACTAGGGTTACTCGACGTGGTTGCGAAGTGGCTACTATTTGCTTGCAATGACCAATAATCGAACATAGTTACGACTTCTGCCAAGTGTGGCAAGGTGCTGCCAAGGTGACCTTGGCTGGAGGGAGCCCTACTCTCGACTGGGATCGGAGGGGCCTGCCAAGGCTGCCAAGTAGTAGGTAGTTCATGTAAGAGAGCTCAAGATAGATAGATGAATAAAGGGGCACAAGGGCCTGCTGAAGGTTCGGTTGACTCCTGGACCGCTTGCGAGCGGGAAGGATGGCAACCAT
>NZ_JAJUFV010000079.1 GCF_029263575.1 Microbacterium sp. | reverse complement strand
GCGAAGAGTCACCGCTCTAGCGTACCCGGCGTGGCCCGGCGGGTTGCTTATGGGTGTGGATGCACGAGCGCGATCGCCGTCGCCGCGATCCCCTCGCCGCGTCCGGTGAAACCGAGCCCATCGGTGGTCGTGGCCGAGATGTTGACGCTCGCGCCGCCGAGCGCTGCTGACAGCGTCGACTCGGCTTCGGCCCGTCGCGCGCTGAAGCGCGGGCGATTGCCCTGAAACTGCACTGAGACGTTTCCGATCGCGAATTCTGCCTCCGAGAGGATCTCACGGGTGCGCGCGAGAAACACATCACCGTGCGCGCCGGCGTATTCCGGATGCGCCGTACCGAAGTGCTCGCCGATGTCGCCGAGCCCCGCCGCACCCAGCAGGGCGTCGACGATCGCGTGCGCGACGACATCACCGTCGGAGTGCCCGGATAGCGCTGGCTCTCCCGGCCAGGCGAGCCCGGCGAGCCACAGAGTTCCGTCGCCGCCGAAAGCGTGCACGTCGGTGCCGATTCCGACGCGGGGAATCACCGGCGACGATGTCACGAGCGGATGCTGCGGCGCGGCGGCATCCGTGAGCATGAGACGTGCGCGTTCCAGATCGGCGGGCGTCGTGATCTTGAACGCCCGCGCGGAGCCGGCTATGTGGCGCACGTCGTACCCCGCAGCGGCGAACAGGGCTGCGTCGTCGGTGTACTCCGCGCCCGACGACAGCGCCGCCGCGTAGGCGGCTTCCAGGGGCGCTCGGGGGAACCCCTGCGGCGTCTGCGCGGCGACGAGCTCGGAGCGATCGACACCCGCGACGACCTCCGACTCATGCACGCGTTTGATCGTGTCGATCACACTCAGCGCCGGGATCACACCGGCATCCGCGGTGACTGCGCCTGTGACCGCATCGATCTGCGACGGCGGCGTGAGCGCCCGTGCGGCATCATGCACGAGCACCGTCGTGATATCTCCCCACAGCGCGCCGAGCCCCGCGGCGACCGACTGCTGTCTGGTCTCGCCGCCGACGACGACGCGGCAGAGGTCCCGGCGATCACCCGCCGCGTCGAAAAGCTCTGTCTCCGCGTCTCCTTCGCGCCCTGCGGGCGCAACCACGATCACCTGCGCCGGGGCCGCCGCGAACACCCCGTCGAGCGCATGGCGCAGCACAGATCGCTCGTCGATGCCGACGAACGCCTTCGGAGCCGCGCCGCCGAGCCGGGTGCCAGAACCCGCTGCGACGACGATGATCGCCACAGTCGGCACAGGAAGAAGAGTCACAACGTCAGGCTATCGCGGCATGAGAAACGTCCTGCCGAATGGGAAACGTCGCAGAACAACGTTTCTCATGCAACAGGACGTTTTTCGCGGCCTTGTCACGCCGGGGACCGTATCGCGTCAGGAGGCGAGGACCTCGTCGAGCAGTGCTCCGGCCTTCTCTTCATCGCACTTCTCGGCCAGCGCGAGCTCGGAGATGAGAATCTGACGCGCCTTGGCGAGCATGCGCTTCTCTCCCGCCGACAGCCCGCGATCCTGATCGCGGCGCCACAGGTCGCGCACGACCTCGCTGACCTTGATGACATCACCGGAGGCAAGCTTCTCGACGTTTGCCTTGTACCGGCGCGACCAGTTGGTGGGCTCTTCTGTGAACGGCGCACGCAGCACCTCGAAGACGTTGTCGAGGCCCTCCTGGCCGATCACGTCGCGGACGCCGACCAGGTCGACGTTCTCAGCGGGTACCTCGATGATCAAGTCACCCTGGGTGACGTTGAGCTTCAGATACTTCTTTGTCTCGCCCTTGATGACGCGATCTTTGACCTCGATGATCATCGCGGCCCCGTGGTGCGGATAGACGACCGTTTCGCCAACCTCAAAAAGCATAAAATCGTGTCCTTTCGGCAACCTCCAGAATACCACAGGGAGTATGCACTAAGGTTTGCTCCCGCATGGTTTTCGAGTGCCTCCGCGGATACCCGTAGAATGGATGCGGATATCCCAAAGCTTCCCAGGAGGACCCGTGAAATCGCGCCTTGTTGCGTCTGCTGCCCTCAGCGCCCTTGTTCTGCTCGGCGCCACGGGATGCACCTTCATCACCCCGCAGTCGACCGAGATCGCCTACTCGGCCTCTGACGGCGTCAACATCGCTGACACCGAGGGTCCGCTCGAGGTGCGAAACGCCCTGGTCGTCGCAACAGAAGACGGCTCGACCGGCAATCTCGTCGCAGCCATCGTCAACCCGACCGAGCAGAGCGCGACGCTCACGGTCGAGATCGAGGGGCTTGCCCCCCTCACCGTCCGCGTCGGTGCCGGCGACACCCTGAGCCTGGGCTCCAACGCCGAGCCGGTGCTTATCGAGGGCCTCGATACGATGCCCGGCGCCACGGTCGAGATGTACTTCCAGTCCGGCGATGCCACCGGCGCCGCCGCCGACGTTCCCGTGCTCGATGGCACGCTCCCCTACTACGCCGATCTGGTTCCGACGCCGGTCGTCACCCCGGGCACGGTCGACGAGCCCGCGGCCTGAGCCACGCGGCACCCGATGAGGCCGGCACCCCACGGGGTGACCGGCCTCTCGTCGTCTGCGGCGGCGATCAGCCCTCGAAGCGATACCCGAGACCGCGAACGGTCACCAGCATGACGGGCTCACCCGGGTTCTCTTCGATGCGCGAGCGGATGCGCTTGATGTGCACGTCGAGCGTCTTGGTGTCGCCGAAATAGTCGCTGCCCCACACGCGATCGATGAGCTGACCTCGCGTGAGCACGCGCCCGGAGTTGCGCATGAGCACCTCGAGCAGCTCGAACTCCTTCAGCGGCATGTTGATCTCTTCGCCCGCGACCGTGACGGTGTGACGGTCGATGTCGAGCGAGACGCGGCCGCCGTCGAGCACACGCTCTTCAAGGTCGCTGTCGGCTTGGACGACACGACGCAGCACTGCCCGCATTCGAGCGAGCAGCTCGCGCGACGAGTACGGCTTGGTGATGTAGTCGTCCGCGCCGAGCTCGAGCCCGACGACGATGTCCACCTCCGAGTCCTTCGCCGTCAGCATGATGATCGGCACGGCCGAGGTCGTTCGAATCTGGCGGCAGACCTCGGTTCCGGGCATCCGCGGAAGCATGAGGTCGAGCAGGACGATGTCTGCGCCGCGCTCGTTGAAGGCGGTGACGGCATCGGGGCCATCCTCGGCGATCTCGACCTCGAACCCCTCCCTGCGCAGCAGGTAGGCGAGCGGGTCGGCGAGATCGGGCTCGTCCTCGACGAGAAGGATGCGGGTCATGCGTTCTCTCCGTTTCGGACGCGCGCGGTCGTCGCGGCCTTTGCCGCCTTCCGTGCGCGTTTCTTCTTCTTGCGCTCAGGGTCAGTGGCAGCAGGGGCCTCGATTCGCGGCAGCACCATCGTGAACGTCGATCCGCGACTGGGGCGCGACCACACACGCACCTCGCCGCCGTGACGCTGCGTGGCGTGCTTCACGATCGAGAGTCCGAGGCCGGTGCCTCCGGTACGGCGCGAGCGCGCTTCGTCCGCGCGGTAGAAGCGCTCGAAGATGCGCTCGCGGTCGGATTCGGCGATGCCGATGCCCTGGTCGGACACGGCGATCTCGACCGTCTCACCCTCGATCTTCACGCCCACGCCGACACGCGAACCGGCAGGTGAGTACACGATCGCGTTCGCGACCAAGTTGCCGACGGCCTCGACGAGGATCTGCGCATCACCGCGCACGTACGCGCCGCGGTCACCGCCCTTGACGAGCTCGACCGCCCCAGCCCCCGCTTCCACGGCGTGCGCTTCGATCGAAGCGGCGACGACCTCGTCGATCGGCACAGGATCGAAATCTGTGACCCCATCCGCTGCCTGCAGCCGCGACAGGCTCATGATGCGCCCCGTGAGCTGGCCCAGACGCGTGGCCTCCGCAGACAGACGTGAGGCGAAGACGCGCACCTGCGCCGGATCATCTGCCGCGGACGTGATCGCCTCAGCGAGCAGGCTCACTGCGCCCACCGGCGTCTTGAGCTCGTGGCTGGTGTTGGCGACGAAGTCGCGCCGAACCTGATCCAGCCTCTCCTGCTCTGTGACGTCGCGGATGATGAGCAGCGTCAGCTGCGCCCCCAGCAGGCTCGCCCTGGCCGATACCAGGCGGGGGTCGAGACTCACGCCCGGACGCGTCAGCCGCATGGTCTCGGTGGCGGATGCCGACGTCGAGCGGACTGTACGCACGAGCTGACGCAGCTCCTGGTTGTCGAGAACGGCTCCGACCTCGAGGCCGAAACGGGCCGCGGCCTGCGAAACGGCCAGGACCAGGCCGGATGCATCGATCACACAGGCGGCGTCGTCCATACTGTCGAGAACGTCCGTCGTTCCCGCCGGAACCGTGGTGGATGCCTCCTCCATGACCTTGGCGCGGGTGCGGTACGCCCAGACGATGAGCGCCACCAAGCCGCTGCCGATCACCAGACCAATGGCGAGGGCGATCAGCGCGATCTGCGTCGTGGTCATACGACCAGCGTAGAGCGCGTTTACCTCTTCTTCGGCCCGGGTGCGTGCCAGCACGGGAAGCAGAGAACTAGTATTCATGTACTGGGCACCGTCCGTTAACCTTCGACGAACACAATCGCTGAGGGCGTGCATACACCGCTACGCCCTCAATGATCGGCCGGATTCGCCCGAGCATCCGAACGAAAGGTTGCCCCGCTATGCGCGAAGTCTTCCACCAGTCCCTCGAGGAACTGCAGTCCCGTCTCGTGGAGATCGCCGACCTCGTCACGGTCTCCATCGACAAGGCAACCCGCGCCTTTGCGACCAGTGACGTCGCGCTCGCGGAAGAGGTCATCGCCGATGACGCCAAGATCGACGAGATGGCCGTCCAACTCGACGAGCAGGCCATCGAAATCCTCGCCCGTCAGCAGCCGGTCGCACGCGACCTGCGCATCGTCGTCTTCGCGCTCCGCGTGAGCGCGTCGCTGGAGCGCATGGGCGACATGTCTGAGCACATCGCCCAGCTCGCACGTCTGCGCTTCCCCGAGCGCGCTATTCCGAAGGGCCTCAAGAACACCTTCACCAAGATGGGTGAGCTGGACTCTGAGATCGCCCGCACGCTCACCGAGTTGCTGCGCACGCAGGATCTGCGCTTCGCCGACATCATCCGCAACTCAGATGATGAGGTCGACGAGCTGCACGCGAAGGTGTTCGAGAAGGTGCTCAGCGACAACTGGAAGGGCGAGGCCGGCGCGACCGTCGATGCCACGCTCGCCAGCCGGTACCACGAACGCTTCGCCGACCACGCGGTCGCGATCGCCAAGAAGGTCGTCTACCTCGCCACGGGCGACTGGGACATCGACGAGGACGACATCTCGCTCGCGCTCCAGGCGCAGGCGACGGATGCCGAGGGCACCGCGGACTCCGATCCGGCGTAACCCTCAGCCACGCGCGTCCTCAGCCTTGCCGAGACCCCGTCTTGGCATCGAGCCCCCGTCGTATTCACGTAAATACGACGGGGGCTCGGCGGTAAGACGGGGTCTCGGCGGAGGTTATTTCTTTCCCTGCGCAGCAACCGCGGCGGCGCCGGCGGCGGCGGCCTCGGGGTCGAGGTAGCGACCGGGAGCCGTGGGCACGTTGTTGTCGTCGAGTTCGTAGACCAGCGGGATGCCGGTGGGAATGTTGAGGCCGGCGATGTCCTCGTCGCTGATGCCTTCGAGGTGCTTCACCAGGCCGCGCAGCGAGTTGCCGTGCGCGGTCACGAGCACGGTCTTTCCGGCCTCGAGGTCGGGCACGATCGCGCTCTCCCAGTACGGCAGTAGACGATCGATGACGAGCTTGAGCGACTCCGTGCGCGGCACCTCGCCGTCGATGCCCGCGTAGCGGGGGTCGTTCACCTGGCTGAACTCGCTGTCATCGTCCAGCAGCGGCGGCGGCACGTCGAACGAACGGCGCCACAGCTGGAACTGCTCCGGCCCGAACTCTTCCAGCGTCTGCGCCTTGTCTTTGCCCTGCAGCGCACCGTAGTGGCGCTCGTTCAGCCGCCAGGAGCGGACGACGGGGATCCACAGGCGATCGGCCGCGTCGAGAGCGATATCCGCAGTCTGGATCGCACGGCTGAGCAGCGAGGTGTGCAGCACATCGGGCAGCAGACCGGATTCGGCGAGCAGCTCCCCGCCGCGGCGGGCCTCGCCCTTGCCCTTGTCGGTGAGTCGGACGTCGACCCAGCCGGTGAACAGGTTCAATTCGTTCCACTCGCTCTGGCCGTGGCGGAGCAGGATGAGAGTGCGCGTCATGCCCTCAGTCTATCGAGCGTGCTCTGCCGCGCACACGGGCGATGGGAGAATCGACTCATGGCGTCATCTCCTCTCGGACACCCCACCCGGGGCACCACGGGGACCAATCGTCTGCGCCGCAACGACCGCTGGATCGCGGCGAGCACGGCCTTCCGCCAGTCAGCCGATCCGCTCGCGATCGACCTGGGATACGGCGCCAGCGGTGTGACGGCGTTCGAGCTCGCCACGCGTCTGGCAGGCATACGAGCGGATGCCGAGGTCATCGGCTTCGAGCTCGACCCCGAGCGCGTGGCCGCCGCACGCGCGCAGCTCGACGACGTTCGCGCCGGCCTCACCCCGTTCGCCCCGGACGTGCGCGTCTCATTCGAGCGCGGTGGTTTCGAGGTGCCGCTTCGCGGCGAACGCCGAGCGGCGGTGATCAGGGCGATGAACGTGCTCCGCCAGTACGACGAAGCCGACGTTCCGGCGGCCTGGGCGTCGATGGCCGCTCGCCTGTCCGCAGATGGCCTTCTCGTCGAGGGCACGTGCGATGAGATCGGACGCATCGCGAGCTGGATCGACATCGACGCCACCGGCTCTCCCGTGCGCTTCACGATCTCGCTGCGGCTGTCGGGCCTGGAGCGACCGAGCATCGTCGCCGAACGGCTGCCGAAGGCTCTCATCCATCGCAATGTGCCCGGTGAGCGCATCCACGACCTGCTCGTCAGCCTCGATCGCGAATGGGATCGCGCCGCACCGCTGTCGACGTTCTCCGCGACGCAGCGCTTTCTCGCCGTCGCGGCCGCACTCAGACAGCAGGGTTGGCCGGTGCTCGGCACGCGCAGCCGTTGGCGCCTGGGCGAGCTCACCGTGCCGTGGTCGGCCGTCGCCCCGAAATAGCCGCGGGCTACGTCGAGCGCGGATCCTGCCCGGCCGGGCGACGCGACAGCCGCGTCAGCCGCGGCACGTCGGCGGTGGCCCCGGCATCTGCCGGGACGATCACCTGCTGAGCGGCGGCGATGTCGACGTCGCCGCTGCGCACGATCAGGTCTCCCGTCGCAGCCCGCCGCGACAGGATCGCCAGCGCGATCGGCCCGTCTTCGAAGTGTCGCGCGGCCGATGTGACATGGCCGACCTCGGCGTCTCCGGCGAATACCGGATCCCCCGGTGCGGGCAGAACATCGTCGCTGCCGTCGAGGTGCAGAGCCGCAAGCCGGCGGGGCGGATGCCCCAGATTGTGCACCTTGGCGACCGTCTCCTGCCCGCGATAGCAGCCTTTGCCCAGGTGCACGGCGCTGCGGATCCAATCGGACTCATGCGGCAGCGACCGCTCATCGACCTCCGTGGCCCACCGCGGACGCCACGCGGCGACACGGAGAGCCTCAGCGGCGAGCGCACCCGCGACATCGACGTCGGCGCTCTCGATGCGAGCGAGGAGGGGTGCCGAAGCATCCGTCTCGATAATCGCTACGTGCCAGGCGTAAGCGGCGCCGGGGTGGTCGGCGGTATCGGCATACTGGTGGCCGCCGGCCTGCACGGCAGTCCACGGATCGCTCCACACCAGCGGGGTGCCGTTCGGGGTGGCGGCGACCTTGCGCACGATCTGCTCCGCTGATCCGCCTGCGAAGCACCCCACCAGAGCGAGGTCGTCGCGGACGGTCACCGAGACGCGCGAGCGGAACACCATCCGCGTGAGCCAGGTTGCGAGGGGCTCGGCGTCTGCGGCATCCGCGATCAGCCATACTGTCGTGCCGTCTTCGAACACGGCGGCCGCATGCTCAACACGACCCTGCGGGTCAAGCACGAGAAGCTCGGTGCTCTCACCGGCGCTCAATCGGCTGAGCGCCTGCGAGGTGATCGAGTCCAACCAGGTCAACCGGTCTTCCCCGGTCACTTCGATGACGGTACGGTCCCCCAACGGCGCGATGGCACGGCCTGCGCGAAGGCTGCGCTGCTCGCGCACCGGATCACCGAAATGCAGAATCATGCTCTCATCGAGCACCGCACCCGCGCGTGCCGAGAATGCGTCACCGAGCGTAGCCATGCTCACACCTTCGCCAATCGCGCCGATGCGTGCGAGGCGAGCTCTCCTCCCAGAGCCGCGATGTCCCACGCCCACAGCAGGTGAGCGTCGACGAGGCCGTACATACGGCTCGCCGCACCGTACTCTTTGCCGCCGGCGCCGCGGACGATCGCGTCGGTGGCGATATCGACGCGCGGGCCGTTGATCTCACCGAGGTAGAGCTCAAGGGCGCCGTCAGAGTGCGCAACCGAGACCTCGAGGGGAAACCCGCCGGATGCGGCACGCAGCTCTTCCACGTCGTGCACGGTGAGCGCGGCGGCCTCCTCGCGCGGAGGCAACAGCGCCGGGCCCGCGTCGGCGGACGTGGCGGGGCGAGCGATACGCCAGAAGCCGGATTCGGCGACGAGCTGTCGCGACTGCTCACCGTCATCGGCGCTCATCCAGGCGTTCGCCGCGTAGTTCAGATAGCCACCGCCGTCGTGGCTGAAGCTCACGCGGTGCGTGAACTCCCCCGTGAAGCGGTGATCTGCCGCGCTGTACTCGATGACACCGGTGCCTTCCCAGACGCCGATCAGCCAGCTCAGCGGTGCCAGCTCGGCGGGAAGGTCGACGGGCAGCTCAATCATCGCTGTCGCCGATCGTGATCAGCGCTGGCCGCGGAACAGGTTCCACAGCACCGCACCCGAGACGAATGCGATCGCCAGGCTTGCCAGACCGAGGAGGCCGATGAAGAAGAATTCAAGCGCGACAAGATCCATGCGCCCAGTCTACCCCTCAGGCGCCAGCGGGCGTCAGGTCGGAATCAGCGCCGCGAGCGCGAAGCCCGCGGACACCATTCCCAGCAGCAGCAGAGCGCCCAGCACACTGGCCGCGATCCGCATGATGAACCCGGTCGTCTGCCCGTACCACAGCTGCACGGCGAACGACAGCAGCACGGCTCCGCCGAAACCGACGAGCAGCCACTGCACTCGCAGCTCTTCCGTCACGAAGATGCCGATCGCCACCGCCGCGATGAAGGCCGCGGCCCACACGATGACGACACCCCCGAAGGGATTGCGTGGCGCGAGAGCGGGTTCTGACATGCCCCCAATGTTACGCAGGTCACCCTGCGGATTGGCCGTCCGCTCATGGCGGAAGCGCCCGGCTGGGTATTATTGGCCCACGGCGTCGCATCGAGACGACGTCCAGGGAGGCTCTTCGCCCCCGGAAAGAACAAACGTGGCCCTGCTCCTCGTTCTCACCTCAGCTCCGACTTCGGAGCCGGTACTGCCCGCCCTGGAACTGCTCAGCCATCGCGTGCGTCAGATCGCAGCGGAACCGGCACAGCTCGTCAGCGCTCCTGAGTCCGACGTCGTCCTCGTCGACGGCCGTCACGACCTCGCCGGCGCGAAGTCACTGTGCAGGCTGCTGCACACGACAGGGCAAGACGCCCCCGTGCTGCTCGTCGTCACCGAGGGCGGAATGAGCGCGGTGTCCGGTGACTGGGCGATCGGTGACGTCATCGTTGACACTGCCGGGCCGGCAGAGACGGATGCCCGCATCCGCCTGGCCGTCGCCAGCAGCGAGATCGAAGCCGAGCCGGTGCGCGTGCAGGCCTCGGGCGTCACGATCGACGAGCAGTCATATTCCGCCAAGCTATACGGCAAACCGCTCGATCTCACCTATAAAGAGTTCCAGCTGCTGCATTTTCTCGCCACGCACCCCGCTCGTGTCTTCACCCGTGAGCAGCTGCTCAGCGAAGTGTGGGGATACGACTACTTCGGCGGCACACGAACCGTCGACGTGCATGTGCGACGGTTGCGCGCAAAGCTCGGCGATCATGAGCAGATCATCGGCACGGTGCGCAACGTCGGTTACCGGTTCAACATCTACGACGACGATCCACTCTCCTCCGCCACGATCTAGTTTCTCCGCGATCGTTAACGCACATGTCACCGTGCGGTGCCAAGATGTACTGCATGATCGATCCCGCTCTCGCAGATGCAGGGCTCGGTGACGCCGAGGACGACGACTTCGACGCCATCGAATCCCCCGACTCGCTGCTGCCCGACCACCGCTACCACGACCGTGAGATCAGCTGGCTGGCGTTCAACAAGCGTGTGCTCGAGCTGGCAGAGGACGCGAGCCTGCCGGAGCTGGAGAGATCGAACTTCCTGGCCATCTTCGCCAGCAACCTCGACGAGTTCTTCATGGTGCGTGTCGCGGGTCTCAAGCGCCGCATCCTCACCGGCCTCGCGGTGCCGACGAATGTCGGCCGCTCCCCCGCTGACGTGCTCGCCGACATCTCCAGCGAGGCGCACGCTCTGCAGCTGCGCCACGCGGCAGCCTGGACCGACCTCGTGCGCCCGGCGCTGGCCGACGCGGGCATCGAGATCACCGAGTGGGAGTCGCTCACCGACGCCGAACGATCGGCGCTGACGGAATACTTCCAGCTGCACGTCTTTCCCGTGCTCATGCCGCTCGCCGTCGACCCGGCGCATCCGTTCCCCTATATCTCGGGGTTGTCGTTGAACCTCGCGATCCGCATCCGCAACGCACGCACCGGCCGGCAGGAGTTCGCGCGCCTCAAGGTGCCGGCCATGATGCCGCGGCTGATCGAGGTGCCGGGAGCCGGCGAGATCGTGCGCTACCTGCCGCTCGAGGATCTGATCTCCAACCATCTCGGTGATCTCTTCCCTGGCATGGAGATACTTGATCACCACGCGTTCCGGCTGACCCGCAATGAAGACGTCGAGATCGAAGAAGACGAGAGCGAGAATCTCATCCAGGCGCTGGAGGCAGAGCTGCTGCGCCGCCGCTTCGGTCCGCCGATCCGGCTCGAGATCACCGACGACATGGATGATGTGACCCTCGACCTGCTGATCAAAGAGCTCGACATCACCGATCAAGAGGTCTATCGCCTGCCCAGCCCGCTTGACCTCCGCGGCCTGTTCTCGCTGTCGCGCGTCAACCGCCCCGATCTGCGCTACCCGCCGCACGTTCCGACGACGGCGGTGGCGTTCCAGCCGACCGGGTCGAGCAACCGCGCCGACATCTTCATGGCGATCGGCAAGCGCGACGTCCTCGTGCATCACCCGTACGAGTCGTTCGCGACGAGCGTCCAGGCCTTCCTGGAGCAGGCGGCCAGGGATCCGCACGTGCTCGCCATCAAGCAGACGCTGTACCGCACCTCGGGCGACAGCCCAATCATCCAGGCGCTGATCGACGCGGCCGAATCCGGCAAACAGGTGCTCGCGCTCGTCGAGGTGAAGGCCCGCTTCGACGAGGCGAACAACATCGTCTGGGCGCGCAAGCTCGAAAAGGCCGGCGTGCACGTCGTGTACGGGCTGGTCGGCCTCAAGACGCACTGCAAGCTCGCCCTCGTCATCCGCGAGGAAGACGGGATGCTGCGCCACTACTCCCATGTCGGCACCGGCAACTACAACCCGAAGACAAGTCGCGTCTACGAAGACTTCGGGCTCTTCACCGCCGACGCGCAGGTCGGAAAAGACCTGACCCGACTGTTCAACGAGCTCAGCGGCTACGCGATCGAGAAGAAGTTCAAGCGTCTGCTGGTCGCGCCCCTGCACCTGCGCAAGGGCCTGCTGCGGCAGATCGCCACCGAACGCAAGAACGCCGCCGACGGAAAACCGGCGCACATCCGCATCAAGGTCAACTCCCTCGTCGACGAGGAGATCATCGACGCGCTGTACCTGGCCAGCCAGGCCGGTGTGAAGGTCGACATCTGGGTGCGCGGCATCTGCAGCATCAAGGTCGGCCTGCCCGGCACGGGCGACAACATCACGGTGCGCAGCATTCTCGGCCGTTATCTCGAGCACTCCCGTATCTTCGCGTTCGAGAATGACGGCGACCCGCAGGTGTACATCGGAAGCGCCGACATGATGCATCGCAACCTCGACCGCCGCGTCGAAGCGCTCGTGCGCGTGACCGACCCCGATCATGTGAACGAGCTGCTGGCGTTCTTCGATCTCGCCTTGGACGACGGCACTATCTCGTGGCATCTTGGATCGGACGGCACCTGGCAGCGGCACGCTGTCGATGCCGAAGGAACACCGCTCATCGACCTCCAGGACGCAACGATGAATCAGATCCGACGCCGGCGCCGGAGGCGGACCGCCCGATGACGACGACGGCGCTGGGCGTGCGCGACGATACCGCGGTGTACGCGGCGGGAGCCGTCGTGTGGCGGCTCGTCGACGACAAGCTCTGCGTGCTGCTGATCCATCGCACCAAGTACCGCGACGTGACTCTACCCAAGGGCAAGGTCGACCCGGGCGAGATGCTTGCGCAGACCGCCGTGCGCGAGGTGCACGAAGAGACCGGCATCCGTGTCGATCTCGGCGTTCCGGTCGGCGTCAGCCGCTATTTCATGCGCCCGAAGCGTCAGAAGGTCGTGCACTACTGGGCCGCCGAGGCCACCGAACAGGCGATACGCGACTCGACGTTCGTACCCAACAAAGAGATCGCCGCTCTCGAGTGGGTGACCCTGAAGAAGGCACGCAAGATCCTCAGCTATCCGGTCGACCTGGAGATTCTCGACGAGTTCGAGCGGCTGGTCGACGACGGCGTGCTGCATACCTTTCCGATCATCGCGCTACGTCACGCCAAGGCCACACCGCGCTCTGGCTGGGACATGCCGGATGCTGCGCGAACCCTCACCGAACGGGGAAAGAAGCAGGCCAAGGCGATCGTCGCGCCTCTTCGCGCGTTCGGCGTGCGCAAGATCGTCTCCAGTGACGCCGTGCGATGCGTGCGCACAGTGACACCGCTGGCGAAGGCTCTCGATCGCAAGATCGTGCAGACCGAGCTGATCAGCCAGGATGCCTGGGAGTCGGGCTCCTCCGACGTGCGAACGATCGTCGGCAAGCGCGTCCGCGCACGCAAGCCTGCTGTGATCTGCAGTCACGGCCCGGTGCTGCCCGATATCCTCGCCGAGCTCGCACTCGCCACCGGCACCATGCAGGGCGCATACATCAGCAGCGCGTCCGCGCTCCAAGTCGGCGCTTTCTCGGTCGCGCACGTGTCGGCGACCAATCCGGGCTCGGGAATCATCTCGATCGAGACGCACATCCCGAAGATCTAACGCTTCTCTGGTCGTTCACCTCCCGTTTACCTGCTCGGGACATCCTCGTTAACCGCCGCGCTTAGCGTCACTGTGTGCCCTGCACCGGGCCTCAACCAACCACGATCGAAGGATCCACAGTGAAGATCTCCCGAATCGCTCGCATTGGCGCCATCGGCGCTGTTGCCGCTCTCGCCCTGGCCGGCTGCGCCGCAAACGAAGGCAACACCGGCGGCAACACCGACGAGTCCACCGACTCCACTCTCTCCGGCACGATCGACGCCACCGGCGCTTCGTCGCAGGCCGCCGCTCAGGAGGCTTGGGTCGCCGAGTTCCAGACCGCAAACCCCGACGTCACCGTGAACTACGAGCCCACCGGCTCCGGAACGGGTCGTGAGAACTTCCTCGAGGGCGGCAGCGTCTTCATCGGCTCCGACCG
>NZ_JAJUFV010000078.1 GCF_029263575.1 Microbacterium sp. | reverse complement strand
TGACCGAGGCACCGTTTCCGAGATGGAAGACGAGCTGACGCAGAGAGGCCAGATCGCGCTCGAGAAACGCCGCCGCGGCCTCGCTGACGTACTTGTGACTCGTGCCGTGGAAGCCGTATCGGCGCACCCGGTGCTTCTCGGTGAACGCCGCGTCGATGGCATAGGTGTACGCCGCCGGCGACAGCGTCTGGTGAAAAGCCGTGTCGAAGACGACGACGTGCGCGACGTCGTCGAACGTCGCACGTGCCGCCCGGATCCCGGCGAGGTTGGCCGGGTTGTGCAGAGGCGCGAGGACTTCGAGCTCGTGGATCGACTGCTCCACGGCATCCGTCACGATGGTGGGTTCGAAGAATCGCGCTCCGCCATGCACCACGCGGTGCCCGACAGCGACCAGCGGATGCTCAGCGAGAGACGGCCCGTGCGCGGCGAACTGCTCGATCATCACCGCGAACGCCTCGTCATGGTCGGCGATGGGGCGCTCGCTCGTGCGGGTGATGTCGAGCATCGTGGGCGCGGGTTCGGCGTCTGCGACGCGGCGGAGCGTGTGCGAGACGGTGCCCCTCTCCTGCCCGATGCGCTCGATGAGGCCCTCACCCAACGGCACTTCTCGCCGCATATCGATCAGGCTGTACTTCAGCGACGATGAACCGCTGTTGATGACGAGGACGACGCTCATGTATTCACTCAAGCACACGACATCGCCGCGTTGACACACTAAGCCTCGATCCGCCGATGAAGCTGGGGGCTGAAGGGGGTTATGCAGCAGAAATGCCCCTCAGATCTGGAGAATAGTGATTGTCTAGGACTGTTCACCCGGTTTGAGAGGCATCTCGTAGATGCACTTCAAGCGCGCTCCGGCCGCTGTATCGGCAATAGTCGATGATCCGAATCTCGTGTCGGCCGCGGGCCTGGTCCCGATGTTGCGATTGGCGCGGTCTGTGGGGCTGGATGAGTTCGCGCGTAAGCGGACGAAGAGACTGGATCACTTCCAGACCGTTCAACGAAGAAGGAGTCTGGAATGCACCGCAGAAAGCTGCTTGCCGTGATCAGTACGGCCACCACCACGGCGGGCATCACGGTCACGGGCGCTAGGCCGTCGTGCCCTGCGCCTGAATCGCCGTGATCGCCACGGTGTTGACGATGTCATCCACCAGCGCACCGCGCGAGAGGTCGTTGATCGGTTTGTTCAATCCCTGCAGCACCGGGCCGATCGCGACGGCGCCGGCCGACCGCTGCACCGCTTTGTAGGTGTTGTTGCCGGTGTTGAGGTCGGGAAAGACGAACACGGTCGCTCGCCCGGCCACAGCGGAATCGGGCATCTTCGCCTTGGCGACCGCGGCATCGGCGGCCGCGTCGTACTGGATCGGCCCTTCCACCGGCAGCTCGGGCGACCGCGCGCGCACCAGCTTCGTCGCCTCCCGGACCTTCTCGACGTCGGCGCCGCTGCCCGAATCACCCGTCGAGTACGACAGCATCGCCACCCGCGGCTCGATGCCGAACTGCTGCGCGGTCTCCGCTGACGAGATCGCGATGTCAGCGAGCTGGATGCTGGTCGGGTCAGGGATCACCGCGCAGTCTCCATAGACGAGCACACGGTCGGCGAGCGCCATGAGGAAGACGCTGGAGACGACATCGACACCCGGTCGGGTCTTGATGATCTCGAACGAGGGACGAATCGTGTGCGCCGTGGTGTGCGTCGCGCCCGACACCATGCCGTCGGCGAGGCCGAGGTGCACCATGAGCGTGCCGAAGTACGACACATCCGTCACGGTGTCCGCCGCCTGCGCCAGGGTGACGCCCTTGTGCGCGCGCAGCCGCGCGTACTCCTGCGCGAAGCGATCGACGTAGTCCGCGTCGGTGGGGCTGACGATCTGCGCCGCCGAGATGTCGATTCCCAGTTCGGTGGCGCGGCCGCGCACCTCGTCTTCCGACCCGAGAATCGTCAGGTCGGCGACGTCGCGCGCCAACAGCGTCGCCGCCGCCCGCAGGATCCGGTCGTCGTCGCCCTCAGGAAGCACGATGCGCTTGCGGTCGGCTCGGGCGCGCTCGATCAGTCCGTACTCGAACATCAGCGGCGTGACCACCCGCGATTCAGCCAGGCCCAGCTGCCGTGCGAGCTCGGCGATGTCGACGTGGGTCTGGAAAAGTCCGAGCGCGCGGTCGTAACGACGGCGCGAGTCTGCCGCCAGGCGACCTCGGGTGCCCATGACCCGCACGGCGGTGTCATAGGTGCCGTGGTCGGTGGTGATGATCGGCACGGTGGATGCGAGCCCGTCGAGGAGCCTCTCGATCGGCTCGGGCAGCGGGAACGGTCCGTTGAGGATGATCGCGGCGATCGAGGGGAACGTACCGGCGGCATCGGCCAGCAGCGCGCCCAACAGCACCTCGGTACGGTCGGCGGGGATCACGACGACGGCATCTTCGGTGAGCCGCGGCAGCACGTTGACCATCGACATGCCCGCGACGACGACGCTCAGCGCCTCGCGGGTGAGCAGGTCGGCATCGCCCTTGACGAGGGTGCCGTCGACCGCCGAAAGAATGCCGCGGATCGACGGCGCCACGAGCGTGCGATCTTCGGGAATGGCCCACACGGCCGTCGGCTCGGCCTGCACGACTCGCACCGCGTCAACGCTCTGCCCGAGCGCGTCGGGGTCGGCACGGTTGACGATCACGGCGAAGAGCTCGGCGCGCTCTTCCTGCAGTTCAGCGAGGGCCAGCGCGGCGATCTGCCCGATCGCCTGCGGCGAGCGCGCCGTCGACGTGCCCAGCTGCTCGGCACGCGCCTGCTGGTCTCGCCCGCTCAGCACCAGCAGCACAGGCGCTGCGAGGTTCGCGGCGACGCGGGCGTTGTACCCGAGCTCGGCGGGGCTGGCGACATCCGTGTAGTCGCTGCCGATGATGACGACCGCGTCACACTGGGCCTCGACGGCTTTGAAGCGTTCGACGATCGTCGACAGCGCCCGCTCGGGGTCGACGCGCACGTCGTCGTAGGTGACGCCGACGCAGTCGTCGTAGTCGAGGTGCACGCCATCGTGCGCAAGCAGCAGCTCGAGGACGTAGTCGGGTTCGGCCGCCGATCGGGCGATGGGTCGGAAGACGCCGACCCGGGGCGTGACGCGCATCAGCGCATCGAGAACGCCGAGAGCGATCGTGGATTTGCCGGTGTGCCCCTCGGCGGACGTGATGTAGATGCTGCGTGCCACGTGCTCAGCTTATGCCGGGCAGGGCCCGGAGAGGGCGTCGACGATCTCTCCGGCATCCGCTTCGAATCTCGCGTAGTGCTCGGGGTCGGTGTTGATCTGCACGCGGTGGATAGCGTGTGAGGGCTGCAAGTCCCGCCAGCCGTCGAGTCGCTTGAGTCGGGTGTAGAACAGCTCGGCGGCGCCGACCGGATCCATCCGGGTCTCCTCGCTCCCCCACCACTCCTGCTGCTGGAAGAGCCCGATGCTCGTGGTGCGGCTGCCGTCGGGATTCACGACGCCCGAAGTCTCCCAGTCGCCGTAGCCGATGTTATGCAGGCTGCTCTCGCCCATCGCGGCCATGACGCCGAGAACCTGGCCGTCGCGTTCGAGCCCCTCGGACTTCGCGGTGCTGATGATCAGAGCCGCGTTCTCGAGCTGATCGCCGTGCCAGCCGGCGACACCATCCTGCGGGAACGTCGACGGATGCTCCACACACAGGGAGAGGGGGTTACGCGCGGCCGCGAGCGGCACGAGCACGAACAGCAGCGCGGCCATGGTGAGCACGGCGCCGCCCACCGCGAACCAGGCCGCACCGCTCCTGCCTCGCCGTGCGCGTCGTCTGCGGGCGCTCACGCCGACGACGCTCCGCGGCGACGCGCGCCGGTGAGCGCGCTCACCCCGCCGCCGATCCCACCGAACAGGTGCGCCTGCCACGACACCCCGGCGCTCACGCCCACGATGCCCGCGAGCATCGATCCCCCGTACAGCACGATGATGATGGCGGCGATCAGCGCGTACGCGACGCGGTGCGCGATCGGTCGGGGAGAGAAGACTCGCACGACGATGTAGACGAAATAACCGAACACGAGCACCGAGGCGCCGACGGTGAGCGTGCCGGGAGCGTTGATGATCCAGGTGCCCACGCCGCCGATGAGGGCGACGATGACCGTGACGAGCCAGAAGCGGCGGGCTCCCTCGACGGCGACGAGGCACCCGAGCACGAGAAAGGGAAGGGAGTTGCTGAGCAGATGCAGCCAGCCCGAGTGCAGGAGCGGACCGAGCACGAGCCCGGTGATGCTTGAGAGATCCCACGACCGGAGCCCGAATCCCGTGAACGAGCCGGGAAGAGCGGCATCGATGAGCTGAATCGCCCACATCACGGCGAGGAGCACCACCGGTGACGCGAAGCGCGCGAGCTTACTCGGTGTCGTGTTCGACGATGCGGGGGCAGATGCGCTCACACCGTGATCCTTGCACCTCAACCTGAGTGACAGACCCGGGACGGAAATGAGAAAAGACCCTCCGCGCACCCAGCAGAGCCCGGTTACCCTTGCTACGTTTCCGTCCTGGGGGAATTGGCCTGGATGCTGTCACGCGGAGAGCCGCACCCAGTCTACCTGTCCTTCGCGGTACTCACGAACCGCGTGCGTTCAGACCCGGCTACGATCGAAGCACACCCGACGAAGGGCCGAGGGCACCGCATGCACGACACCCACACTCAGATCACGGCGGAGCAGTTCGCTGCCCAGACATCCGCCATCCTCACGTCGATCGGCGAGGTGATCGACGGCAAGGCGGATGCCGTGCGCAACGCGCTGGTCTGCCTGCTCGCGGAGGGGCATCTCCTCATCGAAGACGTGCCCGGCGTCGGCAAGACGATGCTCGCTCGGGCCCTCGCCGGAAGCGTCGATGCGACGGTGCGCCGCATCCAGTTCACCCCCGACCTGCTGCCGGGAGATGTCACCGGAGTTTCGGTGTACAACCCGGTCGATCGCCAGTTCGAGTTCAAACGCGGCGCTGTGTTCGCGCAGATCGTGATCGCCGATGAGATCAACCGTTCGTCGCCCAAGACGCAGTCGGCACTGCTGGAGGCGATGGAAGAGGGCCAGGTCACCGTCGACGGGCAGACGCATCCGCTCCCCGAGCCGTTCCTCGTCGTCGCGACGCAGAACCCGCTCGAGATGGAGGGCACCTATGCCCTGCCCGAAGCGCAACGCGACCGCTTCATGATGCGCATCTCGATGGGATATCCGGATGCCGAGGCCGAAGCCCTCATGCTTCGTCAGCGCGACAGCGTCAATCCCCTCGACGCCATCGCGCCGGTCGCAGACGCCGCCGCCGTCGCACAGCTGATCGGGTGGGCGCGTGCTGTGCATGTCTCCCCTGCTGTCGAGGAGTACGCCGTGTCGCTGTCGCAGGCCACCCGCAACGACCCGGGCCTGCATCTGGGCGCGAGCCCGCGCGCCACCCTGCAGCTGGTGCGTGCGGCCAAGGTGTGGGCGGCGCTGGACGGCCGAGAGTTCGTCATCCCCGACGACCTGACCGACCTCCTCGTTCCCGTGTTCGCGCACCGCCTGCTGCCCGCACGCGGCGTGCACCGGGCGGGCACGCAGCCCGTCGAGACGGCGCTGAATCAGATCATCGAACGCGTGCGCGTGCCGCTGGCCGCACGGTTCTGAGCACGATCATGCGTCGACGCCGCTCGCTCACCTTTCGCGGTGCCGGAGCGCTGCTGGCCGGCGTCGCGTGTGTGATCGCGGCCAATGTGCTGGCCGCGCCGATTCTGCTCTACGTTGCGATGCTGCTGTTCGCACTCGTCATTCTCGCCGCGCTCGCGGTGCATGTTCCGCGCCGCAGCGGGTCGGTGACCCGCCGCATCTCCACGGACCTGCTCACGGTCGGCGAGCGGTCACAGGTGGAGGTGCGGTTCGATCTGCGGGCACTGCGTGTGCCGCACGGGATCTGGACAGACCAGCTGCCCCCAGCGGTTTCCGGCGAAGCCGCCGGCGAGTTTCCAAGCGACGACGGCACCCGGCTGAGCTATTCCATCACCGGCATCCGGCGTGGTATCTGGTCGATCGGCCCGTTGACGCTGCGCACGATCGACCCGTTCGGTCTCGCCCAGCGCGAGCAGTTGTTCGGCGAACCGCGAACGATCACGATCGTCCCCGAGGTCGTGCCGCTTGCGCCGCTCGCCTCGACCGTGGGCGCCGCGGGGGGAACAGCACACGCCTCGTCGAGCAGACTCGGCCAGGGCAGCGACAACCTGTCGCCGCGGCACTATGTGTCAGGCGACTCGATGCGGCGCATCCACTGGCGCGCCACAGCGCATCGCGGCGACCTCATGGTGCGCCAGGAAGAAGAAGAGGCCAGCCCCGATGCACTCGTGATCCTCGATCGCACCGCGCGACGTTGGAGTACGGCCGCCGACGACCCCGCCTTTGAAACGGCGGTGTCGGCGTGTGCTTCGATCGCTCTGCACCTGCTGCATGAGGGCTACAGCGTCGACGTTCTCGACTCTGCCGGAACCGTGATCGGTGCACTGCGCGGGCACGAGGACGACCGCGATGACCTCTTGGTGGCGCTGTCCCATGTCACCCCGCACGGTGAGGCACACGAGATCGTCACGCTCTTCGATGGCACGCCTCCCGGCCCGCTCGTGCTGATCACCGGGCGACTCGACGACACCGACGCCGCGACGATGCGACACGGCGGCGCGGCAGCGCCGATCATGCTCGTCACCGACCCGACTGCGGAGGCGGGAGACGTCCTCGCCGAGCAGGGCTGGTCGGCAGCCACGCTCGCCGATGACGTCGCCGACGCGTGGGCGGATGCCCTTCCTCCGCGCCTGACCGGTGGTGATCATGGCGTACGTTGAACCACACGGCACCGCATGGGTCGCAGAGAACGAACGACGTCGCAGTCGCGCGCTCACCGTCGGGCTGCTCACGGTGTGCGCCGTGTTCGTCGTCCTGTGGCCGTACACGTCGGTCATCGCTGCGGGGCCGTGGTCGTTCGTGTGCGCGTGCGTGGTCTTCGTCGTCGCACTGACCGGCGTGTTGATGCGCCAGCTGCGCCTGGGGCCGACGGCGCGCAGCCTGTGGACGCTGTTCGCCCAGGTGCTCGTGGCGATCGGCGCTCTGACTCTTCTCCTCGTGCCGCAGGGGGCGATCCTCGGTGTGGTGCCGACCGGATCCACTGTCACCGCGCTGGGACGGCTCCTGATCGAGGGCTTCCAACAGGTGCAGGTCAGCGTCGCGCCGATGGACGACACCCTCGCCCTGCGCTCGATCCTCGGCATCGGCATAGCGATCGTCACGATCCTGCTCGATCACCTCATCGCCCAGCGCTTGACACTGTTGGCGGTGTTGTTCACTGCGGCCGTGGGGGCCGTGCCGATGATCGTCACCTTCGGCGACGCGAACGTCGTGTGGTTCGTGATGCTCGCGATGGTGTCGCTGTTCCTGCTGCGCCACGGCATCCGTCACGACCATCGGAATCCACGGCGCGCATCGGCCGGCGTCGCGGTCGGGGTCGGTGCGACAGCGACCATCGTCGCACTCGTGCTGACGCCCATCTTGCCGGTCTCGGCGACGTGGATGGGCGCGGGAACGAGCCTCACGCTCAACCCCTCCCTCCGCCTCGGCGACGACCTGCGCCGCCCCGCGCCGACCGATGTCATCACGATCGCGACGAGCGACACACCCGCGCCGTATCTCCGCATCGCAACGCTGTCGCGCTTCGACGGCCGAGTCTGGACGGCCGACGAGACGCCGGCGCAGCCGCTGTCCGATGGCTTCGGCGAAGCCGACTGGTCAGAGGCGATTGACGCGGATCCGCGGCGCACCTCCATCCGCATCAACGGCATCTCCAGTTCGTGGCTGCCGGTGCCGTATCCCGCGACTCAGATCGTGGGGGCATCCTCGGCGTGGAATGTGATGCCTGCCAACCGCACGGTCATCTCTGAGACGCAGAACGCGGCGGGCGCCGATTACACGGTCACCTCCGTCGATGTCGCGCCGACGCTTGAGCAGATCAGAGCCGCCGATGCGGTGGCGGATGCCGCGCCGGAAGAGCCCGTTCCCGACGTCGTCGCCGAGACCGCTGCCGAGGTCACAGCCGACGCCGACACCGACTACGACCGGCTGGTCGCCCTGCAGAACTGGTTCCGATCGCAGTTCACGTACTCACTGGAGGCCCCGGTCGAGGGCGATTTCGACGGCACCGGCAGCGAGGCGGTCGAGGCATTCCTCGAAGCCCGCTCAGGCTATTGCATCCACTTCGCCGGGGCGTTCGCGCTGATGGCGCAGTCGCTCGACATGCCCGTGCGGATCGTGGTCGGCTACCTTCCCGGTCGGTTGACCGATGACACGCGCGGCGATGACTCGGTCTACGTCGTCAGCAGCGATCAGCTGCACGCCTGGCCGGAGGTGCGGTTCGACGGCATCGGCTGGGTGCCGTTCGAGCCGACGGCATCGCTCGGTGTGCCGACGCTGTTCCAGGCAGCCGAGACGGATACCGGCGGGACCACACCCCCAACGGAACCGACACCGAGCGCCGCGCCGACGACCGCGGCCACGAGCGGGCCCGAGATCGACCGCGATCAGGGCGACACCTCGACGGCAGACGGCCAGTCGTTGCAGCCGTTGGATCCGACGCCGGTCATGTTGGTCACCTTCGCTGTGCTGCTGGTGATCGTGCTTCCGGCGTTGATCCGGTTAGCGATGCGGATGCGCCGCTATCACCGGGCGCGCGCGGGCGATGCGGTGATGGCCTGGAATGAACTGCGCGAGACGCTGATCGACCTGAGGCTGCCGGTCTCTGATGCCGACACTCCACGGGAACGCGGAGCGGAGCTGGTCAAACGCGGAGCGGACGCCGGCGCCGTGCACGTGCTGGTCGGTGCCATCGAACAGGCAAGCTACGCCCGAACCGTCGAGAAGGATGCCGATCTGGCTGGCGCGCTGCGACGGGTGAGCGACGATCTGCGCCACAGCGTCGATATGCCAGCCCGATTGGCCGCGGTGTTCGTTCCGCGGTCACTGTTCACGACGTCGTCGGCATCCGTGACTGCCTCGTAGCGGATCCGCACGAGGCTAGCGGAGTCAACGAGCCGATGCTGCGGTGTGGTCCGCGCACGCGACAGCATCGCACTCGGCGCACACGACGAACTGCCGTCGGCAGGAGAGATCAGGGCAGTTCGCTGTGCGCTTGGTCTGCGCACCGCATCCGGCGCAGGTTCCGATCACGGCGGCGTGGTCGCTGAAATCGACGGATCCGCGCTTGTCGAAGACGTACAGCGACCCTTCCCAGAGCCCGTCGTCTCCGAACCGCTCGCCGTACCGGACGATGCCGCCATCGAGTTGATACACCTCTCCGAACCCGCGTGAAGCCATCAGACTCGAGAGCACTTCGCAGCGGATGCCCCCGGTGCAGTATGTGACGACGGGCTTGCCCTTCAGATCATCGTAGGCCCCGGAATCCAGCAGATCGACGAAGTCGCGCGTCGTCTCGGTGGCCGGCACCACGGCGTTCTTGAACCGACCGATCTCTGCCTCCAGGGCGTTTCGTCCGTCGAAGAACACGACGTCATCACGCTGTGCGAGCAGGTCGTGCAGGGCTTCCGGGCTCAGTCGGGCACCGCCGCCGACGACGCCGCTCTCGTCGACCTGCAGCTCACCGGGTGCGCCGAACGACACGATCTCGTCGCGCACCTTGACGCTGAGCTTGGGGAAATCGATGCTGTGCCCCTGGTTGTCGAGCCCGGTGCCCTCGCTCCATTTGATGTCGGCATCCGTGAAAGCGGGGTACGAGCGAAATGAACGTGCCCATTTCTTGAGGGCGGGCAGGTCACCGCCGAGCGTTCCGTTGATGCCGTCCTTCGAGATGATCAGGCGGCCGCGCAGACCGAGCGCTTCACCGAGATCACGCTGCCACAGCCGGATCGCCTCGGGATCGGCGAGCGGCGTGAAGGCGTAGAAGAGAACGATCTTGGGTGTCGACACCCTCGTAATTTTACGTGGCCTGCGGTGGTGCGGCTGGCCGCTGCTCCCGTTCTGCCGAGCGGCGCGGTCGAACAACGAAGAACACGACGAGCGCGGCAACGGCGTATGCGATGAACGGCGCAGCCCACAGCCACCATGCCCCGTGGGTGATGGCCGGGGCCAGCAGCAGCCCCGCCGCAAGCAGAGCCACAAAATAGGTGATGGCCCAGGCCACGCGGCTCCACTCCCACAGCAGCCGTCCCTCGAAGGTCGGCATCGGCAGGAGCGCGAGCGGCAGCGATCCGATCGTCGTGATCAGCAGCACGGTGCTGAGTTCGAGGCCGATGATCGAGGCGAGATCCATCGCGGTGACGAGCTCTTGTGCGCGGGTCGCGTCGATCGCATCCCACTGCACGAGGTCCGCGAAGGGATGCGCCGCGACGTATGCGTGCGCCACCGCCGCGGCTGCGCCGAGCAGCAGGGCCCACACGGCACCGACCAGGACGGCGATGCCGCCGAAGCGAGCATCACGTCGAGAGACATCGACATCGGCCGGACGATCGACGGCGAGAAGCAGTCCGAACACGAGCACCGGACTCGCGCTGATGAGCTGGGTGAAGACGACGACCGCCACCAGAACGAGCAGGTGAATCGGACGCACCACGAGACGCGTGCGCTGCGAACGCCGCGACGAGAACGCCCGCTTGAGGAGGCCGGCGGTGTAGTTCACGATGAGCAGCACCAGCAGGAAGACCCCGGCCAGGCGCGCCGTCGCCAGCGTCAACGTGTATCCGTTGACGGCGAGGCCGGCCAGCGCCGCGGCGGCGACGAGCAGCACGAAGGCGAGGAACCCGTGCGTGCCGACCGTGAGCCGTTGCCACAGCGGCCGTCGAGGCCCTGCTGGTTCGGCGGGAGCTTCTGCGACCGCTGCCTGCGGCGCATCCGACGCGATCGGCGTCGTCGTCGCCGTCGGAACCGGAGGCATCGGCGGAGCAGGAGGGACCGGCGGGGCGGGCGGAACGGCTGCGGGGCTGATGTTGCTGTCGTCACTCATGTGCGCCTCCTGCGATCCGGGGAGCATCCGCTCGTCGCTTGCGCCTCGCAAACAGCACCATCGGCACACCGATCAGAGCAGTCAGCCCGAGGGCGGCACCAGCGGCGGGCAGCGCGGCACCGGTGATGGCTGGCGTGTCGGCCTCGAGATACGGCGGCACCGACTGCGCCAGGGCACTCGGATCCGTGAGCGCGCCCGGCGCGACGACGGTCACGTAGGGGAATTCTTTCGATGTCGGCTCGGGGACGGAGATGGTGATCCAATCCGCCTCTCCTCGAGCGTCGTAGCCGCTGGTGTAGCCCACCCATGCGCCGTTCGGGTAGTCATGCTGCCCTTCCGCCTGCCTGGTGAGGTCTTGGATGAAGAGCTTGTGCACACCCGGTCCGAGCGTCGACACCGGAATCTGGATCTCGTTGACAGCGGGGTCATCGGTCTCGATGATCGTCACGAACTCGGTCGTCCAGGGGTTCTCGGCGCTGCACGCGCTCATGGCCTCCGCTTCAGCGGAGCCTTCGGTGAAGCTCCACGTGTAGGTGCCGTCGTCGTTGACGTCGCGATGCGTCGATGGATGGGCGGCGAACTGGTCATGGTTCGCGAACTGGCTGACGAACTCGAGCTGCACATCGCCCAGGCAGGTGTACACCTCGTTGATGGCCTCGATCGCCTGCTCGGGCGACTCCCAGACGCCGTCGCTCGGATCTCGCTCCCAGGTGGCGATGTAAGCGCCATCGCGACGGATCGTGACCGACCAGTACGCGTCGTCGCCTTCACCGACCACCTCACGGAAGCCGTTGTAATCGTCGTCTGCGAACCCGGTCTCATCGTCTGCGGCCAGTGCTGGCGCTGCGGCGAACGCGGAAAAGGCAACAGCCGCCATCGTCGCTGCGGCACAGACAGTTCTCAGTCGTCTCATGGATTCCCCCTGCCGCGAGCATAGCGATCTGGTCGCAGCTCGCGTCGGCTGCTCGGCCCGGCTGTGGATAACTGCGCGATCGCCAGGTGGCTGAGCCCGCGGACATGATCGGATAGGATGGACAGGTTGTTTCCTGGTGACGTGTCCGAGCGGCCGAAGGAGCACGCTTGGAAAGCGTGTGTTGTGCAAGCAACCGAGGGTTCGAATCCCTCCGTCACCGCCAGATGGCTGAAGGGCTCCGCGTAGCGGGGTCCTTCAGCCATTTATCACGTGCTGCGGGCTTCGGCCAGGCGCAGGCCGAAGCCGTGCTCGCCGAGGTCCGGTGGCAGGCGGTGCATGCCCACTCGTTCGTAGAACGCAGCGGCGCCGACATTTCGCGGGTCGATCTGCAAGTGCACAGCGGGCACCCCACGGCGCGTCAGTTCGTCAACGAGCGTCTCGATGAGCTTTCGTCCCAGCCCCTGCCCCTGCGTCTCGGGCAGCAGGTCGATGTGCAGGTGCGCCGGGTATTCCGCGGCCTTCGCGCTGGGCGCGGCCCCGCGAGCATACGCTTCGACGAGCAGCTCACGCTCACGCGTGGCTGAATCGGTCGGCTGCGGGAACCGCTCGGTGAACGGCGGCCACCATTCCTCGCGAAACCACTTCTCGAAGGCATCCGTATCGTCAGTCGCGACGATGTAGCCGATGATACGACCGTCTTCGCCTTCGACGACCCAGGCCAGATCAGGATGCCGCTCGGCATAGGGCACCGCGAACAACAGACCCCACAGCTCGTCATCGCTCAGCAGACCGCGCGCGTCCGATCCGGCATCCGCCGTCTGCACGCATACGTCGAAAAGGGCTCCACGATCAGCGGCAGCATAGGGGCGGATCACCGGCATCACTCCAGCGTACCCACCGGCCCATCCGGCTGGGTCTGCTGCTGCACCCACGGCAGCAGCACTGCCGCCACGAGCAGCGCCGCGGCGATACCGACCAACGCTCCCCCGATCGTGTCGCTCAACCAGTGCACCGACAGTGTGGTGCGCGATAGCGCCATCGCTACCGTCCACACAGCGGCTACGATCAGCGTCCACACGGCCGGAAACAGCAGCACGACAACGGCCGCGATCGTCGCGGCGTTCGCCGTATGCCCCGAAGGGAATGAACCGTAGTCAGAGAGCACGAGCATGTCCTCCGGACGCGCACGGCCGAACACCTGCTTCAGAGCCTGCACGAGCCCGGCACTGATCACGAACGTCGCGAGCGCGAAGACCGCCGCGCGCCACCGCCGGGCGATCACGAGCGCCGCGGCGATGAGAAGAGGCACGAGCAGGGTCGCGATCCACCCGCCGCCGATCTCGTTGAATACGTGCGCGAGACCGACGGTGGCCTCCGAGCGCCAGCCGGCCATCTGCCTGTTCCACCAGATATCGATCGCTGTCGCGTCGACGCCGATGGCTCCCGAGACGAACGCCCCCAGCAGCACTGCAGTGGCCAGCAGTCCGAACCCCCACCACACCCGTGCGCTGCGCGTCATCCCTCCATTGTGCACGCCACCTCGCCGTATGATTCAGACACACGCGGCGCGCGGCCGCGGGAATGGAGCCGACATGACAACCGAGCACAGCACTCTCATCGCCGCAGGCATCGACGAGCTCACTGAGCAGAACCCCTTCCGCGAGGGGCGAGTCTCACCCGCGAAGGCGATCGACGGCCCCGGTTTCAAGATGCGCCACCTCGCGTTCGCCACCGGCGTCGTGATGAAAGAGCACTCCGCGCCGGTGCCGCTGCTGATCCACGTCGCAGCAGGCCGGGTGCTCCTGCGAATCGACGGCGCCGAACACACCCTGACGAGCGGCGGCGTGTACTACATCGCCCCGAAGGTTCCGCATGAGGTCGAGGCATCCGAACCATCGCGCCTGCTGCTCACGCTGATCGGGTGATGACCGATGGCGCTACGGCGTCAGCATGGCAACGCTGCGCGGGCGAATGATCAGCCACAGCGCCAGAATGCCCACGACGGCGCAGCCCACCATCACCGTGGCCATGCTCGTCGCGGTGATACCACCTCCGGCTGAGATCAACCCCACCACCGGTGACACGATCGCGGCGACGCCGTTATTGGTCGCGCCGAGGATCGACGCGGCCGTCCCCGCCGCTTTGCCATGG
>NZ_JAJUFV010000077.1 GCF_029263575.1 Microbacterium sp. | reverse complement strand
GCTCATGACCGAGGCGATGAGCAACGCTGAGATCGCCGCCCGGCTGTACATCGGCGAGGCGACCGTGAAGACGCATGTCTCACGGATCCTGCAGAAGCTCGGCGCGCGCGACCGCGTGCAGGCGATCGTGCTCGCGCTGCGCGGCGGGCTGGTGTAACGCCCGCGTGCGGGGTGCCCTGGCCCCGACCCTTCGACAGGCTCAGGGAGCGGAGCCGGGGCGGCGCTCAGGGAGCGGAGCCGGGGCGGCGCCGGTCATTGAGCCTGTCGAAATGTCCGGCGCCGCGCGTGGGTTACGCGTTCGCGAGCTCGGCGGAGTGCTGCACGCGTGAGATGAGGCCGTTGAACGCCTCGAGGTAGCCGCGGAGGAACCCGGCAGTGGAGTCGTCGGTCACCTGGCCGTCTTCCGTGAACAGGCCCGGGGTCGACTGGATGAAGCCCTCGGGCTGGCCCATCGTGATGGCGTTGAAGTGGCCGAGGATCGCACGCAGGTGCTGCTGGGCGGCTGCGGTGGCGACGCCCGAGCCCGAGGTTCCGATGACGGCGACCGGCTTGCCGTAGAACGACATCTCGCCGTAGGGGCGGGTCGACCAGTCCAGCGCGTTCTTGAGCACGCCGGGGATGGAACGGCTGTACTCGGGCGTGATGATGACGACGCCGTCAACGTCGGCGATGGCCTGCTTGAACGCGGTCGCGACCTCGGGGAAGTCACCGTCGTAGTCGGGCGAGTAGAAGGGCAGGTCCTTGATCTCGATCTCGACGAACTCGGTGTCCTCAGGGGCGAGGTTCACGAGTGCTTTCGCCAGGCGGCGGTTGATGGAGGTGCTGGAGATGCTGCCGACGATGTATCCGATGGTGCGAGTCACAGAGATTTCCTTCTTTCGGGCTCGAGTGAGCGATTGCGTTCTCCGATGCCAACGACCGGTGCAGCGGGTCTATTCCCATGAATGCAAAGAACTTCCCCGCGTGCGAGCATCCGCCCTCAGACGGAGACACGCAATCCGCCCTGCGGGGGATGCCGCAGCGCACGGCCAATTCATAGTGTTGAGTCATGACCTCAGCAACACTGCAACTCACCGGAGTCACGAAGAGCTACGGATCTCGCCGCGTGCTCGATGACGTCGGCTTCTCGGTCGAAGCCGGCCATCTCACCGGTTTCGTCGGCGGCAACGGCGCGGGCAAGACCACGACCATGCGCATCATCCTCGGCCTGCTCGCCTCCGACGGCGGCTCGGTCACCCTCGGTGGAACCGACCTGACCGCCGAGGCGCGCCGCCAGTTCGGCTACATGCCGGAAGAGCGCGGGCTGTACCCGAAGATGAAGGTGCTGGAGCAGGTCGTTTACCTCGCTCGTCTGCATGGGTTCAACAAGACGGATGCCACGGCGAAAGCCACCGCGCTTCTGACCGAGCTCGGACTCGGCGAGCGACTGAACGACAACCTCGAGGCGCTCTCGCTCGGCAATCAGCAGCGCGCCCAGATCGCAGCATCCCTCGTGCACGACCCTGAGGTGCTCATTCTCGACGAGCCGTTCTCCGGCCTTGACCCTCTCGCGGTCGACACGGTCGCGGCCGTACTGCAGGAGCGGGCGGCTCGCGGCGTCTCAGTGCTGTTCTCGTCGCACCAGCTCGATGTCGTCGAGCGACTGTGCGATGACCTCGTGATCATCGCCGGTGGCACGATTCGCGCGGCCGGCCCGCGAGAGCAGCTTCGCGAAGAGCACTCGGCTCCACGCTGGGAGCTCGAGAGCACCGGCGACGTCGGCTGGCTGCGTGACGAATCCGGCATCAGTGTCGTCGACTTCGAGGGCGGCAACGCGATCTTCGACGCTGACGACCCCGAGGTCGCGCAGCGTGTGCTGCGTCGCGCGCTCGAGGGTGGCAACGTCGCCCGCTTCAGCCCGCAGCATCCTTCTCTCTCGCAGATCTTCAAGGAGGTCATCCAGTGAACGCGTCAACGCCAACCACCATCTCCACGGCACAGGGCGTCTGGCTCGTCGCCGAACGCGAGCTGAGCACCAAGCTGCGCAGCAAGGCGTATCTGATCTCCACAGCCATCCTCCTGCTGCTGGCACTCGCGGGCGTCATCTGGGCTGGCATCGCCAGCCAGACGTCAAGCGCCACCCCTATTGCGGCGACGGCGTCAGCATCGAGCACGTTGGAAGGCGTCGACGGCTACGAGGTGACCGAGGTCGCCGATCGCGCCGCCGCCGAAGAACTCGTCACCAGCGGTGAGGCAGAGGCTGCGCTGGTCGATGACGCCGCCTCGCCCACGGGCATCACCATCATCGCCGACAGCAGTGCACCGCAGGATCTGCTGATGATGCTTTCGCAGTCTCCGAGCGTCGAACTGCTCAATCCCGGCACCGACGACGGCCCGCTGCGCTACCTTCTCGGCTTCGGGTTCGGTTTGGTGTTCATGATGGCAGCCATGATGTTCGGTCTGCCTGTCGCCACCAGCGTCGTAGAGGAGAAGCAGACCCGCGTCGTCGAGATCCTGCTCTCAACCGTTCCTGCACGAGTGCTCCTGGCGGGCAAGGTCGTCGGCAACACGATTCTCGCGATGTCGCAGATCCTGCTGCTGGTGGTGATCGGCTCGATCGGACTCATGGTCACCGGCCAGACCGCGGTTCTGCAGGGTATCGGTGGGCCGGTCGCCTGGTTCGCGGTGTTCTTCTTCTTCGGGTTCATCTTGCTTGCGGCGATGTTCGCGGCGGCCGGTTCGCTCGTATCTCGCCAGGAGGACGCGGGCACCACGATGACTCCGGTGATGTATCTGACGATGATCCCGTATTTCCTGGTAATCTTCTTCGGCGACAACCCCGTGGTGATGACCGTGCTGTCGTACGTGCCGTTCTCGGCTCCGGTGGGCATGCCGATCCGACTGTTCTTCAACGAGGCCGCATGGTGGGAGCCGCTCGCATCGCTTGCGCTGCTGCTCGTGGCCTGTGTGGTCGTGGTGCTCATCGGCGCGAAGATCTATGAGAACTCGCTGCTGAAGATGGGAGCTCGGGTCAAGCTGGGCGAAGCGATGCGCGGTTGAGCGCCCCCGATGCGGGTTCGGGAGGGCACGGATGCTGCGACTGCGGTCGCGGCATCCGTGCCCTCCTTTTCTTCTCGGGTATTGCGCTCAGGCGTCGATCGTGTTTCACTCCTATTACAAGTTTCAACAATCTTTGAAACTTCATTGACGACTGAACACAGTTCGTTCTAGCGTGCGGGAACGGGATGCCCACCCGAGCAGCCCATCCCGCCGCACCCAGTCCAAGAGGTGTGGCTCAAGGAGGAGTTATGCACAGCAAGAAACGAATGATCGCTGCCGCAGCCGCGGTGACGGCATTGACGCTCACGGGATGCTCGGCAGGATCATCCGACGGCGGCGATCAGACCAGCGACCCGATCCGCTACGCGGTCGAAGAGCCCGACTCGTTCGTGCCCGGAAACCAGTTCGGCTCCTACGCGATCCTCGAGACGATCTTCTCACCGCTGACCAGCATCAGCGAGGACGGCGAAGTGGGCTACGTCGCCGCCGAGTCGGTCGAATCGGATGACGCGAAGACCTGGACGATCACACTCCGTGACGGCTGGACCTTCCACGACGGCTCCCCCGTCACCGCGCAGGACTACGTCGACACCTGGAACTACGCCGCGTACGGCCCCAACGCCTGGGTCAACGGTGCACAGCTGGCCAACGTCGTCGGCTACGCCGAGATGAACCCGTCCGAGGGCGAGCCGACCGCTACCGAACTGTCGGGCCTCACGGTCGTCGACGACCTCACCTTCACGGTCGAGCTGGTCGCCGCCGATCGCCAGTACCCGCTGCAGCTGACGATCGGACAGACGGGTCTGTATCCGCTGCCCGACGGCGCGCTCGACGACCTCGAGACGTGGGAGGAGAATCCGATCGGAAACGGCCCGTTCCAGCTCGTCGACGGCTGGTCTGCCACCGAGCCGATCGACGCCGTCGTCTACGACGACTTCATCGGCGACGAACCAACGATCGACGCGATCACGTTCGTGCCCTACCTCGACACGGCGACGGCCTACACCGACACTCTGGCCGGCGAGATCGACATCGTCGCCATCGCCGCGTCACAGGTCGAGCAGGCGCGCACCGAGTTCGGCGATCACGTGCACGAGCTCGACGCCCCGGGTGTCGACTTCCTCGGCTTCAACCTCGACGACCCGCGCTTCTCGGACGTTCGCGTGCGCCAGGCCATCTCGATGGCGATCGACCGCGACGCGATCAACGATGCGGTCTTCGGCGGCTCGCAGGTGCCTGCCACCTCACTCACCGCCCCGAGCATGCCCGGCAGCCCCGAGGGCGTATGCGGCGAGTTCTGCGAGTTCGACCCCGACGCCGCGAAGGCTCTGCTAGAAGAGGCTGGAGGCTTCGACGGCGAGATGCAGGTGCACTTCATCGCCAACTGGGGCCAGGAAGACCTCTTCGAGGCCATCGCCAACCAGCTGCGCCAGAACCTCGGCATCGAGAGCGTCGTCGCCGCCCCCTCGGCTGACTTCGCCGCCTTCACCGACATGGTCGCCCAGGGCGACACCAACGGACCGTTCCGCGCCCGCTGGGGTGCGCTGTACCCCAGCCAGCAGAACACCCTGACGGCTGTGTTCACCGCCACCGGCGAGGGCAACTTCGGCGCCGGCGGATACAGCGACCCCGAGGTCGACGCTCTGCTGCAGGCGGCGAATGCCGCCGACTCTCTCGAAGAGTCGTACGCCGGATACACCGCCGTGCAGGAGCGCATCCTCGAGGACTTCCCGACGGTGCCGCTGTTCGGAAACCGCTACCTCTATGTCACCTCGGATCGCATCGCTGAACTGCACACCAACTCGGGTGCCGTCAACGTATCCGAGGTCATCGTCGCCGACTGAACGGGAGCCGAAAGTTTTGCCGCACTACCCCGCAACAGCGCTCGGCACGGCGGAGGACATCCTTCGCCGTGCCGGCGCCGTGCCCGAGCACACGCACTTCCCCACCGTCGACGAGCTTCATCAGCGACTCGAAGATGTGCGTGCCGAGCACCCCGAGCTGATCACCGTCGAACGCATCGGCACGAGCAGGCTGGGCGAGCCGATCCGGCTCTACCACGTCGGCACGGGCAGCCGGTCGGCGCTGATCGTCGGCGCCGTCCACCCCAACGAGCCGATCGGCTCACTCACGATCGTGCATTTGGTCGAACAACTCGTGCACGACGAGGCCTTTCGAGACGGGCTCGACACCGCCTGGCACATCATCCCCTGCGCCGACCCCGACGGCACACGACTGAACGAGGGATGGTTCGGCGACCCCGCCGATCGCGAGCGCTACGCCCGCGAGTTCTTCCGCCCGGCGCCAGATGAGCAGGTCGAGTGGACCTTCCCCTTCGACTACAAGACCGCGTACTTCGACGCCATGATGCCCGAGACACAGGCACTGGCCCGGGCGATCGACAGCACCCGACCCGATCTGTACGTTCCGCTGCACAACAGCGAGGGCGGAGGCGCGTACTTCTATCTGTCGCGCGCGGTGCCCGCTCTCTACCCGCTGCTGCACCAGGTCACGGCATCCTGTGACGTGCCGTTGCACGTGGGCGAGCCCGAAGGCGCGCATTTCACGGTGCTCGATCAGGCCATCTACGAGATGGGCACGCTGGAAGACGCGTATGACTGGACCGAGGCGCAGGGCTTCGACCCGTACCCGCCCGGTTCGGCCGGTGACGCCTCGACCTCGTATGCGTCGAAGTACGGCGCCCTCTCGCTGATCGCCGAGCTGCCGCAGTTCAGCGATCCGTCGGCTGACGACACCACGCCGACCGACACGCTGTACCGTGACGCGCTGCGCCGCAGCGGCGAACAGCTCGTCGAGACCGGAGAACTGCTCACCGCCCTGCTGGCACGCGTCGATTCACGGGTGCGAATGGATACCGCCCTGTTGCGCGCTGCGCGCGCGTTCTCGCCCATGGCCGTGACGGCTGGCGAGAGCAACATCGCACGAGCGGATGCTGAAGGCGATCGGCCCGCGACGGTGGCCGAACTGGCAAGCCTGGACGGCCTGGTCGACCTGCATCGCCTGCGCTGGGGCGGGATGCTGCGACGAGCGCTCAGGGCAGAGGTCGATGCCGGCATCGCCGCGCCGACCGTGCGCGGCGCAGCCGCAGATGCCGAGCAGTTGTTCACCGGGTGGCTTCGCGACGCATCCGCCGGGCGCAGTTCGGTGCCCCTGCCGCTGTCGCGCGTCGTCGGCGTACAGTACGGGGCGATTCTCGCCGCCCACGCCCACCTGGAGCACCGCTGATGCGAATGACGCTGAGCATTGCGCAGCGGGTGGCGGGGTTCGCGCTCGTCTTCGTCGGCGTGACGTTCATCATCTATCTCGCCGTGTTCAGTCTGCCCGGTGATCCGATTCGCGCTCTGGCGGGCGATCGTCAACTGCCGCAGTCGGTCGTCGATGCGATCAATGCGAAGTACCTGCTCGACCAGCCGCTGTGGGTGCAGTACACCAATTATCTCGGCAATCTGCTGCAGGGCGACCTCGGGCTCGACCTCACCGGGCGTTCGGTCTCGGACAAGCTCGCCACGCGTTGGCCGGTCACGATCACCCTGGCGCTGACGGCCTGGGTGATCCAGGTGGCGCTGGGTCTCACGGTCGGCATCGTCTCGGCTCTGAAGAAGGGCACGGTGATCGACAAGGGTCTGCTGGTCATCGCGATCGGGCTCAGCTGCATTCCGGTGTTCGTGCTCGGCATCACCGCGCAGATCATCTTCGGCGTTCAGCTGAACTGGCTGCCGGTGGCAGGAACGCGAGACGGGTGGCCGCTGTCGTATCTGCTTCCCTCGCTCGTGATCGCCGCAATCGGCCTGGCTGCCGTCTCACGTCTGGTGCGCGGTTCGATGATCGAGAACCTCGAGGCCGACTACGTGCGCACGGCGCGGGCGAAGGGCATCGGCGAGGGGCGCGTGATCGGCCTGCACGTCATGCGAAACTCCCTCATCCCGACCGCGACATTCCTGGCCACCGACCTCGGCTTTCTGCTCGGTGGCACGGTCGTGATCGAGGGCATCTTCAACCTTCCCGGTGTCGGCAATCTGCTGTTCACCGCGATCCGTGACCACGAGGCGGCGATGGTGGTCGGCATCTCCACGGCGCTGATCCTCATCTTCCTGATCACCTCGCTGCTGGTGGATGGCATCCACGCGCTGCTCGACCCGAGGATCCGCCGTGCCTGAGAAGACTCCTCCCCCGACCGCCAAGATCGCGGTGCCCAAGACGACCGGTGTCGTCCTGCCGAAGAAGGCGACGAGCCCGTGGAAGCTGCTGCTTCGTCGCCCGCTGTTCTGGATAAGCACGATCATTCTGCTCGTCATGCTCGCCTTCGCGGTGGCACCGGCGCCGTTCGCCGGACTGTTCGGCCATGGCGACCCGCGCGCGTGCAACCTGGCCGACAGCAAGGTCGCCTCGGCGCCGGGGCATCCGTTCGGTTTCGACCTGCAGGGATGCGATATCTGGGCTGGGGCGATCTACGGCGCGCAGTCATCGATCGCGGTGGGTCTGCTTGCCACCGTCATCTCGCTGGCGATCGCTCTCGTGTTCGGCATCGTCGCCGGCATGGGCGGGCGCGTGGCCGACTGGATCGTGTCGCGAACCACCGAGGTCTTTCTCGGCTTCCCCTTCCTGCTCGCCGCGATCGTCGTGCTGAACATGCTCGGCACCCGCAACGTGCTCACCGTCGGCGTCGTGCTCGGTGTGTTCGGCTGGCCGATGATGGCCCGGCTCATGCGCGCATCCGTCCGGTCAGTGGCCGGCACCGACCACGTGCTGGCCGCCCGCACGATGGGCTTGGGTGTCGGACGCATCGTGACCCGCTACGTCGTGCCCAATGCCGTGCAACCGGTGCTCCTGCTGGCGACGTTGACGGTCGGTGGGGTGATCGTGGCCGAGAGCACCCTGACGTACCTCGGCATCGGGCTCTCGTCTCCGGCCATCTCGTGGGGTCTGCAGATCGCTGCGGGCTCGCGCATCTTCCAGAGCGCTCCGCACGTGCTGGTGCTGCCCAGCATCCTGCTCGCCCTCACCGTGCTGGCCGTCGTCGCCCTCGGTGAAGAGCTTCGCAGCGTCTTCGATCCGCGAGAGCGTCGATGACAATGGGATGCTGGACGCACGAGAAGGGACGAATCGATGACCGCTGACACCCCTGACATCGACGAGCGCGAGCAGTACCGGCGACAGTTCGCCGAGGAGATCAGCCTGATCTGGGAGATGACGGGAACCTCGCGCATGGACGGGCGCGTGCTCGGCTATCTGATGATCATGGATCGGCCATTCATCTCGTCTGCTGATCTCGCCGAAGCGCTCAGCGCGAGCACGGGCGCGGTGTCGATGGCGACCAGACGCCTGATCGATACCAACTACATTCGGCGCCACTCGGTTCCCGGTGACCGCAGTCACTACTTCAAGGCCGAAGAAGACCCATGGGGAAGCTTCCTCGCGAACGAACGACGCTACTTCGACCGACACATCGACTCGATCGACACGGCGCTTCGCTGGTTGGGTCCCGATGAGAAGGACGCCCGCATCCGCCTCACGAACGGTCGCGACTACCTCGAGTGGGTGCAGGAGTATCACCACAAGATGCTTGCCGACTGGCAAGAGCACAAGCGCGCCCGCGATGAGGGCGAAGACAAGGTCTGATATGAGCACACCGACCACCGCTCCTGTTCTCGACATCCGTGATCTTCGAGTGCACTTCGGCACGCGCGATCAGGTCGAGGTGGTGCACGGGCTCGACCTGCAGATCGCGCCCGGCGAGGTTGTCGCGGTGGTCGGGGAATCCGGGTCGGGCAAGTCGGTCACGGCTCTGTCTGTGATCGGGTTGCTGCCGGAGAACGCGCACGCCAGCGGTTCGATCACGCTGAACGGACGCGAGCTTCTCGGCCTCAGCGCCGGCGAGCTGCGGCGCGTGCGAGGTGCGCAGATCGCGCTCATCTCGCAGGACCCGGTCGCCTCGCTCAACCCCGTCTTCACGATCGGGTTCCAGGTGGTCGAAGCCGTTCGCGCGCATGATCGTTCGATCAGCGCCGCCGCGGCGCGGGGGCGCGCGATCGAACTGCTCGAGCTTGTTGAGATTCCCGAACCCGCGCGGCGCATGAAGCAGTATCCGCATGAGCTCTCAGGCGGACAATGTCAGCGCATCGGAATCGCGATGGCCCTGGCCGCTGACCCGCAGCTGCTCATCGCCGACGAGCCGACAACCGCGTTGGACGTGACCGTGCAGGCCGAGGTGCTCGACGTGCTCGCGCGTCTGGGTCGTCGCGAAGGGCGTGCGATACTGCTCATCACGCATGACATGGGTGTCGTCGCCGAGCTCGCCGATCGTGTCGCCGTCATGCGCGACGGAGAACTCGTCGAACAGGGCTCCGTGCGCGAGGTGCTGCTGTCACCGGCGGGGGCGTACACGAAGCAACTGCTCGACGCGGTGCCGCGCATCGGCGAGCGCGAGACGATCAACGCAGCTGTCGCGACTGAACAGCCGCCGGTGCTGGACATCGCCGACCTCGAGGTGACTTACGGCAATCGTCTGCGTGGGCTGTTCCACGCCGTGAACGGTGTCAGCCTCCAGGTGCGCCAGGGCGAGATTCTGGGCCTGGTCGGCGAATCCGGCAGCGGCAAGTCGACCATCGGGCGCGCGATCATCGGTGCGGCTCCCGTGAGCGGCGGGTCGATCACCGTCGAGGGCGTCGACATGCTCACCGCCACGCGGGCGGTTCGCCGTGACACCCGCCGTCGCATCGGCGTCGTGTTTCAGAACCCCGCGCTGTCGCTGAATCCGCGCTACACCGTGCGCCAGAGTGTCGAAGAACCGCTGCAGGCGATCCGGGGGCTGCGCGGCAGCGAGCTGAACGACCGCGTCGATGCACTGCTCGACTCGGTCGGACTGCTGGGACGCGCCAGTCGGTACTCGCACGAGCTCTCGGGCGGACAGAAGCAGCGTGTGGCGATCGCCCGCGGCGTCGCGCTGGATCCGGCGCTGCTGATCGCGGATGAGCCGACCAGTGCGCTGGACGTATCGGTGCAGGCGCAGGTGCTGGATGTCTTTCGCGAGTTGCAGGAGAGGCTGAACTTCGCGTGCGTGTTCATCAGCCACGATCTGGCCGTGATCGACGAGCTGTGCGACAGCGTGGCTGTGCTGCGGAAGGGGTCGCTCGTCGAATCGGGTTCGCGCGCACAGGTGCTGCAGCATCCGTCCGATGACTACACGCGGCGCCTGCTCGCGGCGGCACCGGTGCCCGATCCCGATGTGCAGCAAGAGCGGCGGGCAGCACGACTCGCGGGAATCTGAGCAGGTTACGCCGGGTGACATGCTCTCAGCACGCTGTATTACGCTGAATAGATGATGGACGACGGGGTCCGACACGTCACGTACCCCGAAAGGCATCATGAGCACTTCCACGATCGAGCGCATTGCAGACACCTCCGTTCCGGTGAACGAGATTCTCACCGCACGCTGGAGCCCCCGTGCCTACGAGGCCACGACAGCGCTCGATGAAGACAAGCTCACCGCGGCCCTTGAGGCCGCGCGCTGGGCGCCGTCGGCATACAACGGCCAGCCGTGGCGCTTCGTCATCGCTCGCCGCGGCACCGCGCTGCACGCCGACATCGTCGCATCGCTCATCGGCTTCAACCAGACCTGGGCGCCAGCGGCCGCAGCGCTGATCGTGGCGATCGCCGAGACGGCCGACGAGAACGGCACGGTCATCACCCATGCGTCCTACGACGTGGGCCAGGCCGTCGCGCACCTGAGCGTGCAGGCGCACCACGACGGACTCTTCGTACACCAGATGAGCGGCTTCGACGCCGACGCCGTCGCCACCCGACTCGAGCTGGAAGAGCGCTTCGCTCCCACGACCGTGCTCGCCATCGGCGACCTCGGCGATGCATCGGTGCTCTCCGACGCGCTGCAAGAGCGCGAGCGCGCACCGCGTACGCGCCGGCCGCTCGCCGAGACCGTCATCGCGAGCGCCTGAGCGACGTCAGTCGGGCCGCGACGCGCGCCCGCGTCGGCGAAAGACCGCCCGCTCACCCCTACTAGCGAACCTGCAGCCCGCTCATCGCTGTGGCGAGTACGGTCTCGGCCATGGCATCCGCATCGATCGTGCCGCCGGGTCGGTACCACTCGGTGAGTGAGTTGATCATGCCGAAGATGAGGCGAGTGGCGACCGCCGCGTCGATGTCGTCGCGCACGAGCCCCTGACTCTGGGCGGTACGTACGACTTCGGTGACGCGGGTATCGAACAGCCGCCGCCGCTCAAGAGCGGCGTGCTCGACGGGGCTGTTTCCTCGAACGCGCAGCAGCAGCGTGACGTAGGGCTGTCTCTCGATCAGCACCGTCACGGCTCCGCGGATGACGTCGGCGAAGCTCTCGGGTGCCGAACGCGCGTTCGCGAGCGCATTCTCGAGGGCGCTCTCCAGTCCGGTGAGCGCTTCGTCGAGCGCCAGCCCGAGAAGCTGCTCTTTGGATTCGAAGTGATGGTAGACGGCTGATTTGGTCAGCCCGAGTCGCTCGGCGAGGTCGGCGACAGAGGTGGCGTCATAACCCTTCTCGATGAACAGGCGAACAGCGATCTCGAGCACTTCGGAGCTGTCGTACCCGGGCCGACCACGCCTCGTCTGCGCTCGCACACCGCTCGTCTGCGCTGCTCGCATCGTTTCCTCTCCGCGGGCGCCGGGCGCTCGCCATCGCACCAGTCTGCCTGACTCTGGACGACTCCGCCGTCACCGGTACCATATTACTGACCGATCGGTTGGGAAATCTGTTTCGACAGCACCCCGACCGAGAACGAGAGGATGACGATGTCCGAGGTTTATCGCGTGGAGCGGGTCCATGACTGAGCCGCTGCACATCGACCGCCGTGCCGACCGCGTCGTCGTCACGCTCGACCGGCCCGAGGTGCGAAACGCCATCGATCAAGCGACGATCGACGGACTGCACGCGATCTGCCAGGAGCTCGAAGACGATCCGCGCACGCTCATCCTCACCGGGTCCGGCGGCGTCTTCGCCGCGGGAGCGGACATCGCACAGTTGCGCGAGCGCACCGCGGATGACGCCCGGCGGGGCATCAACACGACAGCCTTCCGGCGCATCCGTTCGTTGCCGATGCCGGTGATCGCAGCCATCGACGGATACGCGCTGGGCGGTGGCGCCGAGCTCGCGTACGCGGCAGACATCCGAATCGGCACACCCTCGGTGCGGATCGGCAACCCCGAGACGGGGCTGGGCATCATCGCCGCGGCGGGCGCCACCTGGCGGCTGCCCGAGATCGTCGGCGATGCGCGGGCGAGCGAGCTGCTGCTGACGGGTCGGATCCTGCGCGCCGACGAGGCTGTGCAGTGGGGACTGCTGTCGTCTGTTCACCCGGCGGACGAGTTGATGGATGCCGCACACGAGATCGCCGACCGCATCGCGGCAAACGACCCGCTGGCGACGCGTCACACGAAGCGGGCGCTGTTGGCGGATGCCGATCAGCACCCGCAGCTGGAGCTGGAGCTGCAGGCAGAGCTGTTCGAGTCATCCGAGAAGCACCGCAGAATGACCGCATTCCTCGACAGGAAGAAGACCGCATGAGCATGCCCGAGACCGTGGGAGTGATCGGCGGCGGCCGCATGGGCGCCGGAATCGCGCACGCCTTCGCCCTGACCGGCTCGCGGGTCGTGATCGTCGAGCGCGATGACGACGCTGCCGCCGCTGCGCTGGAGCGCGTGCACGCTTCACTGAAGCGCTCGGCGCAGAAGGGCTTTGCGCAGAAGAGCCTGGACAAGATGACGGATGCCGTGTCGGCATCGACCGCGTTCACAGCGCTGCGCGGCTCTGCCCTCGTCGTCGAGGCCGTCTTCGAAGACCGACCAACCAAGATCGACACGCTGCGCCAGGCCGAAGAGATCATCAGCACCGGCACGCCGCTGGCCAGCAACACGTCGTCGATCTCGATCGACGAGCTGGCTTCTGCGCTGGAGAACCCGCAACGGTTTCTCGGACTGCACTTCTTCAATCCCGTTCCGACGTCCACGCTGGTCGAGATCGTGATCGGCTCTCGCACCGCCAGCGAGCTCGAATCGGCGGCGCGCGGCTGGGTCGCCGGGCTGGGCAAAGCGCCGGTCGTCGTGCGCGATTCGCCGGGCTTCGCATCCAGCCGTCTGGGCGTCGCGCTGGCGCTGGAGGCGATCCGCATGGTCGAAGCCGGCGTCGCGAGCGCCGAAGACATCGACACGGCGATGGAGCAGGGGTACCGGCATCCGGTCGGTCCGCTGCGCACCACCGACATCGTCGGCCTCGATGTTCGTCTCGGTATCGCCGAGGAACTTCACCGCAAGCTCGGCGAGCGCTTCGCGCCGCCGGAACTGTTGCGAAAGCTGGTCGCTGACGGCCGACTCGGTCGCAAGAGCGGCCAGGGATTCTACGAATGGAGTGAATCGTGACCGACTTCCTTCCCAGTTATGTGCAGGATGCCTGGTGGGCTCCTGAGCCGACCGCTGCGTCAACGGCGGTTCGGGATGCTTCGACCGCCGAGGTCGTCGCGAACGTCAGCGCAGAAGGACTCGACCTCGCTGGCGCGCTCGACTACGCCCGCACGGTGGGGCAGGCCTCTCTCGGCCGGCTGACCTTTCATCAGCGGGCCGTGCTGCTGAAGAAGTTCGCACTGGCACTGACCGAGCGCAAGGACGAGCTGTATGAGCTCTCGGCGCGGGCGGGCGCGACAAAGGCTGACTCGTGGGTCGACATCGACGGCGGTATCGGTGTGCTCTTCGCGTACTCGGGCAAGGGGCGACGTGAGCTGCCCAACGCGCACGTGTACGTCGATGGCGCGGTCGAGCCGCTGTCGAAGGACGGCTCGTTCCTCGGTCGGCACATCTTCGCCCGGCTGCCCGGTGTCGCGGTGCAGATCAACGCCTTCAACTTCCCGGTGTGGGGTCCGCTCGAGAAGTTCGCCCCGGCGTTTCTGGCCGGGATGCCGACGCTCATCAAGCCCGCCACGCCCACGGGGTACCTCACCGAGGCGATGGTGCGGATTCTCGTCGAGTCCCATCTGCTGCCGGAGGGTTCGCTGCAACTGGTCAGCGGCAGCGTTCCGGGGCTGTTCGACCTGCTGCGGCTCGGCGATCTCGTCGGATTCACGGGCAGCGCGTCGACGGCGGCGCAGCTGCGGCAGCATCCGGCTG
>NZ_JAJUFV010000076.1 GCF_029263575.1 Microbacterium sp. | reverse complement strand
CTTCAGCTCTTGCGCTATGCCCCGCCCGAGATACGTGGCCGGGTCGGGATGGGGGCGGCGATGCAACACCCCGTCGCGGACGACGGCGCCGGCCGTCTCCGCCAGAGCGGCCAGCTCACGCAGCGAGTTCTCGGCGTCTTCCTGCGCCCCTTGCGGATACACACCCACGAGGATCACATTCTCCAGTCGCAGCTGGCGATACTCGACCTCGGTGACATCTTCGAGCTCGGTGGACAGCCCGCTCACGCGCCGCAGCGCGTGCCGGTCCTCAACATCCCACTGATCACCGTCATGGTCGCCGTAGCCGGCGGTCGCGGCATCCTGAAGCACCTGGGCGGCGTCGAAGACCTGCGCGCGCGTTCGCGGCTGCGCTGCCGCGAGAATGCGACCGACCGTGTCGTCGGGGGTGTTTTCGTCGATAGCTTCCGTCATCCTCTGCCTTCTGTATTCGGCCTCTCATCTTAACCCGGCAGTCCGGTACGCTCACCGTATGGGGTCAGATCACTACTTCACTGCGTCTCCGGCGAGCCCCGAGAACCTGCGTTCCATCCGTGTCACGCTCGCGGGCCGCGAGCTCGATGTCACCACCGCCGGTGGTGTCTTCAGTCCCGACCGGTTGGATGCCGGAACCGCCGTTCTTCTCGCGAACATGCCGCCGCTGCCCCCCGGAGGGCACTTCCTCGACCTCGGCAGCGGCTGGGGACCCATCAGCATCACGATGGCGCTTGCCTCCCCGCACGCCACCGTCTGGGCTGTGGACGTCAACGAGCGTGCGCTCGATCTCGTGCGTCGAAACGCCGAAGCTCTCGGCCTCGATAACATCAACGCCGTCTTGCCCGACAATGTTCCCGACGACGTCGCCTTCCGCACGATCCGCTCCAATCCCCCCATTCGCGTCGGCAAGAACGTGCTGCACGACATGTTGCAGCAGTGGATTCCGCGGCTCGATGAACGCAGCGACGCCTGGTTGGTCGTGCAGCGTAACCTCGGCGCCGACTCACTCCAGCGCTGGCTTGCCGCCACGTTCACTCCGGGCTACAGCGTCTTCCGCACCGCCACGGGCAAGGGCTACCGCGTTATCAAGGTGCGAAAGCACGGCACGCCGCCCACATCCGCGATCGATCTGACCGGCGTGCGCGGCAGCTGAGCTGCTCCGTCAGTGCGCGGGCTGGTCAGGAGAGATCGACCGTACCGCTGTAGACCAGCTGCGCCGGGCCCGACAGCGCCACATGCTCGCCGTCTTCGGTGGGGAACATGCGCACACCGAGCGTGCCGCCCGGCACCTCGACACGCCAGTTGTCGGGCGCGTTCTCTCCCGCCCAGTGACGCACCGCGAGCGCCGTCGCCGCGACCCCCGTGCCGCAGCTGAGGGTCTCTCCCACGCCGCGTTCGAACACACGCATCGTGACGTGCCCGATGCCATCGCGCACCAGCGGATCACCCGGGACGACGAATTCGACATTCGCGCCGTCCGGCAGCACAGGTTCGAGCTCGGGGATGTACTCGAGCTCCAGCCCGACCAGCTCTTGTTCGGAGGCGAGGGCGACGACGACATGCGGGTTTCCGACGTCGATCCCGAGACCGGGACGGGCGACATCAAGGCCCCGGGCCTTCGCGAGGGGATCATCGCCCGACAGTCGCCAGCGACCGAGATCGACCTGGTACCCGGTGCTGCTGGTGGTCACATCGCGGACTCCGGCCCGCGTTCCGATCGGCAGGGTCGAGCCCTGTTCGATCGTGGCGAGCCCGGCGCGCACGAGGTAATGCGCGAACACGCGGACGCCGTTGCCGCACATCTCGGCGATCGACCCGTCGGCGTTGCGGTAGTCCATGAACCACTCAGCATCTGGCTCTTCGGCGAGAGTCGCCGCGCCACCATCGATCGCTGCCGAGCGCACGACGCGCAGCACGCCGTCGGCGCCGATTCCGAAATGCCGGTCGCACAGCGCTGCGACCTGTTCGGGAGCGAGCTCGAGTTCGCCCTCGGGATCGGCGATGATCACGAAGTCGTTGCCGGTGCCGTGTCCCTTGGTGAATGCGACCATGTGTCCAGTCTATTCAGCCCGCAGCACACGATAGCGACCGCACAGGAATGCGCGGTTGCGAGCGAGATCGATGAGCTCGAGATCGAGGTCTCGCGGCAGCAGTGGCGCGCCGCTGCCCAGCGTGACGGGTGCGTACTGCACCCAGACCTCATCGAGGAGGCCGGCGTCGGCGAACTGCCCGGCCAGGTCTCCCCCACCGATGATCCAGAGGTCTTTGCCATCGGCTGCCGCGGTCATCGACGCATGCACGTCACGAACGTCACCGTGGGTGAGGTGAACGGCTGCACCATCGGGCGTCTGAAGCGCTCGGTGTGTGAACACCCAGGTCGGCTGTTTATACCCCCACACACCGTTCTCGTTGCGCATCACCCATTCATAGGTCGACGAGCCCATCGCCAGTGCGCCGACACCGCGAACGAACTCGGGATACGCCATTGGCCCGTTCTCGTCGAAGTCTTGCTTTATCAGCCAGTCGAGTGAGTGATCGGCCGTCGCGATGAACCCGTCGAGACTGCTCGCGGTGTAGTAGTACGTGGTCATCCCGCCAGAATGCCACGGGGATCAGACATCGGAGAGATCCACTCGATCCTGGGATACCGTTTGAACCAGGACACCTGGCGCCGAGCGTATCGCCTGGTGAGAGCCTGCGTCTCGGCGATCGCCTCGGCCTCGGTCTTGTCTCCGACCATCTGTGCGAGCGCCTGTGCGTAACCGATCGCCCGCGGAGCCGTCGTACCGCGCTCGATGCCCGCCTCCCGCAGGCGCGCGACCTCATCGAGCATCCCCTGCTCCCACATCCGCTCCACGCGACGGTCGAGCCGCGCGACGAGCGCGGGCCGGTCGACGTGCAGTGCGAGGATGCGGCTGTCGGCGTGCCAGAGTGCGGGCTGGTCAGGAAGCGCTGCGCCGTGCGTGTGGGCTCCCTGTTCGAGCACTTCGAGGGCACGCACGATCCGGCGCGCGTTCTGGGGGTCGACGCGGGCCGCTGTCGTGGCATCCTGCGCTTGCAGACGCGCATACAGAGCCGCGGCACCGCGTTCATCGAGTTCACGCTCCAGGCGCTGGCGCACCGCCGCATCACGGGGCGGAAAACGAAAATCGAAGATGACGCTGGAGGCGTAGAGCCCGGAACCGCCTACGAGAATCGCATCTCCCCCGCGAGCATGGATGCCCTCGATCGCCGCGCGCGCGAGCGGCTGATACCAGGCGACAGCCGCCTCCTCTGTGACGTCGCGGACGTCGAGCATATGATGTGGGATGCCGCGCCGCTCGGGCACGGGAACCTTGGCCGTTCCGATGTCCATCCCGCGATAGAGCTGCATGGCGTCGGCATTGACGATCTCGGCCGGGTTCCCGCTCTCACGCAACGCCTCAGCGAGCTCGAGGGCCAAGTCGCTCTTGCCCGTACCTGTCGCCCCGACAACAGCCCACAGCCTGCTCATGCCGCGCCTCGCCGTTGTCCCTGTGTCGAGACTCCGTCTCGGCGGACGGAGGTGGGAGTATTCACACGCCGACGCGGAGCGTAGGCAGCCCGAGCGACACCGGACGCGGGGCGCCAGCCTCCCCGGCCGCTGCAGGAGCGCCGCAGGACTCAGCCTGTGCACGATCCCAGGCGTCACCACCACGGGTACGGCGGATGCGCAGCGGGGCACCGGTCGGATCGTCAGCGAGCAGGTGGAACGGCGCCGCATGTGTGATCGCAACCGTGACGACATCGCCGGGACGCGGCAACGGCGACCCCTCAGTCACCTCGAAGTGCACGAGTCGGTTGTCTTCACCGCGTCCGGTCAGGCGGTGCGTCGCCGCATCCTTCTTGCCTTCGCCCACCGAGACCAGAACGTCGACCTCGCGCCCGACCTGCTTCTGGTTCTCTTCCAGCGAGATACGTTCCTGAAGTGCGATCAGACGCTCATAGCGCTCTTGTACGACCTCTTTGGGAACCTGGTTCTCCATCGTCGCGGCAGGCGTGCCCTCGCGGATCGAGTACTGGAACGTGAACGCGCTTGCAAAGCGCGCCTGTTCGACGACGCGCATCGTGTCTTGGAAGTCTTCTTCGGTCTCACCGGGGAAGCCGACGATGATGTCGGTCGTGATCGCGGCGAGCGGAATGCGCTCGCGAACGCGGTCGAGGATGCCGAGGAACTTCTCGCTGCGGTACGAGCGACGCATCGCTTTCAGAATGCGGTCACTGCCTGATTGCAGCGGCATGTGCAGCTGCGGCATGACAGACGGCGTCTCCGCCATCGCGTCAATGACATCGTCGGTGAATGCGGCGGGGTGTGGGCTCGTGAAGCGGATGCGCTCAAGCCCCTCGATCTGGCCGGCCGCGCGCAGAAGCTTGCTAAACGCCTGCCGGTCGCCGAACTCGACACCGTAGGAGTTGACGTTCTGCCCGAGCAGCGTGACCTCGATCGCGCCGTCTTCGACCAGCAGACGGATCTCGTTGAGAATGTCGCCGGGACGGCGATCTTTCTCTTTGCCTCGCAGACTCGGAACGATGCAGAACGTGCACGTGTTGTTGCATCCGACCGAGATCGAGACCCACCCGCTGTGAGCGGAGTCGCGTTTGGTGGGAAGGGTCGAGGGGAAGACTTCGAGCGATTCGAGGATCTCGAGCTCGGCTTCGCCGTTGTGGCGGGCGCGCTCAAGCATGCCCGGCAGCGAACCCATGTTGTGCGTTCCGAACACGACATCGACCCAGGGTGCTTTGTCGAGCACGGCGTCTTTGTCCATCTGCGCCAAGCACCCGCCGACGGCGATCTGCATTCCGTCCTTACGACGCTTCACCGACGCCAGATGGCCGAGTGTGCCGTAGAGCTTGCCGGCGGCGTTGTCGCGCACCGCGCAGGTGTTGATAACCACGACATCTGCTTCGGCGCCTGGCTCGGCCTTGACGTAGCCGGCGCTGTCGAGCGACCCGGAGAGCCGCTCGGAGTCGTGCACGTTCATCTGACAGCCGAAGGTGCGCACCTCGTAGGTTCTTTGACGGCCGTCAGCGTCGACGGACGCCGACGAGGCCGCGATGATCGTCGGTTCGCTGCGAGGGATAGTCATGGTGCACCTATTCTACGAGCGATTCCGATCGTTCAGTCCGAGTCGACGAAACGCACACCGGTTGTCGGCTGGCCCAGCGACTCTTCGCGCAGCGCGGTCCTCGCGGCGTTCATCGCGACCGAACCGCCGTATCCCCTGCGCGCGAGCTGGCCGACGAGGCGGCGCAGCGCGGTGTCGAATTCGAGCCGTGACAGCGAGCGCGCTTTTCCGCGCGCAAACTCCAAGGCGCGCTCGGCGTCGTCGTCGGGCAGGTCACCCATCGCCGTCTCGATGACATCGCGGGGAATACCGCGCTGTGCGAGTGAGCGTGACAGCGCCACGCGGCCCTGTCCCTTGCGTTCGATGCCGGTGATGACCAGATGCTCGGCCAGCAACGCATCATCGAGATAGCCGCGACCGCAGAACTCATCGATCACATTGTCGATCTGGGCGCTGTCGAGTGCATGCTCACGCAACACCCCACGCGCTTCGGAGATTGAGAGCGAACGAGCTCGAAGCTTACGAACAAGTGCCTGCGCGGCTCGATCGCGAACCCGCTCACTCTCATCGTCATCGCTCTGCGCGGAGTCGTCGAATGCCCTATCGATCACAGTGACGTCCCGCTGCACCGTTGTCGCCGTCGCAGCTCCCTCCGCCACCGCGTCTCTCTGATGCTCGACGTCGCTCTGATGCTCAGGTCCGTCTTCCTGCACGGCGGGCGCGCCGCGCCCGAAGAGCGGGATGATGGGGGCGAGGTGCTCCTCGCCCCCATCATGCATTGCTCACCTCGAGTGTCGAGCGGTTACGAATCATCAGGCCGGGCGGCGCTGAGCAAGCTCGTCGCTCGCGGCAGGCGCGGGTTCTTCGCTGGCACCGCCGATGCCGAGCTTCTGCTTGATCTTCGTCTCGATCTCGAGGGCGATGTCGGCGTTCTTGATGAGGAATGCACGTGCGTTCTCTTTGCCCTGCCCCAGCTGATCACCGTCGTAGGTGTACCAGGATCCTGACTTCTTGACGAGACCGTGTTCGACTCCGAAGTCGATGAGGCTGCCCTCGCGTGAGATGCCGACGCCGTAGAGGATGTCGAACTCCGCCTGCTTGAAGGGCGGCGCCATCTTGTTTTTGACGATCTTGACACGTGTACGGTTACCGACAGCTTCGGTACCGTCTTTCATCGTCTCGATGCGACGGATATCGAGTCGGACCGAAGCATAGAACTTCAGCGCCTTTCCACCCGCGGTCGTCTCCGGCGACCCGAAGAAGACGCCGATCTTCTCACGCAGCTGGTTGATGAAGATCATGGTGGTGTTGGTTTGGTTCAGACCACCGGTCAGTTTTCGCAGCGCCTGCGACATCAGTCGCGCCTGCAGACCGACGTGGGAGTCGCCCATCTCGCCCTCGATCTCAGCACGCGGAACCAGGGCCGCGACTGAGTCGACGACGATGAGGTCGATCGCACCCGAGCGCACGAGCATGTCGGCGATCTCGAGAGCCTGCTCACCGGTATCGGGCTGTGAGACCAGAAGCGCGTCGATGTCGACGCCGAGCTTCTTGGCGTATTCGGGGTCGAGCGCGTGTTCGGCATCGACGAACGCAGCGATGCCGCCAGCACGCTGCGCATTGGCGATCGCGTGTAGCGTCAGCGTCGTCTTACCCGAGGACTCAGGACCGTAGATCTCGACGATGCGCCCACGCGGCAGCCCGCCGACACCGAGCGCGACATCAAGGGCGATCGAGCCCGTGGAAATGACTTCGACCGGTGCGCGCTCGTCACTGCCCAGTCGCATGACCGAGCCTTTGCCGAACTGACGGTCGATCTGGGCGAGGGCTGATTCCAAGGACTTCTCGCGGTCTGCGGGTGATGGCATGATGTGCTCCTCGTATGTTCGCGTGGTGCCGCCTGTAGGCTGTCGCGGTCGACCCGGCTGGGACGAACTCTCCGACAAGGCGTATGGCTTTTCGGCCTGTATTCACCGTAGAAGGAGCCTCCGACATTGCGGCGGTCATCCCACGAATGGTGGAAAACAAGACCTCGAAACCACTTGTGCAGAACGATACGCGTACTTCGAACACATCTTCGACGACACGCCGTGCTCGGGTCTACGCAGCACGTCAGCTCTTACGCGGCTCCATGCGCCCGGCGCCATAGCGTCGCTCAGGCGGCACATCTTCTTCCGCGCACAGCGCAAGCCAGATCTCGCGCGGCGCGACTCCGGCCTCCAGCGCCTCAGACGCGGTACGTCCGCCCAGGCCGCTCAATACCAGATCGCTCGTCAACGTCGATGCTCTGGCACCAAATTCGAGCGTCACCGCACGCAGGAACTCACTGCGTCGCATGAGAAACAGACAGCGCCCTGAACCGATCAGTGCAGAGACAGCTCGGACTCGACCGAAGCCACCAGGTCGTCGGGAACGACATCGGGGAAGACCTGAATGCCCTCGAGAACCGAGATGCGGTCGCCGACCTCGCGCATGATCGCGGAGATGGGCACATCGAGAGCTTCGGCGACCGACGCGAGAATCTCGCTCGACGCCTCCTTCTGACCGCGCTCAACCTCGCTGAGGTAGCCGAGCGCCACGGAAGCCTTGCCTGCGACCTGCCGGAGCGTGCGCCCCTTCTGCAGGCGGAAGTCCCTCAGCACGTCGCCGATCTCCTGTCGTACAAGAATCATCGGAACCTCCCCTCCATTTCCTTCGTCGAATTCGACTTCGAACGGATCGCCAGTCTAACCCGATTCGCTGGGAGAAAAGCTACCGTTTCACGCTGTGCTTTGGATGTGAACACATCAGTTGTCGGCACACCAGAGACAACCACTGCTCGTCGCCGACTATTCCCGCACCCGGTCACACGCCAGCGAGATCGCGGCGGCAACGGTCTGCGAGCGTATCGACGCCCGATCCCCCGCGAACATGAAGCTCGCCACGCGCACGCCTGCCGGTGCGGCGACACCGATGTGCACCGTTCCCACCGGCTGCCCGTCGGGCGAGTCAGGACCCGCGATTCCGGTCGTCGATATGCCGATGTCAGCCGGTCGCCTCCCTGCGGCAACGGTCGCCCGCACGCCAACCGCCATCTGCTCAGCCACCCGCGGATGCACCGGCCCATGATCGCGCAGCAGCTGCGCGTCGACATTCAGCAGGGACTCTTTCAGGGATGTCGCGTAGGCCACGACCGCGCCGAGCAGAGTCTCCGAGGCCCCGGGAACCGTGACGATCTCCGCAGCCAGCGCTCCCCCGGTCAGCGATTCGGCGATGCCCACGGTCCAGCCGCGCTTGCGCAGAGCCGCGACGAGCTCGGTGGTGTCGCTCATCGCGATCGCGAACCTCGTACCTGCGACACGACGTAGTCGATTCCGCTGACCACGGTGAGCAGAAGCGCCGCGTACATCAGCACGACGCCGATCCCGGCCCACGGGGCCATTCCGATCACGGTGTGCAGCGGCAGCAGACACCACCCCAGTGCCACGCCCTGAATGACGGTCTTGACCTTGCCCAGCCAGGCGGCGGCGACGATGTGTTCACTGGCGACGATGAATCGATGAACGGTGATACCCCACTCACGCACCAGGATGATGATGACGACCCACCACGGCCACTCGGCCAGAAGCGCCAGCCCGATGAATCCAGCACCGGTGAGCAGCTTGTCGGCGATCGGATCCCAGAGCTTTCCGAAGTCGCTGACGATGTCGTAGCGGCGTGCGAGGTACCCATCGACCCAGTCCGTCGATATCGCGACGATGAACAGCACGGCGGCGATCCATCGCATCGTGAGGTCGTCAGCGCCGAATGCGCCACCCAGCACGAGCAGGACGAAGAACACCACAGCGAGCGGAATGCGGGCGATGGTTATCGCATTCGGCAGTTGGTGAGGAATAGACATCAGTCACGCCCCGTCAGGCCCCAGGCGTCTTCATCGCCGTCGCTCTCGTCGACCACCGTCAGCCCGTCGAACTGCGCCTCGACCGGATCCGCAGGCGAGCTGCCGGCGGCGGCCGGGGCACTGGGCGGGTCTTCACCGCGGAGCTTGGCCATCACCTCAGGCAGCTGCTGCGGCGTGACGAGCACGTCACGGGCCTTCGACCCTTCCGAGGGCCCGACGATCTCACGCGACTCCAGCAGGTCCATCAGTCGGCCGGCCTTCGCGAAGCCGACGCGCAGTTTGCGTTGCAGCATCGAGGTCGAGCCGAACTGCGATGACACGACCAGCTCGGCTGCCGCGAGGAGGACTTCGAGGTCATCGCCGATGTCCTCGTCGACTTCCTTCTTCTTCGCCGGGTCCATCGCCTCTTGCACATCGGCGCGGTACTCAGGCCGCGCTTGCGAGGTGACGTGCTTGACGACCTCGTCGATCTCGCTCTCTTCGACCCACGCGCCCTGCAGACGGAAGGGCTTCGACGACCCCATCGGAGAGAAGAGCGCATCGCCCTGGCCGATGAGCTTGTCGGCACCGGGAGCGTCGAGGATGACGCGACTGTCGGTGACGCTGGTCACGGCGAAGGCGAGTCGCGAGGGAACGTTGGCTTTGATCAGTCCGGTGACGACGTCGACGCTCGGTCGCTGCGTGGCGAGCACGAGGTGGATGCCGGAGGCACGGGCGAGCTGCGTGATGCGCACGATCGAGTCTTCGACGTCTCGCGGCGCGACCATCATGAGGTCGGCCAGCTCGTCGACCACGACGAGCAGATACGGGTATGGCTTGAGCACGCGTTCGCTGCCCGCCGGAACCTCGATCTCACCCGCGCGCACCGCCTTGTTGAAATCATCGATGTGGCGGAATCCGAACGACGCGAGGTCGTCGTAGCGCATGTCCATCTCTTTCACGACCCACTGGAGCGCTTCTGCGGCTTTCTTCGGGTTCGTGATGATCGGCGTGATCAGATGCGGCACGCCGGCATAGCTGGTGAGCTCGACACGCTTCGGGTCGATCAGCACCATACGCACATCAGCGGGCCGCGCACGCATCAGCAGGCTCGTGATCATCGAGTTCACAAAACTCGACTTACCCGACCCGGTGGAGCCGGCCACCAGCAGGTGCGGCATCTTGGCCAGGTTCGCGACAACGAAGTTTCCGCCGACGTCCTTGCCGACGCCCACGGTCAGCGGGTGCGTGCTCTTGTGCGCAGCGGGCGAGCGGAGCACGTCTCCGAGCGCGACCGTTTCGCGGTCGGTGTTGGGGATCTCGATGCCGATCGCGCTCTTGCCGGGTATCGGCGACAGGATGCGCACATCATTGGAGGCCACGGCATAGGCGATGTTATTGCTGAGCTGGGTGATCTTCTCGACCTTGACGCCGTGGCCGACCTCCACCTCGTACTGGGTGACGGTCGGGCCTCGCGAGAAGCCGGTCACCTTAGCGTCGATCTTGAACTGACTCAGCACGCTCGTGATCTGCTCGACGATGCGGTCGTTGGCCTCGGAGCGCGCGACGCCGGGAGGGCCTTCGCTGAGCGCGTTCGCCGGAGGCAGCACATAAGGGGTACTGGGCGCGTGAAGCCCGCCCTCGCCCGGCCCGTCGGTGCCGAGCCCCGAGAGACCCGGCAGCTCGGGCTGTTCGCCGGTGTCACCGGAATCATCCAGCAGAGCAGTGCTGCCCTGCTCACCGAGCCGACCGGTGACGCTCTGCACGTCGGTGAGAACCTCGGTGGCCGCATCCGTGGAATCGTCGAGAATCACGGCCTGGTCATATGCCGTGTTCGCCGCCGGGCCAGTCGGCTGCAAGATCTCGGTCAGGTCTTGCGAATTCGTGCCTTCATCGGGATCTTCTTCGCGCCCGGTCTTGTTGCGACGCCACCACGGCAGTGAATCGTCTGCCTCATCGACTGTCGTCTCTGCCTTATCATCGGCCGCCTTCGGTTCGGGGCGCTCGGCGCCGAACATCCATGCGTACAGGTCACCCAGGCGCGAACCGATGCGATTCGGCGGCGTCTTGGTGATGATCAGAATGCTCAGCGCCGCGAGCAGCCCCAGCACGATATAAGCCACGACGTCTGTGAGGTAGGCGAGCGGCTCGCCCAGCATCCATCCGAAAAGACCGCCGGCGGCGCTGAGCGACGGCATACCGTCTTTCGGTGCCGGCTGGCCGCCGGCGACATGGCAGATTCCCGCGATCGAGACCACGAACAGCCCGAAGCCGATGCCGATTCGTCCGTTGTCGTGAACGGATGACGGATGCCGGAACAGCCAGCCCGCGAGAATCAGCAGCAGCACGGGCATCAGAAAGGCGGTGCGCCCAATCAGCAGCCCGACCGAATACGCGCTGATGTTCTGCGAGATCTCATTGCCGATGAAGAACCACTCGTTGACCGCGCCGAGGCAGGCCAGCAATACCAGCAGCAGGGGGAACCCATCGCGGCGCTGGTCCTTCTCGAGGGACTCGGGACCGAAGGCGCGGAACAGACCGCCGACGCCGTGTGCCAGACCGCCCCACGCACGCACGGCCACCGGAGGCTTGTCGACATCGTCGATGTACTTCTTCGGTGCCGCTGGCAGCTTCTTCGTGGGGGCCGTCTTCGCCTGCGAGCGCGACGGAGTCTTCTCCGACGCGCGCGAGGACTTCGTGGTGCTCCTGGCCATGACAGCAGACTACGGTGAAGCGCCGACATCGCCGCGTAATGACGCGGCTTTCCGTATGATTCGGGCGCGCCGGACGCGGTCGATCAGGCTTCGATGACCAGCGGCACGATCATCGGTCGACGACGCAGTTTCTGGTTCACCCAACGGCCGATCGTACGGCGTACGACCTGCGAGAGCGCGTGGGTGTCGCGCACGCCGTTCCCCGAGGCCTCTTTGAGCGCGGCGACGATCTTCGGCGCGACATCATCGAAGACCGCGTCATCTTCCGCGATGCCACGAGCGTGGATCTCGGGACCGGTGATGATGCGGCCGGTGGCGGCATCCACCACGACGATGATCGAGACGAAGCCCTCTTCCCCCAGCACGCGGCGGTCCTTCAGATCGGCATCCGTGACCTCGCCGACGGTCGATCCGTCGACGTAGACGAAGCCGATGTCGAGCTGTCCGGCGACGCGCGCCCGTCCATCGGCCAGGTCGATGACGGTGCCGTTCGAGGCGAGGATCGTGTTCTCCTCGGCGATTCCGGTCTGGTGGGCGAGCTTGGCGTTGGCGACGAGATGACGGTACTCGCCGTGCACGGGAAGAACGTTCTTCGGCCGCAGGATGTTGTAGCAGTAGATCAGCTCACCCGCTGCCGCGTGCCCGGAGACGTGCACCTTCGCGTTGGCCTTGTGCACGACGTTCGCGCCCAGCTTCGTGAGCCCGTCGATCACCCGGTACACGGCGTTCTCGTTACCCGGGATGAGGCTCGACGCGAGAATCACCGTGTCGCCCTCGCCGACGTCGATCGCGTGATCGAGGTTGGCCATACGACTGAGCACGGCCATCGGCTCGCCCTGCGACCCCGTCGACATGTAGACGATCTGCTCGTCGGGGAGATCGCGCGCCTTCTTGTAGTCGATCAGCACGTTCTCCGGCACCTTGAGGTAGCCGAGCTCGGCGGCGATGTTCATGTTTCGCACCATGCTCCGCCCCAGAAGCGCGACGCGGCGACCGTTCGCGAACGCCGCATCCAGCACCTGCTGCACGCGATGCACATGGCTGGAGAAGCTCGCCACGATCACCCGACGCGGAGCCTTGGCGATCACCTGATCGAGGACAGGTCCGATCGAGCGCTCCGTCGGTGTGAACCCGGGGACGTCGGCGTTCGTCGAATCGACGAGGAACAGGTCGACGCCCTCCTCCCCCAGCCGGGCGAATGCCCGCAGGTCGGTGATGCGGCCGTCGAGCGGCAGCTGATCCATCTTGAAGTCACCGGTCGCCAACGCCATGCCTGCCGGTGTACGGATCGCCACCGCCAGAGCATCCGGAATCGAGTGATTCACCGCCACGAACTCGAGATCGAACGGACCGACCTTCTCCTGCTGCCCCTCTTTCACCGTGAGGGTGAAGGGGCGGATGCGGTGCTCCTTCAGCTTCGCCTCGACAAGCGCGAGGGTGAGCGCAGAACCGATCAGGGGAATATCGCTCTTCAGCCGGAGCAGATACGGCACCGCGCCGATGTGGTCTTCGTGACCGTGCGTCAGCACGACCCCGACGATGTCGTCGAGTCGGTCTTTGATCGGTTCGAAATCCGGCAGGATCAGGTCGACGCCTGGCTGATGCTCCTCAGGAAAGAGCACGCCGCAGTCGACGATCAGAATCTTGCCATCGAACTCGAAGGTCGTCATATTACGACCGATCTCGCCCAGGCCGCCCAGCGGAATGACGCGGAGGGTCCCTTCGGCAAGTGATTCAGGAGCGGCTAGGGGAACGGACATACTGTCTCCTCAGTCGGACACTTTCCGTGCCCGGTCATTCGTATGGGCACGACACGCGCCCGTCGTCTCAGCGCGTCGTGCCGTGCACCTTCGGCAGGGCACCACCGGCGGCGGCGTTGCGGTCAGGGCGGAAGTTCGAGAAATCTGCACCAGCGACGTCACGCACAAGCGCGAGCTCATCCTCGATGATCGCCGCCTCCCACTCCTCCGGGCCGACCAGGGGAAGCCGGACCCGCGGACTGGTGATTCGGCCGAGACCGTGCAGGATGTACTTCGCCGCCACGGTGCCGGGAACATGGGTCATGGTCGCACGCACCAGCGGCTCGACACTCTTGTGCGCCGCGGTGGCCGCGGCCAGATCACCGCGATTGACCGCGTCGACCATCGTGCGGTACGGCATGGACGTGATGTTGCTGGTCACACCGATGAGTCCTGTCGCGCCGATGGCCAGATGCGGCAGCGCGTTGGCATCATCACCGGAGAAGTACATCAGATCGGTCTGGTTGAGCACCCGGCTCACCTCAGAGAAGTCACCCTTGGCATCTTTGACAGCGAGGATGTTCGGGTGGTTGGCCAGGCGCAGCAGCGTCTCGTACTTGATCGGCACGCCCGCGCGGCCCGGGATGTCGTAGAGGATCACCGGCAGGTCGGTGGAGTCTGCGACGAGGCGGAAATGCGTCAGGATGCCCGCCTGGGTGGGCTTGTTGTAGTAGGGCGTGACGATCATGATGCCATCAGCGCCGGCCTTCTCGCTGGCCTTGTACAGTTCGATGGCGTGGGCGGTCTCATTCGAACCGCCGCCGGTGATGATCTTCGCCCGCCCGGATGCCACGGACTTGCCGACCTCGACGAGCTTGAGCTTCTCGGGGTCGGTCAGCGTCGAGGTCTCGCCGGTCGTTCCGGT
>NZ_JAJUFV010000075.1 GCF_029263575.1 Microbacterium sp. | reverse complement strand
TTTGTCGGGTCGATGCCCTTCGGGATCGGCAGCGATGAGAGCGACTGCGACACCGAGTCGACGCGGCGAATGACCGCGGCCATGGTGGACTTGTCGATCACTTTGGGAAGCTTCTTGATGGTCTTCGAGAGGTCGGAGATCGCGACCTCATCGTCGCCGTGGCCGACGTAGAACACATGGACCGGCACACCTTGAGCAACGCGCTTCGCCTTCGTGCGCTCTTCGTTGACCAGACGGGTCAGGCGGCCGCGGGCGCCTTCGCCGACCACCACGATGCCGCCGCGACCGATAGCGCGGTAAACAGCCTCCTGCGTCTTCGGGTTGATGCCGACCGGAGTGTCCGAGGCCTGCCATTTGCGACCGAGGCTGGAGCTCATGATGTGGCCGGCTGCGCCCGGCATCCCGTCGATCTTCGCGTACATCGCGGTCGTCGACAGACGCGTCATCAAGAACAGCGAGCCGAGGATTCCGAGCATGAGACCGGTGACGCCCCACAGAATCAGCGTCCACACCTGAACCGGTGGAATCAGATACCCGACGACGACACCGATGAGCACGCCGCCGATGAGGATGGCGATCTGTGCCCACGGAAGCCAGGGATACACCTCACGTGTGAACCGGAACAGGGACTTGATCTGGGAGAAGAATCCCGGACGCTTCTCGGGTTCAGGAGCACGCTTAGCCATAGCGATCAGTCTACCGAGTGGATTAGCAGGCGTTGTGCGCGTTCGCGAGCGGCGCACTGTCTCTGCACAGATCGGCCCTGTCGTCGGTCTTTGCACAATCGCGCGATGTCGAGGCCGAGACGAGGCGCGTTGCGCTGGTATGGGGGAATGACTGTGACGGATGCAACAACCGATGGCTTCTCGCTCGTGCACGGCGCGCATCGCCTCATTCGTGCGATCGATGAGAGAGAAGGGCCTTTCGCGGGCCGACTGGTCGCCTGCGGCGAGGGCGTGGCCGTCAGCGTACCGGCCGAAACGCTCGGTGACTGGCCGGGCTGGGCCTACGCGGACGCGGAGCACGTCGGCGGTGTCGTCGACATCGCACGGCGCGTGGATGGTCACGATGTGCTGCTTCCGTGGTGCACTGCACGAGTGGAGTCATTCCTCGGGCGACGTCAGCTCGCCGACGCACCGTTGGTGGCGGGCGAGATCGGCACGCTCACCGCGAGCGTCGTGCGCGGACTCAGAGAGTTGTCGGACGGCGAGGAGGCGGCGGGGGACTGGTGGCTCACGGGCGACGGCCGACCGGTGTTCATGCACGGAGATGGGGGCGCACCGCGTGCCCGCACAGCAGAGCTTGTCGAACGCGTCGCCCAGCACACGAGCGATCGGGCGATGGTCAGGGTTATGGAAGAGGTCGTGGCAGCACTGCGGCAGGCGCGACACCACCGTGACGATGAACGACGGTGGGAGGAGCAGCTCTTCGCCATCGCGGCTCCTCGCGCACTGCGTCTCGACGTGTTCGCGCCCGAGCGCGTGAGCGAAACCGCGGCTCGCCGACTCGGCGGTGCGCCCGGCCTCGGCGACGCGAGGGCGGCACGACGACCGGCGACGCACCCTCCGTTCACACACCACGTTCGAGAACGCCTCGCGGCGGTCGTCGAGCTCGTGCGCGAGGTGATCTCCCGACGACATCGCACGAGAGACGAGATGACGCGCACAGCCGACGGAGAGACGAAGCGTGTGTTGCCCCGGCGCCGTGCATTTCTCGTCGCGGCTGGGCTGGGCGTCGCCGTTCTCGCGGTGGGGATGCTGTGGCCGAGCGGATCGGCCGATAACGAAGCCCAGGCGGCGCCACAACCTTCTGTCACACAGACACAACCCGCGGAGGTCGCACCGTCTCCGGCGGCTGAGCATCAGACATCCGATGATCTCAGCTCCCCGCTCAGCGGCGACGTGCTGGCGACTGTTCCTGCGCTTCTCGGACGCCTGCAGGAATGTGCGGGCGGCACCGGTGACGGGTGCGCCGAGCTCGTGACGGCTCACACACAGGTTCCCGAGGACGGACTCGTGACGCAGGGCGCAGCGTCTAGCGAAGCATCGTTGATCGAGGATTATGGGGACGTCGTCGTGGTGAAGCTCACGCCGGTCGCGTCGGATGCGGTCGCGCAGATGCTCGTTCTCGAGCGGGACAAAAAACTCTGGCTGCTGCGCGACGTCTATGACGTTGCGCAGCAGCCAGAGTAGGAGCGGTGCGTCAGATGCCGAGGGTGCCGGCGAAGTTCGCGTCTTCCAAGCGCGTCTTGATCGCGCCCAGGAAGCGTGCTGCGTCGGCTCCGTCGATGATGCGGTGGTCGTACGACAGTGCGAGGTAGACGTACGAGCGCACAGCGATCGCGTCGACACCATCGACGGTGACGACGCCGGGGCGCTTGAAGACGACACCGGTGCCGAGGATCGCCGACTGGGGGAGAAACACCAGAGGCGTGTCGAACAGCGCACCGCGGGAACCTGTGTTGGTCACCGTGAAGGTGCCGCCGGCCAGCTCGTCAGGCTTCAGCTTGTTATCGCGGGTGCGAGCCGCCAGGTCGGCGATGTCGTGCGCGAGCTCGGCGAGGTTCTTCGTCGAGGCGTCGCGGACGACCGGGGTGAGAAGCCCGCGCTCGGTGTCAACGGCGATCGAGACGTTCTCGCTGGCCGGGTAGACGATGTTCTCGCCCTCGACCGTCGCGTTGATGATCGGGTGCGCTTGCAGCGCCTCGGCTGCCGCAAGTGTGAAGAACGGCAGGAATGACAGTTTGTCGCCGGTCTTCTTCAGGAACTCGTCTTTGACGCTGTTGCGGTAGGTCGCCACCGCGGTGACATCGACCTCGACGAAGGTGGTCAGCTGCGCAGTCTGCTGCATCGACGAGACGGCACGGTCGACCACGAGCTTACGCAGACGCGACATCTTCTGTGTCGTACCGCGCAGCGGCGACACCTCGACCGGCACTGGCGCGGACGCAGCGGCGGGAGTCGAGCTCGCGGACGCAGCGGCCTTGAGCACGTCTTCCTTGCGGATGCGGCCGCCAACGCCCGAGCCGGTGACCGTGGCAAGGTCTACACCCTGCTGGGCCGCCAGACGACGAACCAACGGCGTCACGTAGATGCTGTCGCTCTCATTCGATGCGGGCGCCGCGGCGGGCTCAGCAGCCGGGGCCGGGGCAGCTGGAGCGGTGGGCTCAGCAGTCGGGGCCGGGGCAGCGGGAGCGGCGGGCTCGGCAGCCGGAGCGGGCTCAGCCGGAGCGGACTCAGCCGGAGCTGGAGCCGGGGCGGCTTCCGCGGCGGGTGCGGCCTGTGCTGGTGCCTCAGCGGGTGCGGATGCTTCAGCAGCCGGTTCGGCGGCCGGCGCCCCGGAACCGACGCGCGCGAGCACGCTGCCAACGGCGATCGTCTCATCTTCCGCGGCGACGATCTCCTGCAGCACGCCTGCGACCGGAGAGGGGATCTCGGTGTCGACCTTGTCGGTCGAGATCTCGAGCAGCGGCTCATCAACGGCGACGTCATCGCCGACCTGCTTCAGCCAGCGGGTGACGGTGCCTTCTGTCACGCTCTCGCCGAGCTCTGGCAGGAGGATGTCTTTCGCATCACCGGCGGGCGCGGCCTCGGCTGCAGGCGCCGGTGCGGGCGCAGTCTCCGCAGCCGGTGCCTCTTCTGCCGGTGCGGCCTCTTGAGCGGGTGCGGCTTCTTGAGCGGGCGCCGACTCTTCTGCCGGTGCCGTCTCAGCTGCGGGCTCAGCCGACGCTGAGGCATCGCCCGCCGGAGCAGCCTCGCTGCCGTCGCCAATCTTGGCTAGCAGAGCACCGACTTCGACGGTCTCGTCTTCGGCGACCAGAATCTCTTCGATCACTCCGCTGACGGGCGAGGGAATCTCGGTGTCGACCTTGTCGGTCGAGATCTCGAGCAGGCCTTCGTCCGCCTGCACGGTGTCTCCCACCTGCTTCAGCCAGCGGGTGACCGTACCCTCTGTGACGCTCTCACCGAGAGCGGGGAGGACCACGGATGTGCTCATGACGGCGTCTCCTTCAAGAATGTTTGTGACAAGTCCAGCTTAGTGACCCTGAAACCGGTTGGTGTTCAGAGGGCGTGCAGAGGTTTTCCGGCCAGGGCGAGGAAGGCTTCGCCGAGCGCCTCGCTCTGGGTGGGGTGTGCGTGGATCAGCGGTGCGATGTCTTCGGGATGCGCTTCCCAGGCGACGGCGAGCTGGCCCTCGGTGATCAGCTCTCCGACACGATCGCCCAGCAGATGCACACCGATGACGGGGCCGTCCTTCAGCCGTACGACTTTGACGACGCCGCTCGTGCCGATGATCTCGCTCTTGCCGTTGCCGGCAAGGTTGTACTCGTACGAGACGATGGCATCAGATCCGTGCGCCTCCGCGGCCTTCGCCTCGGACAGTCCGACGGATGCGACCTCAGGATTGCAGTAGGTGATCTTCGGGATCTCCGACTCCGGGATCGGCGCAGGGGAGAGCCCGGCGATCCGTTCGGCAACCGCGATGCCCTGCAGGAACCCGCGGTGGGCCAGCTGCAGACCCGGCACGATGTCGCCGACGGCCCAGAGCCCGGGCACGCCGGTGCGAAGATGCTCGTCGACGATGACGAATCCGCGGTCGAGCGTGACACCGGCATCCTCGAAACCAAGATCCTCCGTCACCGGCCCGCGACCGACGGCCACGAGCAGGTAGTCGCCGGTGAACGACGTTCCATCCTCGAGCGTGACCGTGACGCTCGAGTCATCCTGCGATGCCGTCTCGAATCGCTTGCCGAGTGAATACTGGATGCCGCGGCGGCGGAAGGCACGCTCCAGCCCCTTGCTCAGTGTGATGTCCTCGTTGGGAACGAGATGGTCGAAGGCCTCGATGATCGTCACCTCAGCGCCGAACGAACGCCACACGCTCGCGAACTCGACGCCGATGACACCGCCGCCGAGCACGAGCACGCGCTCGGGGACGACGTCGAGGGCAAGAGCCTGCTCGCTCGTGAGAATGCGCCCGCCGATCTCCAGCCCGGGGAGCGTGCGGCTGTACGACCCGGTCGCCAACACGACATCCGTGCCGACATAGACATCGTCTCCGACAACGACGCTGCGGTCGGCGGCAAGACGGCCGGCACCGGCGACGGTCGTGATCCCGCGTGCCTTCACCAGCCCTTCCAAGCCCTTGAACTTCTTCGCGACGATGTTCTCGCGGTATGCGCGAACACCGCTGGCATCGACACCGTTGAACGTCGCTGAGACCCCGACCGACGCAGCGTCGCGAACATGCTCAGCGACCTCGGCGGCGTGCAAGAGTGCCTTTGTGGGGATGCATCCGCGGTGCAGACACGTGCCGCCTACCTTGTCTTTCTCAATGAGCGCGACGCTCTTGCCGAGCTCGGCAGCGCGCAGCGCTGCGGCATAACCGCCGCTTCCGCCGCCGAGGACGACGAGGTCAAAGGTATGCGTGGTCATCATGCCTCCTTGACGCTCGCCTCGGCGAACGCGATGAGCGAGCGAACCGTCGCACCGGTCGCGCCCTTATCAGTGAAACCGTACGGCGCACTGCTGTGCTCGCCGGAGCCGGCGATATCGAGATGCACCCAGGGAATGCGCGGAGCATCGTCTTCATCGCCGGTGCGGCCGATGAAACGCTGGAGGAAGAGACCGGCGAACAGCGTGCCGCCGGCACGGTCCGACATATTGGCGTTGATCATGTCGGCGATGGGGGAGTCGAGGCTGTCTTCCATGTACTCGGGCAACGGCAGCGGCCAGGCGAGTTCACCGCTCGCGTCGGAAGCGGTGAGGTACTCGGCCACCGCCTGATCGTCGCCCATGACACCGGTGTGCCGGTGGCCCAGACCCACCAGGATCGCCCCGGTGAGCGTTGCGACGTCGAAGATCACGTCGGGCTTGGCTCGACTCGCGGCGGCCAGACCGTCGGCGAGGACGAGCCGTCCCTCAGCGTCGGTGTTCAGCACCTCGACGGTGGTGCCATCCAGCAGCCGCAGAACATCCCCGGGGCGCGTTGCGCGCCCCGACGGCATGTTGTCGGCGATGCACATCCACGCGGTCACCCGAATCGGCAGCTTCAGCGTGGCGATGGCACGCAGCGCCGCGAGTACCGTCGCGGAGCCGGCCATATCGAACTTCATGCCGACCATGCTCGCCGCAGGCTTGAGCGAGAGGCCACCGGTGTCGAACGTGATGCCCTTGCCGACCAGGGCGATGTGGCGCGAGGCATCCGACGGGGCATAGTCGAGCCGGACCAGCCGTGGCGGCCGATCCGAGCCGCGACCGACACCGATGATTCCGCCGTAGCCCTGCTCGTCCAATTCGTTCTCGTCGAGAACAGTGACGGTCACGTCGAGATCAGCGACGGCGTCTACCGCAGCCTGAGCGAGTTGAGCGGGGCTCTGCCATTCGGCGGGCACCGAGACCAGGTCCTTCACCAGCGCGAGGGCATCGCCGACCACACGAACGCGGGAGAGGTCGTCGTCCGTCAGGCTGGCCGCATGAACCGTAACGGTGGAGGCCCGGTTCTTATCGGAGTTCGAGCGGTATCCCTCGAAGCGATACGCACCGAAGACAGCACCCTCCGCGGCTGCCGTGGCAAAGGCCTCCAGCCCGTCAGCCAATCCGACCGCGACATGCTCGAACCCCGTCAGAGAGCGCAGAGCGACTCCGGCAGCATCACGAACCGCGCTAGCGGTGAGGTCTTTGCCGACGCCGACGACGGCGAGCGGCAAGGGCGTGAGCCCGGGCGCGTAGACCCGAGTGAATGCCGAGGCCGAGCCGGAGAATCCGATCCCCGTAAGGGCCTCGCCCAGACCGGGGAAGGCGCTCACGCCGTCGGGGTAGGCAGAGGTGTCCGGTACGAGCAGCACTGCTGCATCGGCAGCGCTTCCGGGAAATGAATCAGTTGTGTGCGAGATCGCGGGAAGCGTCATACCTTCATCCTATGCGCCAGGCGGTGTCCTGATTCCAGACATGTTCGCTGTCAGCATGACACCACGAGCCCGTCGTGCGCTGCAGGCTTCTAGCATGGACGTATGCCCGCACCCGCAGACCTGTATGAACGTGTAGCAAATGCCCCTGCTGTGCCCTCGGGGCTGCCACTGGTCATTCTTCTCACAGGTTTCACCGACGCGGGCAGCGCCGTGTCGGGCCTCATCGACCACCTGCACGACATCGCCGATCCTCAACCCGTCGTCGTCTTCGACAACGACGCGCTTCTCGATTACCGGGCACGGCGACCGATCATCATCTTCGAGCAGGATCACCTCTCGGAATTTCGACCCGCCCGGCTCGAACTTTCGCTCGCGCATGACGCGCTGGGTCAGCAGTTTCTGCTCCTGTCCGGTTTCGAACCGGACTTCGCGTGGAATGCCTTCACTCAGGCGGTGCTGGAGCTGGCGGAGGAGTTCGAGGTCTCCGGCGTCAGCTGGGTGCACGCCATCGCGATGCCGGTTCCGCACACGCGACCGATCAGTACGACTGTGAGCGGAAACCGGAAGGAGATCGCTGCGAATCTCTCGGTATGGCGTCCGCGCACGCAGGTTCCCTCAACGGCAGGCCATCTGCTGGAGTACCGGTTCGCGGAACGCGGTGACCGAGTCGTCGGGTTCGTCCTGCTGGTGCCGCACTACCTCGCCGAGACAGAGAACCCTGAGGCTGTCATGGCGGCAGCCGACCGCATCATGGGCGCGACGGGCCTCGTGCTCACGTTGGATGATCTCCGCGACGGCCGCGACGAATACCTGATGAAGGTCAACGAGCAGGTATCCGGAAACGATGAACTCGCGCAGATGGTGCAGACGCTTGAGACCCGTTACGACTCGTATATGGCTGGTCGAGACCCAGATGATCCGAGCACCTTCGGTGACGATGGCATCACCGAGCGCGACCTTCCGAGTGCAGACGAGCTCGCCGCCGAGCTCGAACGCTATCTGGCCACAAGGCCGCCAGGCGACGACGACAAACGCCGCTCCTGAGCGGGGTTCTGGTTCCGGCCGTCACGGATGCGACCACCACGTGATTCGTGTGCGATAATGGGTTTTCGACCCATTGTCAATCGACGGCCACACGGCCGTGGGCTTGACAAGGGTCTTACTAGTGTCCGAAATGTCCCGGGGCTGATTTATCACCCCGTGAAAGGCGAAACGTGAGCCCTGCCGCGACCAAGAACACCCGGACGACGAAGACGAAGACTGAGTCGGCCGACGCAGAAGCCGTCGAGCCCGAAACCGCAGAGAAGAAGACTGCCGCGAAGCAGGCTGCCGCGAAGTCGACAGCGAAGACCCCGCCCGCCGCGAAGAAGGCGCCGGCGAAGAAGGCCCCTGCCAAGCGCAAGAAAGCCTCTGACGAAGAGGCCGTAGTGGAAGCCGTGCCCGACGGCGTTGTGGAAGAGAGCGACGACGACAAGAAGCCGGCGTTCACTGAGCCGCTGCCCACCGGTGCCATCGTTCTCACGTCGAAGGACGAAGAAGACGTTCCGGTCTACTCCACGCAGATCACGGGCGCCACTGCTGACCCCGTCAAGGATTACCTGAAGCAGATCGGACAGGTCGCGCTGCTCAACGCGGCCGAAGAGGTCGAGTTGGCGATGCGCATCGAGGCCGGACTCTTCGCAGAAGAGAAGCTCTCGAACATGTCCGACGCGGAGAAGACCAGCCAGTTGGGCCTGGATCTCCAGTGGGTCGCCCGTGACGGTCAGCGCGCCAAGAGTCACCTGCTCGGCGCCAACCTGCGTCTGGTCGTCTCGCTCGCCAAGCGCTACACCGGCCGTGGAATGCAGTTCCTCGACCTCATCCAAGAGGGAAACCTGGGCCTCATTCGTGCGGTCGAGAAGTTCGACTACACCAAGGGCTTCAAGTTCTCGACCTACGCCACGTGGTGGATCCGTCAAGCCATCACTCGGGCGATGGCCGACCAGGCTCGTACGATCCGCATCCCCGTGCACATGGTCGAGGTCATCAACAAACTCGCCCGCGTGCAGCGTCAGATGCTGCAGGACCTCGGTCGTGAGCCCACGCCCGAGGAGCTCAGCCGTGAGCTCGATATGACGCCTGAGAAGGTCGTCGAAGTGCAGAAGTACGGCCGCGAGCCGATTTCGCTGCACACCCCGCTGGGTGAAGACGGTGACAGCGAGTTCGGTGACCTCATCGAAGACACCGAAGCGGTTGTCCCGGCAGACGCTGTCGGCTTCACGATGCTGCAGCGCCAGCTCGAGCAGCTTCTCGACTCGCTCTCCGAGCGCGAGGCGGGCGTGATCCGCATGCGCTTCGGGCTCGGCGATGGCCAGCCCAAGACGCTCGACCAGATCGGCGATACCTTCGGCGTCACACGAGAGCGCATTCGCCAGATCGAGTCGAAGACGATGGCGAAGCTGCGTCACCCCAGTCGTTCGCAGTCCCTGCGGGACTACCTCGAATGACCCCGGCGAGTGCCGCCAACGACGGCAAGGCGCTCGAGACGAGTGTCGATGGCAAGAAGTATGCGCGCATTCCGCTGCGTACGCGCGTGGTGATGCCCGAGGACGACCTCGACGGCATCATCCACGAGTACGCAGCGGACGCCGTGCAGCCGGGCGATCTGCTCTTCGTGACCGAGAAGATCGTCGCGATCACACAGGGCCGCTCGTACCGACTCGATGAGATCACGCCGCGCAAGCTCGCGCTTTTTCTGTCGAAGTACGTCACTCGCACGCCATACGGGATCGGCCTCGGCATGCCCGAGACGATGGAGATGGCGCTGCGAGAGTGCGGCACACCGCGGATCCTGTTCGCCGCTGCGGTCTCGGCGGTGACGAAGGCCTTCGGCCGTCGTGGCGACTTCTACCGCATCGCCGGTGACAGAGCTCGTGCGATCGACGGCCCCACAAAGCACACCATTCCGCCGTACAACGAGGCGGTCGTGCTCGGGCCGAAGGACCCGCGTGGCGTCGCCCAGCACGTGAAGAACCTCATCGGCGGTACGGCTGATGTCGCCGTGGTCGATATCAACGACATCGGCGGCAACATCCTCGGCTCGACCCTTGACCGCGCCGGCGAGCAGACTCTGCTCAAGGTGCTCGGCGATAACCCGCTGGGCCAGGGCCGCGAATCAACGCCGTTGGGCATCGTCCGCGCCGTCTGAGCTCAGGCCTTTCGCGCGCTCAGCGCTTCTCGAGGACGCCCGGCCCGATCGCGTCGCGGTAACGATGCAGCAGGCCTGTGCGGATGCCCGATGCCGAGGGCTTCATCTGGAACACACTGGAGTTGTGGTTGGCTTCGATCAACGCCGGCCCCGTCGGCGTGATCGCGATGTCCCAGCCGACGTAGGGGACGGTCGGAAGACGCTTTGCGGCCTCGGCGACCATCTCGACGATCTCTGGATAGTCGGGCACGGCGAAGCCCTGAATCTGCGTACCTGTGACGGGATGGGCAGGGTAGATGTGCGACTGCTTATCGACGCCGGGATACAGTGCCACGCCGTCGTCGTCGAGCATCGTGAACATGCCGCCGCTGGCGAAGTTGTCGATGACGGATCCGTTGCCGATGCGCAGCACCGATGCGATCACATGCAGTTCGTCGCTGGGATCGCGGTAGGTGATCATGCGCACGGTGTTGACGCTGTCGGGGTAGACCTCTGCCAATCGGGGATGCTGCGACAGCACCTCTTCGAGCAGCGTCTGATCGCCCTCGACAAGCGATGTGCGCCAGGCTTCGACGTCGTCGATGTCTGCGGTGTCATAGATCGTGATGCCGGCGCCGCCCTCACCGCGCGCAGGCTTTGCGATCACACGGCTGTGGCGAGAGAGGAATGAGCGCAGTTCGTCGACCGGAGCGTCTGCGGCGTCGATCCAGTCGCGCCGCGTGAGGTCGGCGAAATCAGTGAGGAATCGGATCTTGTCGCCGACGATGGCGGCAGAGTCTGCACCGTTGAGCGTACTGTTGAGCCGGAATGCCTTGGGATGGGTCATCCAGGTCGCGCGCTCGCGACCGTTGAGCACCCGGATGTCCCACACGACGTAGTCACGGAAGCCCATCTCGTACCGCACCGAGCACCACAGCATGTCCAGGACGATCACCGGAAGAGGTGCCTTCGAGATGCGCTTGACCTGCCGCGCCAGTTCGAAGAGTTGGGTGGAGTTCAGACGCCGGGCCCGATCGAACAAATAGCGAACACGCAACCGCTTCTGATCCACCAGTTCAGCCTACACTGAGCGCCGCACGGGTTCCGGTGAGGCATTGCGACTACGATGGGACGTTCTGGAATGTCCGGTTCGAAAGGTTCCTCTCTTGTCTCGAGACGTCGCGATCGCGGCTCGCCTGAAATACCTCTTCAAGCGCCTGACCTCATTCGACCCCGGCCGGGTCTGGGCGTTCGCGTCGCAGATCGCGGAAGAACAGGGCAAGTGGGCACCGAAGATCTTCGTCGACATGCTGATCTGGGCCGCGTTTCATGACACGGCCTACATCGACTATTACGAGGCTGACTTCGCGTTGCTGACCAGGCGCGAACGCAAGACATTCATGACCTCACTCGTGCAGCACCATCTGGCCAACGCCCTGAACGACCGCCAGGATGTGCTGCAGTTCGAGAACAAGCTCACCTTCAACCGTCGCTTCAGCGCGTACCTCGGGCGCGAGTGGCTCGATCTGGAAGAGGCAGATGCGACAGCGCTGCGCGAGTTCTCAGCGCGAAACCCGGTCATCGTCGCCAAGACCCCGGTGGGCCGTGAGGGCAAGGGGGTCTTCCGTCACGACACCGCCGAGATCTCTGACTGGGAGGCGTTTCATGCCGAGCTGCTCGAGAACGGGCAGCGACTCGTCGAGCAGACGATTGTGCAGCATCCGTACCTCGCTGAGTACTGCGCCGGCACGGTCAATACGACCCGGGTGGCGACCTATTTCGACGGCGAGACGGTTCACCTGCTCATGGCAGCGCAGAAGTTCGGACGCGGTGCCGTCAGCGATCAGTTCACCTGGGGCGGGTTCTTCACGATGCTCGATCGGAACGGACACTCTGTCGGCCCCGGTCACACTGGTAAGCACAAGAGCAAGTACGTCACGCATCCCGACTCCGGAGCGTCCATCACCGAGTTCCAGGTTCCGATGTGGGACGACGTGCTCGAGATGCTCGATCGCGCGGCCCGTGAGGTTCCGTCGGTCCCCTACATCGGTTGGGACGTCGCCGTCGGAGAGGACGGACCGTTGCTCATCGAGGGAAACTGGACCCCTGGTCTGTACGAGACTCGTGTCAGCGCGACGGGTATCCGCACGGGCAGTCGCGCGCAGCACCGCCCGGTCATCGAGGCCAGCAGACGATGAACTGGCAGGACACGCTCCGGTGAGCGCTTCCCACGGCGTACTGCGTGCCGTTGTGTCTCGCGCGGCGATGCACGCGTCGACGGATGCCGCACTCAGCGCCGGTGGAACGACAGCGGATCTCCGAGCGGATGCCTACGGGCACGGTGTTATCGAAACAGCTCGTGTCGCGGCAACGGCCGGCGTCGAATCGGTGATCGTGGACGACATCTCTCTCGTCGCCGCGCTTGCCGACCTGGGGTTGCGCGCCGACGTCACAGGCAGCGCAGACATCGATCCGAACGTGATGTACGGGCTCGTAGCTGCCGAAGCCGTGCCACCGATGCGCCTGAGCGGCCGCGTTCTGTCGACCAAACGCGCCGAGCCGGGTGAAGGGGTTTCGTACGGTTACACGCACGTGTTCGCGCGGCCCACGACGGTCGCCCTGGTGACCGGCGGTTACGCGCAAGGCATCGTCCGTGCACTGGGAAATCGTGCCGAAGTCGAGATCGAGGGTCAGCGTCATCCGATTGTGGGTCGCGTCGCGATGGACGTATGCGTCGTCGATCTCGAGACAGCGGATGCCGCGGTAGCTGCGCGTCTCGAAGACGCCGACGTCGTGTACTTCGGCGGCACCGGTCCCGCACGCGAAAACCTCACTCTGTGGGCCGAGATGACCGAGATGACGACAGCTGAGCTGATCAGTGTCGTCGGAGCGAAGGCGGTACGCGAGTGGACGAGCTGAGGCGGCCTGTGCTGCGGATCTCGCGTTCGCAGCTGGTGCACAACATCGCCGCCGTGCAGAAGCAGCTTGCGCCGTCTGCGCTGATGCTGGTGATGAAGGACGACGCCTACGGTCACGGTGTCGACACCGTCGTCGACGCCGCTCTCGTTCAGCCGGGTGTGGCGCTGTTCGGCGGGTACGACGTCGACACTTCGCTGCAGATTCGCTCGCGTGCCGGGTCAGGTGCACGTGTCTTCGCCTGGGCGATCGCCCGTGACGAGGAGATCCGGCGTGCGCTGCGGGAAGGCATCGAACTCGGAGTGGGCACCTCGTCCTATCTCGAACGCGTCATCGTCGTGGCTGCGGCGGAGAAGCAGACAGCGCGCGTGCACCTCAAGATCGACACAGGGCTGCGACGAAACGGCATCCGCACCGAGGAGTGGCCTGACTTCGTCGCACGCGCCGTACGTGCGCAGTTCGCTGGTGTACTCAGCATCGTCGGCGTCTGGAGCCACCTCGCGGAGGCCAGCGACGCAGAAGATGATGTCTCGGCGTCCGAGTTCGCGCAGGCCGTCGAGATCGTTCGCGCCGCTGGCGCCGACCCCGCCAGTCTGCACCTCACGGCGTCGGCAGCGTCATGGTGGCGACCTGAACTTCGCGGCACCGTGTGCCGCGTGGGGGCGTTCTGCTATGGCATCCGTTCCGCTGAGGGGCCGGAGATTCCCGGCATCCGTCCGATCGCGACGCTCGAATCTCGGGTCTTGGCCGCCGAGAATGACGTCGCCCACATCGGCATCGGCGCTCTCCACGGCCTGCCTTCGACGCTGGGCGGCGCGCCGGTTGCGACCCTCGGCGGTCAGCGGGAGCTCCTGCGGATCGACGCCGTCACATCAGCGGTGCGTGGCTGGGAAGGCATGCGCGTGGGCGATACCGTGCGCATCTTCGGCCCCGGCGATCACGGCGAAATGGATGCCACCAGCCTCGCGGAGCGCAACGACACCGTCGGGGAAGAAATTCTCACCCGCCTCACCGAACGGGTGAGACGGGTGATCGAAGACGGAGACGGCGAACGAGTCGGTTAGACCGCGTCGACGAGACGGGCGGTCTCATCGTGCCAGGTGGTTGCGACGCTGCGCAGCTTCTCTTCGTACTTTCGTCCGTGGTGCGCGCAGAACAGCAGTTCTGAGCCGTTGACCTCTGCTGCGATGTAGGCCTGAGCGCCGCATGAGTCACAGCGGTCCATGGCGCTCAGACGGTACTCGACAGTGGAGGTCTCACGTTCGGTTGTAGCGTTCATCTCGGTGCCTCCTCGGGTATCGGCGTCGGTTCGTGATGTGCTCAATACAACCACGCGAAGCTGTATGGCATGCCCG
>NZ_JAJUFV010000074.1 GCF_029263575.1 Microbacterium sp. | reverse complement strand
TGCTGGTCGTGCAGTCGTTGATCGTGCTGTTCATCGCCGCGCCTCCGCTGGTGCGCGCGATCTTCGGGCTGCCGCAGCCCGGAGCGCGGAAGAAGAAGCCCAAGAAGAAGCGAAAGAACCAGGCGCAGATCGCCGAGGAGGTGGCGTCATGACCATCACGGCAGAAGCCGTCGTCAGCGACGAGAAGCGCCACGTCACCATCAGCTCGTGGAAGACGCCGATCATCTTCGGCCTGTTCACGGTGCTGTTCGCTCTGCTGCCGCTGCTCGCGCCCCGCGAGGGCGACAGCACGTTCCGGCTCGTCCGCTCGGCGAGTGCTGTCATCCAGTTGCCCGAGGTCGTCATCCCCGCCACCCCCACGGCGTGGGCGTGCGTCGTGCTGCTCGCCGCCGTCACGATCGTTTCGATCATCTGGACGCGCGCACATCGCAGGCTGCCGCTATGGCTGACCGTGGTGTACGCCGTGTTCCTGATGATCGGCTTCCTGTCCTGGGCTGCGGCGGGAGGCACGCTTCCGATGATCGGTCTGCTGGGCGGCGCTCTTGCGCTGGCCACGCCGCTGATCTTCGGCGCTTTGGGCGGCGTCATCGGCGAACGCGTCGGCGTGGTCAACATCGCCATCGAGGCGCAGCTGCTCGCGGGCGCCTTCCTGGCCGCTGTGGTCGGTTCTGCTACGGGCAGCCCGTGGGCGGGCCTGGTCGCGGCCATGGTCGCGGGTGCACTGGTGTCGAGCGTGCTCGCCGTGTTCGCGATCACCTATTTCGTCAACCAGATCATCGTGGGTGTGGTGCTGAACGTCCTCGTGGCAGGACTGACGACCTTCCTCTACCGTCAGGTGCTGAACCCCAACGATGCAGCGCTGAATTCGCCTCCGCTGTTCCCCGAGCTTCCGATTCCGGTGCTCAGCGAGATTCCCGTGCTGGGACCGGTGCTGTTTCGCCAGACGATCATCGTGTACCTGATGTACGTCACGGTGTTCCTCGTCTGGTTCGGGCTGTATCGCACACGCTGGGGCCTGCGTCTGCGTGCGGTCGGCGAGCACCCGCAGGCCGCCGACACAGTCGGGATCAAGGTCGTGTCGACCCGATACTGGAACGTGATCCTCGCCGGCGCCATCGCCGGAATGGGCGGCGCGTTCTACACGCTGGTCACGAACCCGCAGTTCGGCCGAGAGATGACAGCGGGAGCCGGGTACATCGCCCTCGCCGCGGTGATCTTCGGCAAGTGGGACCCGATCAGAGCGACCCTGGCCGCACTGCTGTTCGGCTTCGCGACCAACCTGCAGGGTGTGCTGAGCGTCATCGGCTCGCCGGTGCCCAGCCAGTTCATGCTCATGTTGCCGTACATCGTGACGATCTTCGCCGTCGCCGGTCTCGTGGGCCGCTCGCGCCCGCCGGCGGCCTCGGGCGAGCCGTATATCAAGAGTTAGACCTTAGAGGAGACATGACAGACATCGACTGGGACGAGCTTCGCGTCGTCGCCACCGAGGCGATGCAGAAGGCCTACGCGCCGTATTCTCGCTATCGCGTGGGGGCCGCCGCCCTCGTGGGCGATGGCCGAATCGTCGCCGGATGCAACATCGAGAACGCCTCGTACGGGGTGACGCTGTGCGCCGAATGCGCCCTGGTGGGCGACCTGCACATGTCTGGCGGCGGTCAGCTGGTCGCCTTCATCTGCGTCAACAACGACGGCGAGACGATCATGCCGTGCGGCCGGTGCCGTCAGCTGCTGTTCGAGCACGCGATGCCGGGAATGCTCCTGGAGACGGTGTCGGGTATCCGCACGATCGACGAAGTGCTGCCCGATGCGTTCGGGCCGCGTGCCCTCGGGCACACCCACGGGGCGGAGGAAGCACGATGAGCGACGACACGTCGACAGGCTCAGCGGGCGGTGGTGTCGAGCCGTTCGATGCGATCGACGTGATCCGCGCGAAGCGCGACGGCGGGACAGTAGGCGAGAAGGCACTGCGATGGATGGTCGACGCCTACACCCGCGGCTATGTCTCTGACGCGCAGATGGCCTCGTTCGCGATGGCAGTCTTCCAGCGCGGCATGGAACGCTCCGAGATCCGCGTGCTCACCGACGCGATGATCGCCTCGGGGGAGCGGATGAGCTTCGCGAACCTGGGCAAGAAGACCGTCGACAAGCACTCCACCGGCGGCGTCGGCGACAAGATCACGCTGCCCCTGGCGCCGCTCGTCGCGTGCTTCGGCGTCGCGGTCCCACAGCTCAGCGGCCGCGGGCTCGGGCACACCGGCGGCACGCTCGACAAGCTCGAGTCGATCCCCGGGTGGCGTGCCGCGCTGTCGAACGAGGAGATGTTCTCGCAGCTGCAGGGTGACGTCGGCGCGGTGATCTGCGCGGCCGGCTCCGGACTCGCCCCGGCCGACAAGAAGCTGTATGCCCTGCGTGACGTCACCGGCACCGTCGAGGCGATCCCGCTGATCGCGTCGAGCATCATGTCGAAGAAGATCGCCGAGGGCACGGATGCCCTCGTGCTGGACGTGAAGTTCGGCTCGGGCGCGTTCATGCAGGACATCGATCGCGCTCGTGAGCTGGCGCAGACCATGGTCGCCCTCGGCACAGACTCGGGCGTGGCGACGACCGCACTGCTGACCGATATGAACGTGCCGCTGGGCCTGGCGATCGGCAACGCGAACGAGGTGCGCGAGTCGGTGGAGATTCTCGCCGGTGGCGGACCCGCCGATGTGCGCGAGCTCACCGTCGCGCTGGCCCGCGAGATGCTCACTCTGGCGGGTCACCCGGATGCCGATGTCGAGGCGGCGCTGGATGACGGACGTGCGATGGACACCTGGAACGCGATGATTCGAGCGCAGGACGGTGATCCGGATGCGCCGCTGCCGACGCCGCGCGAGACCCATGTCGTCACGGCCACGGCCGACGGCGTCGTCTCGCGCATGGACGCTCTGCCCTTCGGTATCGCCGCCTGGCGCCTGGGCGCGGGGCGTGCGCGTGCGGAGGATCAGGTCGTGCATGCCGCCGGCATCGATCTGCACGTGAAGCCGGGGGAACGGGTCTCGGCCGGCCAGGCAGTGTTCACACTCTCCGCAGACGATGAGGGGCGCTTTCCGCGTGCGTTGGCGGCCCTTGAGGGGGCATGGGCGCTGGCGGACGACGCGAATGCGACATCGGCGGTCGCACCGCTCGTTCGCGAACGCATCACCGCGTAGGCTGGAGCAACGCCGCTCGCTGGGATCGGCGATGCGTCGGTCTTCGGAGAGGACACATTTCCATGTCGATCGCCTCAGATGGTGACATCGCAGTCGAGGGCGTCTCGCTGCGTTCGCTGCCAAAGATCTCGCTGCACGATCATCTCGACGGCGCCGTGCGCCCGGCGACGATCGTCGAGCTGGCGACCGAGAGCGGAATCGAGCTGCCGCGAACCTCGAAGGGGCCGGTGCGCAGTGAACGCGCCCTCGCCGACTGGTTCGTGCGGCAGAGCGATTCGGATTCCCTCGTCGACTACCTGACGTCTTTCGACTACACCGTCGGCGTGATGCAGACGGCAGAGAACCTCACCCGCGTGGCGCGCGAGTTCGTCGAAGACCTCGCCCATGACGGCGTGATCTACGGTGAGGTGCGCTGGGCGCCGGAGCAGCACCTGACACGTGGTCTCTCGCTCGACGATGCCGTCGAAGCCGTTCAACAGGGAATCGAAGAGGGCGAGGACATCGCCGACCGCGACGGTCACAGCATCCGCGTCGGCCAGATTCTCAGCGCCATGCGCCACAGCGACCGGTCGTTCGAGATCGCCGAGCTCGCGCTCGATCACCGTGACAGCGGCGTCGTCGGCTTCGACATCGCCGGCCCGGAAGACGGATTTCCCGCCGCCGACCACCGCGCGGCCTTCGACCTGCTCGCCGAGAACTTCCTGCCCGTCACGGTGCACGCCGGAGAGGCGGCGGGGCTCGCGTCGATCCGCAGCGCGCTGCTCGATGGTCGGGCCTTGCGGCTCGGGCACGGCGTGCGCATCGTCAGCGACCTCGACGTCGTCAACCGCGCCGGCGACGAGGTTCAGGTGAAGTTCGGCGATCTCGCGCGCTGGGTGCGCGACCGGGAGATCCCCCTGGAGCTGGCACCGTCGTCGAACGTGCACACCGGCGCGATCGAGGCGTGGGGAAGCGAGCTCGCCGATCACCCGTTCGACCTGTTGTACCAGCTGGGCTTCGCCGTCACAGTCAACGTCGACAATCGCACCATGAGCAGCACCTCGCTCACGCGTGAGCTCGCACTGCTCGTCGATGCCTTCGGCTACGACCTCGACGATCTGGAGACCTTCCAGTTCAACGCCGCGTCGGCGGTGTTCCTGCCGGTGGAAGAGCGTGAAGAGCTCGTTGCGATGATCGCTGAGGGCTTCCGGGTCGACTGACCCTCAGTTCGCGTGCTCGCCGCGGGCGAGCACGTGATGCGTCTGAAGGTACTCCTCGAACGCCTCGCTGCTCGTGCGTGTCGGCGTGAACCCGAACTCACTCTTCAGTCGCGTGTTCGACAGCACGGGACGATAGCGCAGGAATGGGATCTTCTCGGGGCCGTGCACGGTGAGGCGCAGCATCCGACCCACGCGCAGCGCGGCAGACAGCGCCCACGCCGGCACCGTCAGCAAGGGCTTGCCCAGGCGTGCGGCGATCTCGCCGACGGTGAGCCGGCCGTCGCCGGCGACGTTGAAGATGCCGACGGGGCCGTCGGTCGCGGCACGGACCATGGCTGCGGCGACATCGTCGACCCAGATGAAGACGAACGGAGAGTCGGCTCCGGCCAGATGCAGGATGCGACGCGACTCCCATAGCTCGGTGATCTGGTTGTGCACGTCGGGGCCGAGAATCGTGCCGATGCGGAAGATCACCTGCGCCAGCTCAGGATGGCGCACACGGTAGTCGGCGAGCATCTCCTCGACCAGGCGTTTGTGTCGCGAGTACGGGAAGGCATCGTTTCCGCGCAGCGGATGCGTCTCGTCGATCCACTCCGGGTTGTCGGCGTGATAGCCGTAGGCGGCGCCGGAGCTGGAGACGACGATGCGCGTGACTGCGGCATCGATGCATGCCGCGAGCACATTGGCGGTTCCGGTGACGTCGACCCGGTACTCCGCTTCGACGTCACGGCCGGGGTTCACGACCGCTGCGAGGTGCACGACGGTGTCGATGCGGTGCTCGCGCAGCAGGGGCGCGATGGCGCCAGCGTCGGTCACGTCGAGGATCGCTTCACGGATGCCGGGACGCGGTGTCTGCGCGCGAAGGTCAGCCGCGACGACGAGGTCGACGTCATTTCGCGCGACAAGTGCGGCGGCGACATGCGAACCGAGGAACCCTGCCCCGCCGGTGATGAGCACCCGAGTCATGATGACGGCACCTGTGCGCGTCCGGTCGCGTCACCGGTTGCCTCTCCCGCGCGCCGCCGCGTGTGCCGCGCCCAGAGTCCCGCGACGATGAGTCCGGCGATGATATCCCAGATGCCCCACCAGCCCGCGACGATGGCCATGCCGCCCAGGCCGTCGAAGAACGCGAAGACGAGTCCAAGGCCGAGTCCGGCGTTTCGGATGCCGACCTCGAAGGTGATGGCCTTGCGCTCGCGGGTGCCGAGCCCGCCGAGCGCCGCGGTGCCGTAGCCGAGTGCGAGCGCGACAGCATCGTGAACTGTCACGACGAGCACGATGATGCCGAGCACGCTGACGAATACCGACCAATTGCCCACGAGCGCGACGAGGATGAACCCGACCAGCGCGATCAGGCTGAACCATTTCACGAACGGGTGCGCCCTGGCGGCGATCTCTGGCAGCTTCGCGCGCACCAGCAGGCCCACGGCGAAGGGGAGCCCGATGATCAGCACGATCTCCAGCAGCATCTTGACCGGATCCAGCGCGACCTGCCGGAGCACCTCGCTGGCGGCGGGGTGCAGCGACCCCCAGAAGGCGATGCTCAGCGGCATCGCGATGATGTACAGCAGATTTCCGACAGCGGTCATCGACACCGACAGCGCGACATTGCCTCCTGCGCGATGGGTCAGCACCTGTGAGATGTTCCCCGGCGGGCAACACGCGACGAGGATCATCCCCATCGCCATGGACGCCGTGACCGGAAGAACGAGTGTGAGCGCGAAGGTGACGATGGGAAGAAGGAACAGCTGGGCGAGGATCGCGACGATGAACGGCTTCGGATGCTTCACCACCGCCCGAAAGTCACTCGGGGCCGTGTCGAGCGCGATGCCGAGCATGATCAGCCCGAGAACGATGTTCAACAGTGTCAGCGAGCCCGGGGTGAAGCTGAGGACGACATCGTCGACGTTCATGCCGACTCCAGCGCCGTGCGTTCGCGGCGGACGGCCGCACGGTAGGCGTCTTTGTTGACGTAGTACGACATCCGATCGAGGTTCAGATACCGGTAGCCTCCGGTCACGTCGGGCCACGGCGCGCCGACCACGCGCTGGCGGAAGCGCTGTGCACGTGCGGGATCGGTCTCGACGGCTCCGAGGTACGCCGCCAGCAGCTCGGCCTGCTCATAGCGTCCCTGCCAGCCGATGCCGGATGCCTCGATCATGCCCATCACGTACAGCCCGTTGAACGAGGCGGGGAAGACGTTGAGGAAGAGCCGTGGTGACGCCCCGCGCCAGTGCAGATGCTCGCGGTCGACGAAGGGGTAGTCGAGGGTGTAACCCGTGGCGAGCAGCACGAGGTCGTAGTCGTCGCTCGTGTGGTCGCGAAAGCGCACGGTATGCCCATCGAAGCGGGCGATGTCGGCACGGATGCGCAGATCACCCTGTCCGAGGTGACCCAGCACCGTGGTGTTCACGATCGGATGCGATTCGTAGATGCGGTAGTCGGGCTTCGGGAACCCGAAGCGCACCGGATCGCCGGTGAACATCTTCAACACCCGCGAATCGACCGCCTGCTTGATCCGAGCCGGCAGTGGACGGCCCTGGTTGAGGGTGTCGCTCGGGCGGCCGAAGAGGTAGCGGGGCACGAAGTAGTAGCCGCGCCTGACGCTCATGTCGACGGATGCCGCATGGTGCACAGCGTCCACCGCGATATCGCAGCCGGAGTTTCCCGCCCCGATGATGAGCACGCGCTTGCCTGCCAGGTGCGCGGCGTCCTTATACGCGCTCGTGTGCAGGATCTCACCCGTGAACTCGCCGTCGAAACGCGGCACGTGGGGTTCGGCGAGCGTGCCGTTGGCGAGCACGACGCCGGCGTACCACTCGGTGGTGACGCCGTTGGGACCGTCGGCGGTGAGGTCCCATCCGCCATCGCGGGGCTCGAGACGCGTGACGCGCGTGTCGAACCGGAACAGGCCGGTGAGGTCGAACTGGTCGGCGTAGTCCTGGAAGTACTCACGCAGCACGCGATGGCCCGGATAGTCGGCGGCGGTGCGCATCGGGAACTCGTGGAACTCGGTCGTGGTGCGCGACGAGATCAGATGCGCCGACTCGTACATCGTGCTGCGCGGGATCTCGATGTCCCACAGGCCCCCGACGCGGCTCGAAGCCTCGAAGCCGGTGACGGCGATGCCGCGACGGCTGAGCGCTCTGGCCGCGGCGAGCCCCGAAGGGCCCGCGCCGACGACGGCGTACGTCTGCATTCGTCCTCCCGCACTTCGTCGTGCTCGGCTTCGGGTGCCGGTCGCTGTGACGGATAGCGACTGCTTGCGATGTTATCGGGTGCACGCGCAGGATCCGAACCCGTCGCCCGATGAGCGCTCACGTACAGGTAGTCGCTGCGGATGCGAAGACCCGGTCCAGCGCACTAGCGTCGGCTCAAACAGCGCGGGGACGCTTCACGCGCGGAACACGGGGAGTTCATATGCGACGCAGGGCACGCAGTTCAACGGAAATAGCGTCCGGTGTGGCGGCGATCGCGCTGATCGCGCTGTTGACCGGATGCGGTCCGTCGGCGGGGGAGAGCAGCGCTGACACGGAGGCGGACGCCGCATCCGTGGCCTCGTCCGAGGAGACGCCTGAGGCGGAGGCATCCGAGGACGATGGATTCTGCACGGCGACAGACGGGCTCGGCGAGGCGCTGCTGATCATCAAGGATCAGAGCGCTGATCCGAGTGTCGGAGCAGAGGCGGTGTCCACGGCGAAGACGATCCTCACCGAGGTGCCCGCGCCCGCCGACATCGCGGAACCCTGGGAGTTCCTCACCGGTGCGATGGGCGTCTTCGAGGAGGCATTCGCCAGCGCAGACGGTGGCGCGCCCCAGCTCGACGACGAAGAGGGCTTCGCGACACTGGTACTGCTTCCCGGTGGCGTCGAAGCGGTGGGCGTCCACCTGCAGCAGGAGTGTGGTGCCGATCTCGGGCTCACCGCGCCCGTGATCGACGATGTGTGCGCGGTGGTCGATCCTGCGTCGCTCGGATCAGTGTTCGAATCCGTCCCCGCCGGCACATCTCAGCGCTGGGGCGGGGCGACGGTGGAGTGCCAGTGGGAAGCCGGTGACAGCCACGTCGGAGCTATCGTCGGGTCTGTGACGATGGTGTCAGACGAGATCCTTCAGGGGGCCGCGCCGGCCAGCGAAGTGCAGATGGACGGCTACACGATCGACGTGCATCAGGGGACGCTGGGCATGTTCCGCTTCAGCACCCAGGGCAGCACAGCGGCGGCGGTGATCGGAGAGTGGGCCGTGATGGCATCGGTCAGATCGGGAGACGCCGCCGCCGATGAGAGCAAAGCCATCGCCTTGGCGGGAATGCTCGCGGACGCGCTGCCCTGATCGGCTCGGGAGCGTCACTCGTTCAGAGCGCCCGCGAGCTCGTGGCGGCTGTGCAGGCCGAGTTTTCGGAAGACGTTCTGCAGGTGGTATTCGACCGTGCGCTCTGAGATGAACAGTCGCTGTGCGACCTCGGCATTGGTCGCTCCGGCAGAAACCTCGCGGGCGACATCGAACTCTCGAGGTGTGAGCGCTGACGCTGCGTTTGCGGACGCGCTGGCCGGCGCGGCCCGGCGCACACCGCAAGCGGCGAGTTCGGAGTCGCACTGATCTGCCCAGACTCTCGCGCCGAGACGGAGAAACGACTCCTGTGCGAGAGAAAGCTGCTCGCGGGCATCCGCCCTGCGTCGCGCCCGGCGTAGCCGCTCTCCCCAGACCAGACGGGTGCGCGCCGTCTCGAAGCCATCCTTCTCACCGCTCAGCAGTTCGACGGCTCTGGCGAAGGCGGTATCCATCTGTGCCGCCGGTGCGATCAAGGCGCGACTTCTCACTGCGAGAGCACGCAGGGAGGAATGCCCTACGGCGTCCATGGCCGACTCGAATTGCTCCAGTTCCGCGAGTGCGTCCTCGTGGGTTCCCAGCCTCCACGCGGCTTCGAAGGCGTCCGGTACGCGTGACAGATACCCCGATGGCACCAGTCCCAGAGCTCTTTCGATGCGTCCTGCCGCTGAAAGATGCGTCGCGGCGCGTGCGAAATCACGATGGGCGAGGGCGAGCAGACCCGCGACGCAGTCATCGAGGTGTTGCATCATGTCTGTCCACAGTGGTGCACGCTCGCGCGCCTTCCTGCGAATCTGCTCGCAGGCGGACGCGTCGCCGATCGCGGCGAGCAGATAGGCGTGCCGAAGAGCGATGAAAGGGTACGGGGCGGTGAAGTCAGTATCGATGACGAGGCGTTCGAGGCTGTCGAACCCGGCGAGCGCCCGACTCCAATGCCCCTGAGCGCGATCACGGGTCCCGCTCATGGACGCCGTCACGTAGAGTCCGCACGCCGATGGCCCGTGCTGGTCGATCACGTCGCGACAACGTTCGATGACATCGTCGACGATGGCGTGCTCGCCCATCCACCCCAGCACAACGGTGATGAAGCCTGCCGCAGTGCTCGGATCGAGGATGCGTTCCCAGGGATACTGCCTGAGCCAGTCGCCCCGCAGCACCTTTCCGGCTCCTTCTGCTGCGACCATCACCGCCGTGACATCGACGAGGAGCTGCTGCTCGAGTGTCGGTGTGGCCGCTCCCGCGGACAGCTGCTTCGCGAGACGGTGCGCCTGCGCGTAGCGACCGATCCCCAGTGCGCCGGTGACGAGACCCGCGAGCAGATCGAGGCCTGCTGCTCTCACCCGAGCGTCGTCATCATCACGCATAGACAGGGCCTGCTGTTCGAACCAGGCGCTGTCCTCGGGGGGTGAGGACACGGTCCACAGCGAGATCGACAGCAGCGTGCGGAGCAGCTGCGCACGTTCGAAGGTGTCTGTGGCATCGGGCAGCAGACGGTCGATGATGGCACGTGCTTCGGCAGCGGCGCCCGTTCGCAGGTACGCGTCCATCGCGGCGCGGAGCTGTCGGCGCTCATTCGAGTGCTCGCCGAGGCGATTCGAAAGCGTCGCCGCTGCATGCCAAAGCCGCGCCGCAGCGACGGGGTTCTCTCGGCGCACCGCGTCGCGAGCGCCCGCGAGAATCAACGGCAGGATCGTGCGCGGATCAGCGGCGGAGTCATGCAGCAGATGTGTGGCGCTGCGGATCGGATCGTGCGGGTGGGCTGTGGCCAAGGCGCGATGGACGGCGGCGGTCTCTCGCGCACGGGCCAGGTTCTGCATCGCCCGGGGCACGCTCGGATGCCGAAACGCACAGCGTCCCTCTGCAAAACGCACCAGCCCGACGCGCTCGGCATCGTCAAGCTCGTCAATGGTGACGCCGAGTGCGTGCAGCGCGCTGTGCTGCTCCTGGGCGTTTAGAGGCTCGAATGACACCGCCAGCAGGGCCAGGCGCGCGGCATCCGACAGCGCAGTGATCCGTTTGGCGAACAGTCCGGTCAGCGTCGGACCCAGCGGCATCACCTCGGGAAGCGGTTCGCTGCCGGTGCGCTGCGCGGTGGTGAGGTCGGCCGGGATCTCGGCCAGCGCGAGTGGCAGCCCTGCGGCATTCTCAGAGATCTTCGCGGCGACTCGCGCGCTGAGATCAGGGTGCAACTCGGCGAGCAGCTGTAATGATTCATCGGTGCTCAGCGGTGCCAGATCGATCGTCTCGCCCACGCCCAGGTCGACGTCCTCGTCGGTGCGCAGTCCGAACACCAGCAGCACACGTTCGGCCTCGAGTCGGCGGGCAGCGAACACCAGCGCGCGTCTGCTGGCGCTGTCGAGCCAGTGGGCATCATCAACGAGCACCAGCAGCGGACGCTCATCGGCGAGGCGCGTGAGCAGGCGCAGCACGTTCGTCGCGTCACGCAGCGGATCTGTGCCGTGCGCATGCTGATCGGTGGACTCACCTGCCGCGTGCATCAGCTGGTGCACGCCCGCGTACGGCAGCTGATGTTCGGCCGGATGCCCCGAGACCATCAACACCCGCGCGGTGGAGATCGCGGCTTGAGCCAAAGCCGAGAGCACGGCGCTCTTTCCCACCCCGGCGGTGCCGCGTACCACGAGCGTCCGTGCGGCACCGCTCACGGCATCCGAAAGCGCACCCGTGAGGCGTTCGAGCAGGCCCTCGCGACCGATGAGCGTGGACCCCCCGGGGAGAATGCCATCGCGGGTCAGAGCCATTTCAGGATCGTACCAAGGAGCGCAGACCCCGGTAGCGGCTACGGATGCGCTCGCTGTGGATTCTGTGGGGCAATGGTCACGGCCACCACTGGGGAGGAACGAGCATGTCCAGAATGAGCACGAGCAGACTCTCAAAGATCGCTGCCGTCGTCACGATAGCGGGTACAGCGGTGTTGTCGGCGCTCGTCCTCGCTCCGGCGGCGCAGGCGGGGACGATCACGACCCACGCAGTGATCAACGAGGTCGTCTCGAACTCGGAGACCGGCGACGAATGGGTCGAGGTACACGATCCGACCGGGTCGACTCCGGGTGCGATCGTGTGCGGGCTTGAGACCGGCAGCGGTGCTGTGCTGGATGACGGCTGCGGGCAGATGACCGGACTCTTCCTCATTCGCTGGAGTGCTGACGGCTCTGACGCGATCAACGACTCCGGCGACACGATCATGCTCTATGGCTCAGATCCCGCCGTACCGATCGATACGGTCACGGTACCGGCGCTCGCTCCCGGTCAGAGCTATGCGCGCTCGCATGACGGCAGTACCCGCTGGGAGATCCGCGATGCAGCCGACGTGACACCCAACGGGTCCAACGGCGTCGCGCCGATGGACCCCGATCCGCCGGTGCTGAGCGTGGGGGCCCCGTCGTCCGGGGAGGTCGTGGTCGGCGGTTTCACCCTGACGTTCTCGGCGAGCGACCCGGGCAGCGGCGTCGCTGGCGTCGCCTTCTACCTGCGAGATGGCACATCGACCGGCCCGTATACCTATCAGGACACCGATCAGAACACGACGTTCGATGAGCCTTTCTCATCGATAGAGATGTTCTCTCCTCTTGTGGTGGGTACCTATGATCTGTGTGTCACCGCGCTCGATGAAGAGGGCAACGGCGCTGCTGTCGCGGCGGATATCACCACCTGCGATGAGACGCTGAGCCATGTCGTCGCCATCGACGACGTCGAGGTGCGCGATGCGGTATCTCCCGTGCCCGATCCGGTGGTGTCGGCCCTCACCCCGGCGGACGGGGCGATCGTACCGGCGACGCCGTTCGACCTGACATGGGATACCGAGATCGACCCGAGGCTCACCGTGTTGCGCCAGGAGGTGACAATCGCCGGGAGTGCCGATCTGACGGCGACACCCGTGCAGTACCGTCCGAGCGGCACGACTCAGCCGGTGCCCAGTAGGCTGCTGACTCCGGGAGAGACCTGGTGGTGGCAGGTCTCGGTGGTATACGCGCGTTCCGCCACGTCGGCGGAAGAGCGAGTGGAGACCGCGGTTCGTTCGTTCACGGTTGAAGAGGCCGAGCCTGCCCCATCGCCGTGGTTCGAGGTCAATGGAGCTGACTGGGCCGACTATCAGAGCATCCGCACGAGCATCGACGAGTGCACGCTCCAGGTCGAGACCTTCGACATCGGACCGGTGACCGCGCTGGCCGATATCGAATCGTACGGCGACGGCGCCATCACCACGCTCGTCAGCGCGCAGGCGCTGCATACCGGTCATGATGTGAGCGGTTCGGCAGGTGTATGGACCTTCGATCTCGCCGATCACCCGACGATGGCGGTGCCGAGTGAAGACGGATTTATGCTGCAACTGAGCATCTACGACAGCGAGGGCACAGATTACGGCTGGGGCGAGATCGTGATGCCGTCGGAGTGCCTGCCCACGGACACAGGCGGTGGCCCCGCCGACGGTGCTGCGGGCGGCGATTCCGATGGTGATGCCGGCGGTGACACGAGCATCGATCGCGACGCCGCCATCTGGATGCTTCCCGGCACCGGCGGTGAGATCGGACCGTGGCCGTTCATCGTCGCCGCTGCTTTGCTGATCGGCGGCGCGCTCGTGACTCTCAGGCTGAGAGTTCGGCGGCGCGGGCGCTGAACTTCTCGCGCACTGCCGGAAAGAGCGGATGCTCCGGCTCCAGCCCGGTGACGGTCGTGGTCAGCACGTCTGCGGATTCCGTGTGCAGCATCTGCTGCAACTCGACGGACTGCTCATCGGAGGGATCATCGAATGCGAGAGCCGCAGCGACCGCGGTGACGAGCGCGGCGGTCGACAGGCCGAGTTCCGCGGCCTGTGCGGCGGGGCCGATGAATCGTTCGCTGCGCGAGAGCTTGCGAAGCGGCTGTCTGCCCACCCGCTGGACTGTGTCGACGAGGGCGGGATTGCGGAAGCGGTCGAGGATCGTCGCGCGGTACGTCGCCAGCTCGTCTGCGTCCAGCCCGTGCACGGCAGTGAGCATCGCGGAGGTCTCTTCGAGCGCGGCGCTCACCCGTGCGGCGATCGTCGGGTCCGCGAGAGCCTCCGAGATGCGTTCCACGCCCGCCATAGCGCCGAAGTACGCCGTGGCTGCGTGCCCGGTGTTCACGGTGAAGAGCTTGCGCTCGATGTACGGGCCCAACTCGTCGACGAAATGCGCACCGGGAATGTTCGGCAGATCGCCCGCGAACGGTGCGGCCTCGATGGCCCATTCGAAGTACGGCTCGACCGTGACGTCGACGCCGGAGCCCTCAGGCTGTGCCGGAACGATGCGGTCGACGGCGGTGTTGGCGAAGATCGCGCGCCGCGTCAGCGTGCCTGCGGCCTCTCCGGCCGCTCGCTCGATCTCGGCGCGCAGCTGATCGGTCGCACCGATCGCGTTCTCGCAGGCCATGATCGTCAGCGGTGCGAGATCATCCGAGCGCTGCGCGAGCCCGTCGAGGATCGCCGGTGCGATGAACTTCAGTACGGTCGGGCCGACAGCGCACGTGACGACATCGGCGGTCGCGACCTCGTGGGCGACAGCATCCGGGTCATTCTTGCTGTTGACAGCACGGTAGCCGGTCACGACGCGATCGACGCCACCGGGGCCGGACTCATGCACGGTGTACGAGTCCGTGGCGTTGATAGCGTCCACGAGCGCATCGGCGACGTCCGAGAAGACAAGCTCGTAGCCGCCCTCGTGCAGAAGCTGCCCGACGAAGCCGCGACCGATGTTTCCGGCACCGAAGTGAACCGCTTTCATCCTTCGTTCACCGCTCATGATTCGTTGACGGCAGAGAGCAGTGCGAACAGCTCATCGGGGGTCGCCGCAGCATTGAGCTTTGCCACGTCGTCCTCATCGGAGAACAGGATCGCGATCTGAGACAGGATTTCAAGGTGCTCATCGCCCTGACCGGCGATGCCGATCACGAAGGTCGCTTGCTCGCCTGCCCAGTCGACGCCGCCGTCGTAGCGAACGACCGACAGGCCAGAGGCGAGGATCGATTCCTTCGTCTCGTTCGTGCCGTGGGGAATGGCCAGCCCGTTGCCCATGTACGTGGACACCGTCGCTTCGCGCTGACGCATCGCATCGACGTAGTCATCGGTGACAGCACCAGCGCTGACGAGGATGTCGGTTGCCTCACGCAGGGCCTCGTCCTGCGTGACGGAGCCGGGGTGGATGCGGATCTGGCCGATTGTCAGAACGCTCATGATGTCTCCTTATGCCTGGGGGATCGGTGGTGGGGCGGATGCTTCGAGCATCCGCCCCACCGATGGGATTACTCGCCGGATTGCTTCTGCTCGCGCACCATCTCGACGACCTCTTCATACTG
>NZ_JAJUFV010000073.1 GCF_029263575.1 Microbacterium sp. | reverse complement strand
TCCTTGCCCTTCGTGTCGTAGTAGCGGTCGCGGTCGACGCGGATCCGCTGTTCGACCGGGTCCCAGAACAGCTCGGGGCCGATGATCACGCCTGCGTAGTTGAGGTCGTAGCCCTGCACGGTGTGGATGGATCCGACTTCGGAGGCGGAGCCCGGGGAGGCCGGGCGGGCCCACACCGTTGCTGGCCCGCCGCTCCTCGGCGAGAGTTACGCGTCGCCGATAAGCTCGGCGTCGCGCATCCGATCCACGATCTTGGCTCCCTTAGCTGTGAGCACGAGCACGTCATGGCTCGGGATCCCGTTCATCGAGATCCCCGTGACGGGGTGAAGGTCGACTACCCCGTCTTTGACGAGCGCGTAGAACAGGAATCGAAGTCCTCCGGCAACGGTCATCATCGGCGCATCGTCCAGCTTGTGGACGTCGGCGTTGAGCAGGAACATCTGAAGGACCCGACGTTCGACATCGCTGTACCGACCATGGAGCAGGGCGAGGTTCGCCTTGTAGTTCTGCATCGAGATGCGGGTGATGACGCCGCGGTCAAAGCGATAGTGATCGTTCGCGCAGAGCACGATCAGGTTCTCGAAAGAGTGCTCCTGCACCGTCGCCCACGGCTCGATGTGGGCAAACTCGAGCGCCTCGGTTGCCCCGCACGTAGGGATCGCGCAGCGATGGCCGGTCTCTTCGAGCAGTGCACGCTGGAGCGCAGCAGGAATGGCAGGGCGTCCTTCTGGCATCGCAATCGTTCTCCAAACAGTGGGTCCCTCGGCGTGATCCCCCCCCAGTCCGGACTACGTACGCGCCAAGGGCCCGAAGGGTGGACAGGTCAGCGTTCCCGCGGGCAGCGGGTGGAACGCTGTCACCTCCCCACCCCCGCGCCCCGCGGCTCCAAGGTATATCGTCAGTGGGTGCTCGTTTGTCCGCTGACCTCTGGAGCTCACGAATCGTGACCAACACTGCCGTCGAGTCACCCGCTCGCGAACGTCGAGTTCCCCACCCCGGTGAGGTCGTCCACGTGCGCGGCATGTTGTGGGCCGTTACGGACGTCCGTGAACAGGGCCTCCCGCGAAGCCCCGCCGACGACGGTCAACCCATCCGGAACCACGTCGTCGAGCTGCAGTCCCTCGCGGAAGATCGACTCGGCGAGGAGCTGACCGTACTTTGGGAGCTTGAGGTCGGTCAGAGCGTCGCGCCCGATCAGGGGCTGCCCGACACGATCACGACGAACGGGTTCGACGATCCGGCACGACTCGCCGCGTTCGTAGATGCCGTCCGGTGGGGCGCAGTCACGAGCGCGGATCCGGGCGCCTTCCAAGCACCGTTTCGCTCGGGCGCAAATGTCGAGCCGTACCAGCTCGAGCCGCTCCGCCGCGCACTCGAGGCGCCTCGCGCCAATCTCCTCCTGGCCGACGACGTCGGGCTGGGCAAGACGATCGAGGCTGGCTTGGTCATCCAAGAGCTGCTCCTGCGCCATCGCGCACGCAGCGTCGTGATCGTCTGCCCGCCGAGTTTGCAGGTCAAGTGGCGCGAGGAGATGCTCGAAAAGTTCGGCCTGCAGTTCACGATCGTCAATTCAGACCTCATGGCTCAGGTCCGCCGCACGCATGGCCTGAACGCCAACCCACTGAAGATCTTCCCACGCGTCATCGTTAGCATGGCCTGGCTCCCAGGGCTCCGTGCTCAACGCCTGCTCCGAGACGCCACCGCTGACCTCGCCGACACCGCTTCTGCCCGGCGTCACGCGTTCGATGTCCTCGTTGTTGACGAGGCACACCATGTCGCGCCTTCGAGCCCTTCTCGAACCGGACAGGGGCGTGGGTACGCCGTGGACTCGCAGCGCACGACCGCGGTACGAGAGCTCGCGAAGGTATGCGAGCATCGCCTGTTCCTCAGCGCCACCCCGCACAACGGGCACTCAGAGTCGTTCACGGCACTGCTCGAAATGATCGACAATCGGCGATTCTCACGGGGAGCCAACGTCGATGAGGACGCGCTCCGCGAGGTGACGATTCGACGCCTGAAAAAGGACATCCACGAGAAGGGGTTCCTACCCCGCGAACTCAAGTCGATCTCGTTCTCCCCCTCCGCTGACGAGACCGATGCGTTCGAGACGCTCGATCGCATCCTCACGGCGAGCGCCAAGAAGAACGGCCAAAAGCGTTCCAGCGACATCGTCTCGATGCTGCTGAAGAAGCGCTTTCTGTCGTCGCCGTACGCGTTCGCCACCACGCTCAGGTTGTACGACGACGCATCGGGAGGAGCCTGGGATCCACAGGTCGACGAGGACGAGTACTACGCCGAGGTACTCGGTTCCGAGCAGAGCGATGAGGAAGAGGGACTCTCCCAGCAGCCGGAGTTCGACGCACTGCGTCGTTCCAAGCAGAGCAATCCTCTCAGCGCGGCGACTTCGGACGAGATCTCGAAGCTCGTCGCGTGGGGGGAAGGTTACGAAGCCCGCCCGAACTCTCGACTGACTGCGTTGATCAACTGGCTGGACGTCATCTGCCGGCCGGGCGGACACTGGTCGAACGAACGCGTCGTGATCTTCACGGAGTACGCGACGACGCTGCAGTGGATCGTCGAGAACCTCCGGCAACGCGGATACGACGAGAAGCGTCTTGCCGTTATCCAGGGAGCAACGGATGCTGAGGATCGCGAGCGCATCCGGGCACGATTCACGACGAATCCCGCCGAGGAACCCGTCCGGGTACTCGTCGCAACGGACTCTGCCGGCGAAGGCATCGACCTCCAGACTTACTGCCACCGGCTCGTCAACTTCGACGTGCCCTTCAATCCTTCCCGTCTCGAACAGCGCATCGGGCGCATCGACCGTTACGGCCAGACCGAGACCCCGCAGGTGTTCCAGTTCCAGCCCGACCAGGACGCCAGCACCTACGGCGCTGACATGGACTTCATGCGGCGTATCGCAGAGAAAGTCGCTCAGGTGGCAGCGGATCTCGGCTCGGTGAACCTCGTGATCGACGCCGAAGTGCAGAACCACTTCGGATCGGTGGAGGTCCACGCGCGCACGAGCGTGAAGGACGACGGCTCAGCGATCATCAACAAGACACTCGCCGGCGGTGCCGAAGTCAGCCGCCAGCTCACGAAGCTGGCCAGCACCTTCGAGGCTCAGCAGGAACGGCTCCACCTCTCGCCGAAGAACGCCGCCCGCGTCCTGACGACGGCGCTCGCCCTGTCCGGGCAGCCTCCGCTCGAGGCGGTCGGAAGCGAGGACGTCGATGCTGACGTATTCGCAGTGCCTGACCTCGGCCGCGAATGGCATCATGCCGTCGCCCCCCTACACTCATTGCTCCGCCCGGAGATTCGACGCCCCATCACATTCGACGGCGATGCGGCGAACAGCGTTCCCGATGGCGAGCTCGTCCACGTTCACCTGGGGCACCCCCTTCTGCAGAAGGCGGCCCGGACTCTCCGCGCTTCGCTCTTCGACACTCGACACGACCTCAACCGCGTGACGGCCGTTACGCTCGACGGCGTCGAGCAGTCGTCCGTCGCAGCCGTCTGCCGGCTGGTTCTTGTCGGCCGAGGCGGCATGCGGCTGCACGAGGAGGTCTTCATCGCAGGTATCCGCCTGCGCGGCCGGCAGCTCGCGGAAGAACGCGTCGAGCGCCTGCTCGAGACATCGCTCGACGACGACATCCCCCTTGCCAGCGAGGCCGTTCGTTCCGAACTCGTCCGCGCCTGGGAGGAAGAGGAGGGTCGCTTGCGCGAACGGCTCGAAGCCGCCGTCGAAGGAAAGGCCGCGAAGCGCCAGGCGGCCGTCGAGCAGGACCTCGCGAAGCGCCAGGACGCCGATGTGACCCGTGCTCGCGAGATCTACACCGCGTTCCGCCGGAACCTCGAGGAGTCACGCAGGCAGATGGAAGAACTGTGGAAGGCGGAGCAGACAGCACTGTTCTCGATGGATCCGGAATCCACACGTCAGCTCCGCCGCGACATCGACAAGATGTCCGAGCGTCTCGCGAACCTCGACGCAGAGGAGGAGACGGAGATCACGGCCATCAGAGACCGCTATCGGGACGTGCGTCCGTTCGTGTCGACGGCGGCCGTTGTCTTCGCGCTCACCCCGGCTGATGCTGAGAAGGAGGTGACCGGCTGATGGCGAAGCGCACGCGCACCGACACCTGGGCGTGGCTCGACCTGATCGATCGCGAGGGACCGTTCATCGCCGTTCCTGCTCTCAAGCGCGTCTACCCCCAGGGCATACCCGCGACGGCTCCCGAGGTGCGGGACGCGCTCCGCGACGCTAAGCCGGCGTTCGATCGCCACTGGGATACGTGGAACGCAAGCGTGCAGGATGACGAGACAGCGCTCTTGAGCTATCGAGACGCACGCGACGCGTGGGTCGCGATCGTCCTCGCTGAGATCGCAATGTGGGGCTCGCGCCTCTCGATCGGCGAGAACCCGGTGCCTGGAGTTGAGCTGACTGCCTCATCCCCCGATGGACGACACACCGTGACGGCCAGTGGCGCATTCGTGCACAAGCAGGCAGCCCACGCACTCGTTCTAGTGGTCGACCCAGTCCGCAGTCTCCGCGAACCGGGGACCGACGGATGGTCTGCCACACCGATCGACCGCATGGAGCTCCTGCTACGCGCAACGGGCGTGCCTGTAGGCATCGTGACCGATGGCAGATGGTGGGGTCTCGTCTCGGCGCCGGCCGGCACGATGGTCGCTTCGGGCATCGTCGACGCTCAGACGTGGGTCGAAGAGCCCGAAGTGCGGGATGCGTTCCTGCAGCTCATTTCCCCGCTGCGCTTAGCAGGCGGAAAAGAGACAGAGCGCCTGACGGCGATGTTCGTGGACTCTGTCGCCGCGGCGGAGGAGATCACGGAGAGCCTGGGCACGCAGGTTCGACGCGCGGTTGAGCTGCTCGTCGCCGCGTTCAGCGACGCGGCGCTGCAGGAAGCCAGGCGCGGTCGCCCGGATCCGCTGCCGGCTGCGCGAGATGAGGTCTACCAGGCCGCGGTGACGACGGTCATGCGGGTCGTCTTCCTTCTGTTCGCAGAGGAGCGCGACCTGATGCCGCAGTCGTCCCTCTACTCCGACGGCTATGCGATCTCTGGACGCATCGACGACCTCGAACAGCGCAACAGCGTCGAGGGTGGAGAATCGCTCGACGCAACGAGCCGCACGTGGCATCGCCTGCTCGCCACATCACAGGCGCTCTTTCGAGGCGTCGGCGCCGAGGACCTCCGGTTGCCGTCGTATGGCGGCTCGCTGTTCGACCCCGATCGATTCGACTTCCTGCTTCGGGAGGATGAGGACGGGCTCGTCGTCACTGCCTCAGACCGCGTCATGCTCGAGGTACTCCGAGCGGTCCAGCATGCGGAGGTCGGCGGCCAGCGCCGGCGGGTCTCCTTCCGCGACGTCGATGTGGAGCAGATCGGCTACATCTATGAAGGCCTGCTCGGGTACTCGTGCACGGCCGTCGACACCGTCACCCTCGGACTGATCGGCAAAGCGGGAGAGGAACCCGAGATCCCGCTCGACGTGTTGGACGACCTCGCGGAGGCATCGGCCGACGACGCGACGCTCGCCGCGGCAATCATCGCGTGGGTGAAGGAAGATCAGCCCGCCGCCAAGGCGCCCACGACTGCCGCACTGAAGAAGGCACTGGCGAACGACGATCCGCCCGAGGCTGAACAGCTCCTTCGCGCTGCCACGAGCGATCCCGAGCTGCGGGTGCGTCTGCGGCCGTACCTCGGCATCATCCGGCGCGACCTTCGCGAGCGCCTCGTCGTGATCGAGCCCGGCGGACTCGCGGTCGTCGAGACGCCATCACGTGCCACATCGGGCGCTCACTACACCCCGAAGGCACTCGCGCAGGAGGTCGTACGCCACGCGCTCGAGCCGAAGGTCTACCTTCCCGGCCCCCACCAGACGAGCAACACCGACGAGTGGGTGCCGATCTCATCTGACGACATCCTCGAGCTCAAGGTCGCCGACATCGCCTGCGGTTCAGGAGCCTTCCTCGTCTCGGCCGGAGAGTACCTCGCCGACAAATTGGTAGAGGCGCGCCAGCGTGAGGGGGTCGCGCACGGAACGGCACATGAGCAGCGCGTCGATGCCCTCCGCGAAGTCGTCGCGCACTGCCTCTATGGTGCCGACATCAATCCGATGGCGGTTGAGATGTGCAAGATCAGCCTCTGGTTGCTCTCTCTGGATCCACACTTGCCGTTTTCGTTCGTCGACGACAAGGTGCTGTGCGGCAACTCCCTCCTCGGGCTCACCGAGCCCGGCCAGCTGAAGGCGCTTCACATCGACCCCACTCAGGTCGAGCTGTCGAAGAGCTCCACGACGCTGTTCGCCGACTGGCAGGGTGATCACTTCATCAGTCCGTTCGACATCACCGGGGTCCTGCACCACGCCTCGGACCTGCGTCGTCGCCTCGCGTCGCCGGTCGACGACAACGCCCCGCAGCGGGCCACCCGCACGAAGCAGCGCCTGTGGCAGGAATACAAGCAGACCACTGACGTGCTCGACACGGTCGCGGATGCGATTCTCGCCGCTGGGCTGAGACTCGGTGGAAAGCCGGGTAAAGCTCTCAACGCCGCCTATGACGATCTGCGGGCGGCGATCGATACGGCGTATGGCAAGCACGGTTCCGGCGACACAACGGCCGTCTCGACGATCATCGAGGCGGGGCTGACACCGACGGTCGAGACCGACTACGAGCGGTGGAAGCCCCTGCACTGGGTACTGGCTGTTCCGGACGTGATGGAACGCGGCGGGTTCGACGCGATTATCGGAAACCCGCCGTTCCTCGGCGGAAAGAAGATCTCTCCCGCGATGGGCAGCAATCTTCGCGAGTGGTTCGCTCATCAACTCGCGGGTCGCACAGGGAACGGCGACCTCGTCGCGTACTTCTTCCTCCGCGCATATGGGCTCCTGAACGACCGCGGGGCCCTCGGCCTCATCGCAACAAATACGATCGCGCAGGGTGACACCCGCGAGATCGGACTCGACCAGATCACCCACGGCGATTTCACGATAACGAGGTCAATTCAATCGCGGGGCTGGCCGGCGAAGAGCGCCAACCTGCAATTCGCCGCAGTTTGGGGAACACGGGGGCACGTCGGCAAGGATGTCTGTCTCGTCGCCGACGGCGAGCAGGTCCCGCGGATCTCGACTCTCTTGGAGGCTGAGGGAGCTACGCCAGGTCAGCCCACCCGGTTGAACGAGAATCGCGACCTGGCGTTCCAGGGGTGCATCGTCCTCGGGAAGGGGTTCGCCATCACGCCCGAACAGGCGCGCGCGTGGATCGACGAGGACCCACGCAACGCCGACATTCTCTTCCCTTACCTCAATGGGGAGGACCTCAATAGTCGACACGACGCTTCGCCCGCCCGCTGGGTGATCGACATGCGAGAGCGGTCGGAGAAAGAGGCTCGGGCGTATGCCTCGCCGTTCCGTCACCTGGACGAAACGGTACGTCCGGAACGGATCAAGAAGGACGCGGACAAGTACCCACGGATGGTGAATGAGTGGTGGAAGTACTGGAATGCACGCCCCGCGCTGCGCCGCGCGATCGCGGACTTCGACGAAGTGCTCGCAATCGCACGCGTGAGCAAATCAGTCATGCCGATACGCGTCCCCACCGGGCAGGTGTTCAGTGACGCGACCGTCGTCTTCGCGACCGATTCTTATGCCGATCAAGCCGTGCTTTCGTCGAGTCTCCACCAGATGTGGGCGATCAAGTACGGAAGCGGCATGCGAAGCGACCCGCGCTACACGCCGTCGGACGTCTTCGAGACCTTCGCCCGCCCCAGCACGAGCGCCGCTCTCGATGCCGTCGGACGCACGCTTGACGACGAACGCCGCGAAATCATGCTCCGCCGAGAGTTGGGCCTGACGAAGCTCTACAACCGTGTGAATGATCCATCAGTCGCCGACTCCTCTGATCCCGACATCGCTCGCCTCCGCGAGATCCACGTCCAGCTCGACGAGACCGTGATGGCCGCGTATGGATGGGACGATCTCGAGCTGGGCCACGGCTTCCACACGTATCGGCAGATGGAGCGCTGGACCGTGTCACCGCAGGCCCGCGTCGAGATCCTCGACCGACTGCTCGAAGAGAACCATCGTCGCGCGGCGGAACAGTAGGAATGTCAGGGGTCGAACATAGCGTCAGGCTCGATGCCATCGATGAGGAGAACAGATGACGACGTCCTCGAATACCACACCAGAACGCGCCCCCCGGCTGCTCGAGCTGACGCATGCCCCCGACGGCACGTCGTGGACCGACCGAGAGAACCTCACCGACATCCTCCAACGTGACCTTCTCGGCCCCGCTCACGGCGATGACGAGGTTCTCGAGGCCCAGCCCGATGCGCTGTACCTCGTCGGACGCATCGCGCCGGCGAAGCTGCGCGACGCGGAAGACCCGGCGACTGAGCTTGATGCCGAAGACAGCGACGACGCCCTCGCGACCGACGGTGCGCACGCGGTCCGCGGTGTGCCCGTCCCCGACCTCGCCGATGACCGAGCGAGCTCAGCAGACGATACCCCCGACGACGCACCGCCTCGACGTGGCCTCATGGCGCCGTCATCGATGGGGCTCCGCTTCCAGGTTCCGCGCGATCAGGATGTGATCACCGTGCGCGCGTCATGGGGGACGTATCGTGCCGAGATCGCGGAGCAGGAGAGCTCTGAGGCGGCGGCAGGCTCACGCCCTCGTCGCCTGTACCGCCGAACGCCTCACGAGCACACCAGGACGCTGCCGGTCGGGTCGTACGTGCCGAAGCAGACGGCGACCGTCGAGCTCGAGGATCGTGTCGTCCTGCGGGTCGACGTGCTCGATCGCGACGACATGCGCATCGTGGAGCTCGCGCTCTGTAACGATCGCGAGACGCCCCCAAAGATCCCCGTCGACGCGTGGCTGTACCAGACACGCCTTTTTGTCGAGCACGACAGCGATGTGTTTCTGCCCGTGCGAGACATCACCACGACAGACGATGTGAGCTCCGACGCGGAACTAGCTCGACTGGAGCTCCAGTATCGCGACCGCCTTGAGTTCGCTGTGGGGCGAACGTGCTCGGTCGGCTGGGCCCCGATGACGTCGAACCGCCGCACAACGCGAGTGTTCACGGAGTGGCTCCCGACGACCGAGGTCCCGCAGGTCGATGCTCCTGCGATCGACGGCGCGATGCTCGACATGCACGTGCTCGCCGCCACCTCGAAGCCGGCTCGCGCGGACGAGCTGCGACACGGACTGACTCCGATCGTCCACGCATACGCGGAATGGCTCGACGAGCAGGAGCAGGAAGCCGCGAAGCTGCCCGCGCATTTGAGCATCGCTGCGGCCGACGCGATCGAGGATGCGCGCCTCGTGGCGAAACGTCTCGAGGCAGGGGTCGACTTTCTCGTGGGGAACGAGGACGCGCTCCTGTGCTTCAGCTTCATGAACAGGGTGATGGCCGACCAGCGGGTCCAGACTCAGGCCGCTGCCCTGCGCGCCAAAGACCAAGACCTGGCGGTAGATGACGCACGCGACCGAGTCCTGAAGCGAGGCCCGAAGGCACATTCCTGGCGCATGTTCCAGTTGGCGTTCGTGCTCATGCAGCTCGAAACACTTGCGCACCCCGAGCACGAGCGCCGTTCCGATGCCGCGGCCCGGGCCGAGCTCCTCTTCTTCCCCACGGGAGGTGGAAAGACCGAGGCGTACTTGGGCCTCGCCGCCTTCACCTTCGCGATGCGGCGTCGCCAGGGCATTGTAGAGACACCCGCGGGGCCGCTCGACGGCAATGTCGGAATCACCGTCCTCATGCGATACACGCTCCGTCTGCTCACGGCACAGCAGTTCCAACGCGCCACCGCGCTCGTCTGTGCGGCCGAGGTCGTGCGGCGGGAAGAGCCGTCTTTGTGGGGCGAGGAACCTTTCCGCATCGGGCTCTGGGTCGGCACCAGCGTGTCGCCGAAGACGTACGACGACGCGAAGCATCAACTCGAGAACGCTCACAAGGGTCACCGGCACGGCCTCACCGTTCTTCAGTTCAAGAGGTGCCCCTGGTGCGGAACGTCTATCACGGCGAAGAACGTGAAGGGCGACGACGACGAACGACGCATCCGTGTGTACTGCGGTGAGGAGTTCGGTGAGTGCCCCTTCTCCGAGGGAGGCGACGTCGACGACGGACTTCCCGTGCTCACGGTCGATGAGGAGATCTATCGCCTCGTCCCGACCTACGTCATCGCGACCGTCGACAAGTTCGCACGCCTCACACGCGAAGGCGAGGCGGCGGCGCTGTTCGGATATGTGCAGTACCGATGCGACCTTCACGGCTACGTGCACGAGGACTCGAAGTCCTGTCAGATCAAGACGACAGGCAAGCATCCGAAAACGGCTACGCGCCCCGCGCTCGGCAAGAACCGCACGGGTCGCCTGCGTCCGCCGGACCTTATCATCCAGGACGAGTTGCACCTCATCACCGGTGCGCTGGGAACCACCGTCGGCGCATTCGAGATCGCGATTGACACTCTCTGCACCTGGCAGGGCCCCAATGGACGGCGAGTCCGGCCACTCGTCGTCGCTTCGACGGCAACCGTGCGCAACGCCGCCGAGCAGATCCGCGCCCTGTACGGGAGAAGGACGGCGATCTTTCCCCCGCAAGTCCTCGACGTCGCCGACACGTTCTTCTCGAGGGAAGTGCCGCCGTCAGCCGAGCGTCCGGGGCGTCGCTACGTCGGTGTCTCGACGACGGGGGTGCGCTTGACAACTGCCGAGATCACGGTTGCGTCGACACTTCTCTCGACCGGGCAGCTCCTGCTCGATAAAGCTGTTCCACCAGCCGATGGCGCGACTGTGAGCGCTGACCCGTACCTGACGCTCGTCGGTTACTTCAACGCGACGAGAGAACTTGCAGGCATGGCTCGCTACGTATCCGACGACATCCAGACCGCGATCCAGAAGCGGCGCCCCGGCAAGTTCTTCCCTCAGCGTTACGGCACCGGCTACGGACAGCTCAACTACGCCGAACTGACGTCCCGAGCGGGGAGCAGCGACATCACGGCGACGCTGGACGACATGGCGACGCCGTTCTCGCCGACTTTCGATTCAACGGCGGGCAGGCGTGCGATGAGCGATGCACGCAAGGCAGGAGAGAAGGTCGCTGAACGCGCGAAGAATCCACACGACGTCGTACTCGCGACCTCAATGCTGCAGGTCGGCGTCGACGTCGACCGGCTCGGTCTCATGATGATGGTCGGGCAGCCGAAGAACACGGCTGAGTACATTCAGGCCTCATCGCGCGTAGGACGAAGTGCGGAACGCCCCGGACTGGTCGTCACTCTCAGCAACTGGGCTCGCCCTCGCGACCTGGCTCACTTCGAACAGTTCCGGCATTACCACGAGACGTTCTACTCGCAGGTCGAACCGCTCTCCATCACGCCGTTTTCTGTGACGTCGCTCGATCGGTCTGTCGCGGCGATCCTCGTCGCTGCTGCGCGCGTGCTCGACGCTCCTGTCGACGACGGGCTCTCCCCCGAGAAGTCCGCGGGCCGAATCGAAGAGGCGACGGACCGGGTCGCCACACTCATCGAGCGCCTCGCGGAGCGCGCCCGATGGGCAAGCGACGACTCCACCGCCGACCTGGTCGCGCAGCGTCTCGAGAACCGCGTCGGGCAGTGGAAGAAGCGCCGTCTGTACGTGAAGGCGGAAGGCAAGTCGCTCGTGTATGAACGGGTGGCCCGGCCGACCGACGAGGCCCCGCTGATGGTGTCGCTCGAGGAGGCTCGCACCGACCTGAGCAGCTCCGCCGACGCCCCGTTCGCGCTCGCGAACTCAATGCGCGAGGTCCAGCCTGAGATCAATCTGCTCGTCAGTCCGCTTCACGAGAACCGTCTAGCGCCCGAGTTACGCGAAGGAGAACCCGCATGGGCGGCCGCGACGACGAAGGGGGCCGGAAGTGACTGATACGAAGACCGGGGCGTCGAAGAATTTCGGGCGCGTGGGGTCCGCGCGACCGTCCTCGCTGATGTACACCTATGGCCCGGGATCCGTCATGGATCTCCCGCAGTTCACGGTAATGCCGACAGGGCTCGACGAATGGAACCGCATCTGGGACCGCCTGGACAACGTCGACACGATCCATGCCCCGCGTCTGCTGGACGCGGTGCGCACCTTCTTGGGGCCTCGCGTCGTCCAGTTGCGACCGTTCCCCAGGGTTCACTCCGTGGGACTGCACGATGACGGCAACGACGTCGGGATGCCTGCGCGCTTCTTCCCGCAGTGGCTTCGATGCACTGGATGCGACCGGCTCGCCCGCGTCACGCAGTTCGAGTATAAGAACACAAACCCCTTCCGCCCAGACGAGGCAGCGTTCCACCATGTTGGGTGCACCGGCCATCGCGGCAGGAGTCCGAAGCGACGCGCATCGACGGTTCCCGCGCGCTACCTGCTCGCCTGCCCCGACGGGCATCTCGATGAGTTCCCCTATGACTGGTGGGTGCATGGCGGCGACAGCTGCCCTGCACCCGGCGTGGAGAACGCCACCCTGGCGATGAGCGAGCGCACTGTCGGCAAGGGCGCCTCAGCCACGATCATGTGCCTCTCATGTCGTGCTCGCCGACCGATGAACGAGGCCCAAGGCGAAGCCGGGCGGACGAAGCTGCCGCGTTGCCGGGGACGTCACCCTCACCTCGCGCGCTTTGACGCGGGAGGTTGCACCCACGAGACCCGCGTGATGCTCCTCGGAGCTTCGAACCTCTGGTTCCCGGCGACGCAGTCAGTCATCGTGATCCCCGAGCAAGATCCATCGACCCCGGCCACGATCGGTGCCGAGATCATCGATGCCATCGGTCCGAAACGATTCGGAAAGTATCATCACGACCTCGAACGCATCCGAGACGAGCTGGATGATTCGGAATCCCCACTGGCAACCCTCTCGGACGACGCACTTGCCGCCGCCATCGCCGCGGCTCTCGAGGAACCTGACGAAGAGGCGCAAAAGGCTGCCATCGAGAACTTCGATCCGATCACGTTGTTGGCGCCGGAGTGGGCATATCTTGATCGCAAGCTCGCTCATGAAACGGTCCCAGATGCCGAGAGCGGCCTCGTCCTATCGCGACCACGCGGAGGCGTGCACCATGCCGTGACGTCGCGTGGAATCGCGCGGGTGCACGCGGTCGACAAGCTGCGCAAGGTCAATGCCCTCACCGGCTTCACCCGGATCGATGAGATGGAGCGCGCGGCCGACCTTGCACACCGCCTCGTACCGCTCTCGCGCCAGAAGCTCTCGTGGACGGTAGCCACCGAAGATCGCGGCGAGGGGATGTTCCTCCAGCTCGATGAACAGCGCGTCGCATCGTGGGAGAGCCAGATCGAGGATTCGGACCTCTGGGCGTCACACACTGCAGCCCACAAGCGCAACTTCGAGGCGCGATTCTCTGAGTCGGCGAAGAACGTCGGCCACGAGACGCGTATGCAACCGCCGCGATATTGGCTGCTCCACACACTCGCTCACGTGCTCATTCGAGAGATGGCGATGTACTCGGGATACTCTGCCGCCAGCCTGTCGGAACGCATCTATGCGTGGCAGGCGAATGATGACCGTCCGGCGGCCGCCGGGATCCTCATCGTCACGACGGCCGCTGACTCTGACGGTACGCTCGGAGGCCTGGTGCAGCTCTCCGACCACGACAACCTCGAGCGGGTTCTGTCACAAGCACTCCGACGCGCGACGCGCTGCTCGTCTGATCCGGTGTGTGCGCAGCGCACACCGCGAGATAACGAGGACTTCCTCCACGGCGCTGCCTGCCACACCTGCGCGATGGCTTCCGAGACGTCGTGCGAACGGGCGAACAGGTTCCTGGACCGCCGATTTCTCGTCGATCTCCCCGGCGCCGTGGGCTATGGCTTCTTCGAACAGCCCTGACCTCCTGGCGCGACAGCGCCACGCGATGCGCGAGCTGGGCAAGCTCCTCAGTCGCACGGATGCCGAACACATCGCATCAGGTCTCAAAGCAGGCGAAAGCGTGGGATCTGCGCTGTCGTCACTGGCGCCCGCGCAGAAGAGTCGAGTCAACAGCATCATCACCTCAGGCGGCCTTCGAGAGGACCGCGCGGGTCTGACGGGGGCGATGTACGGCATCATCGGAGCCCGTTCTGCCGATGCGACCATCGACCCGCTCTGGACACTTCCCGCCCACCTCGCCACCTCGAGCGCACTCACGACGTCGATCGTGGATCTCGTGGACAGCGCCGCCACGTCGATCACCTGCTCGACCTACAACTTCCAGAAGAGCTCAGGATTATGGGCGGCGCTGCGATCGGCCGCGAGACGGCCGTCCGTTGACGTCACCGTCTACGTGGACCGAAATGCGACCGACGGCAGCAGCGGCCCCTCTGCCCCCGAGATCGCGAAGCGCCTCGCGCCGGCCCGTGTACATCGCACCAAGAAACTGCACGGCAACGTTACGAGGAACCATGCCAAGTTCCTCGTGATCGATCACCGCACCGTCGTCATCACGAGCGCGAACTTCTCCTGGAGCGCCGAGTACAACAACGTCGAACTAGGCGTACGGATCGACCGGCCCCCTCTCGCCGAGCAGATCGAACGCGACATGCGCGGACTCGAAGAGAACGTGTATGAGCGAGTCGAACCGTCCCGAAACGGATACAGCTGAGGTGGATCACGGCCGACGTCGACCTCCCTCAGGAGGTGGTCGACGCGCACGCGGAGCGGACGCTGGTCTTCGTCGTTGGAGCCGGTGCGTCGATGGGCGCCCCGTCTAACCTGCCGTCGTTCGAGTCGCTCACGAAGCAGCTCGCGGAGCGTGCGGGATTGCGCCTTCCCTCAGACACCAAGCAGGAAGAGTTCCCGACTTGGCTCACGCTAGTGCCCCGCGGTGACGCGGGTCTTGATCGCCTCGACCGCGGACGCGGCGTCCTCCTCGCGCGGGACCGCGGTCGCGACCTCCTGGTCGCCGATGGTCACGACGCCCTCGCGGTAGACGCGTAGCTGCCGGACGAACTTCCGGATCGACCAGCCTGTCGCCTCCTCGATCCATCGCGACACCGCCAACGCTGCGACGACGATCTGCAGGTGCGCGTCGATCGAATCGCGCAGCCGCGCGTAGATCGGCCGCGCCTTCAGGTCGCCCTTCGACATGCGGAAACTCTTCTCGACCTGCAGGAG